>DASPUI010000141.1:0-11782 GCA_035622995.1 Chthoniobacterales bacterium
CTGACGGAGCCGGAAGAAATTCATTACAAATCGTTTGATGGAAAAGAAATCCAGGCGTGGGTGCAAAAGCCGCCAGACTTCAGTGCGGCGAAAAAATATCCGCTGATTCTAAACATCCACGGCGGTCCGCACGGCGCATACGGATACATTTTCGAACACGAATTTCAATGGATGGCCGCAAAGGGTTACGTTGTGCTTTATCCAAATCCTCGTGGCAGCACGACCTATGGGCAGGATTTTGGCAACGTGATCCAGTATCATTATCCCGGGGACGATTACAAAGATCTGATGGCCGGCGTCGATGAATTGGTGAAGCGGGGATACGTCGACGAGAAGAAAATGGGCGTTACCGGCGGGAGCGGCGGCGGGTTGCTGACAGACTGGGTGGTCGGCCAGACCAATCGCTTCGCCGCTGCCGTCGCGCAACGGGATATCGCGAGCTGGAGCGACTGGTGGTACACCGCTGATTTTACCCTGTTTCAGCCACGCTGGTTTAAGGGGCCACCGTTCGATGAGGAACAGGATTTCAAGGCGCGATCGCCGATCACTTATATCAAGAATGTGAGAACGCCGATGATGTTTATTGTGGGCGAAGCCGATTTTAGGACGCCACCGGGCGCGGGCGGCGAGGAAATGTTCCGCGCGCTTAAATTCCAGAAAGTTCCGACTGTCATGGTGCGCTTCCCTAACGAATCGCACGAACTGTCACGCTCTGGCCAACCGTGGCACCGAGTCGAACGCCTGCAACATATCGTTGGGTGGTTTGATCACTGGCTGATGGGTGCCCCCAAACCCGAATACGAAATCGCTCAGCAAGGAGAAGTCCCCGCCAAACCGGAAAGCGCGCCGACAAGGCAGCCCTCGCCAGTCCGGAAAAATTGAATGTATTGCCCTTGCGGCGGAGGGATCTGCTCGCCCCATTCCGGCGCGGTCGCTGCGATAAACAGAGACCCGGTCTTTTAAATCTATATTTTTACTAACGACACAAAGCGTTGCTCCGTTATTATTTAGATCATGGCTGAATCATCGCTCAGGCAATGCGTCGAACGCTGCCGGGGTCATTGCGACGACATTTGTTTGTCGGAGGATATCAATCATGTGAGATTCCCAGAAGACTTTATCGATAATGCGCACAGAAACATCGATAAGGCCTTTAACAGGTGTATGTTTTACGTCTTACCGCGCCTGGCCACGAACGACCGTTTTTCAAGGAGCGACTGAGGTTTTCCCAACATTGCGTTCATGCCCAACTTGCCTCCGAAGAATCGAATCGATGTAGCCTGGAGCGATGTTGTCTCCTTTCTTCGGCAATTAAGTCACGATATCCGGAATCATTTGAACGCGGCGGAGCTTCAGGCGGCGTATCTGGGCGAGTTGGCCGAAAGCGCGGAAATGAAGGAGGAAGTGAAGCGGCTGCGCGAGATGATCGGCGAGGTTAGCAAAGCGCTGCAAGCTGCGACGTCCCGAGCGGCCGGGATCAGCCCAACGCGTATCCGATATCGCTGTGCCAATCTTATCGAAGATGTGAAACAAAGACTGGACTCGTTAGGCAAGAGGGACGCGACGGAATGGGATGTTCAAGCTGGAGACGCGGAAATTGAGATCGACCCGCAGTTGTTGCAGGAGGCGTTGCTGGAGCTTTTCACCAATGCCTTTCTTTACCGTTCAGGAGAGGAGGTAATGCTCGCCATCGCGAAAATCGAAAACGGAAAGTTCAGTTTCACTTTGCGCGAGCCCAAGAAGGAATTCGACGCCGATACGAGAAATTGGGGACGGCAACCGCTCCGAAAAGTCGGGCGCGGGCGTTACGGCCTGGGATTAAATCGTGTGCGAATGATTGTGGAAGCAAATGATGGCAGTTTTAATGCGAAATATGACGCGAAAGCCTCGGCACTGCTGAGTCGGATTGTGATACCGTTGGCGAAACCGCCTTCTGCATGACTGCTGAGAACCGGCGCATCCTGATCGTTGATGATGAGCGTCCAATCCTTTTGACGCTGGAGGCGTTGCTCGGACGGCATGGCTATGTGACCGAAACCGTTTCACGGCAACAAAAAGAAGGCAGCACAGCTTCTCGGAATTCAGCGCCCAACGCTTTTTAACAAAATGAAACGCTACGCGATCGAACTCTGATCGCGGCGCTGGTTTTTTAAATTCTCGATCTTAAATTGCACTGAGGTCGACCACCGCATGGCACGCGCACATTTGGACAAGGTTCTGGCCCATGCCGAAGAACAACTCGGCGTGGCGGGTAAACGACGGCCAACGGAGATCCTTCCGATTTACAAAAAGTTTTTGAAAATTGAGGAGCACCGTTTGCGATTGAAGCATCAGGCAGGCGGTGGTGGCCGGGAAATCTGTCAACGGCGGGTGGATTTGGTGGACGTTCTTTTGCGTCATATTTTTGCGGCGGCGGCAAACACCGTTCGAACGCCCGAACCAAATCCTCCGCTTGCGTTGATCGCCCTGGGCGGGTACGGCCGCTGCGAGCTCAATCCCTTCAGCGACGTGGATGTGATGCTGTTGCACGGCGGCAACGGGGCGAAGATTTCAGGTTACATCGGCGCGATGGCCGAGCAGATCCTTTATTTGCTCTGGGACATTGGATTTAAGGTTGGACATTCCACCCGCTCGATTCGTGAAGCCATCGCTCAGGCGAATCAAGACATGCTCACCAAAACCGCAATGCTCGAATCGCGTTATCTCGCCGGCGATGAAGCGTTGAGCCGCAACTTTCGCGAGCAATTCCGCCTCAAGTGTGTCGCCGGCCATGAGCGTGAGTTCGCCGAGATGCGGATGCAAGACCAGGCAGCTCGCCATGCAAAATTCGGGGATAGTGTTTACATGCAGGAGCCGAATGTGAAGAACGGCTGCGGCGGTTTGCGGGATTATCAAAACCTGCTCTGGATGTCTTATTTCAATGAGGGCATGCTCACCACCCGGCATCTGGTTGCGGGAGACTGGTTGAGCGAATCGGACCAAAGGCGCATCGAGCGCGCATATGATTTTCTGTTGCGGGTCAGAACCGATCTGCATTATGCGAGCGGGCGCGCGAGCGACGTGCTGCACTTCAATATTCAAGAACGGATCGCCAAGCGGCTGAACTACGAACAAGAAAAGAGCCAGCACCGAAGCGAGTCGTTGATGCGGGACTACTACGAACATACGCGAAATATTTTTCGCGTGACCGAACAAATCACCGAGCAATTTGCAACCGGCTTTGCAACCGCTCGGACGCGGTCGCTCTTTAGTTTTCTGCCGCTCAGGAGAGCTGCGCAAAAGAAGGTTGGTTCATTTTTCATTCGCAACCAGCAGCTTCACCTGGCGCAGCCTGAAATCTTTAAGGAAGATCCGCTCCAGATCATGCGCGCTTTTCAGGTTGCGCAGGAACACAATGCCGATCTCAGCGCCGAACTGGCGGACTCGATCAACCGAAATTTGGGCTCGATCACGCGGACCTATTGTTATGCGAAAGCGCCACGAGAGATTTTCAAAGAAATCTTATCCAAAAAAGGAAACGTCGGTCGCGTGCTGCGCATGATGCACAGCGTCAATTTTCTGGGTCGATACATTCCTGAGTTCGGCCAGCTGACCTGTCTGGTTCAGCATGAATTTTTTCATCGTTACACCGCGGACGAGCACACGCTGCTTTGCATCGATAAATTGGACGCCCTTACCACAACCGAATCTCCGAAACTGCTCGGATACCGGCGCCTGTTTGAAAAATTCGAACAGCCGCTGATCCTGTATCTCGCGCTGTTGCTTCACGATACCGGGCGTGCAGTCGGTGCGAGGCCGCATTCCGAAGCGAGCGCAGTGTTCGGGCAACGAGTTGCGAGCCGCCTCCAGCTTTCACCGGAGCAACGCAAGTCGCTCATCCTTCTCGTCGACCATCACATCACGCTGTCGAGTACGGCTCAGCAACGAAATCTGGACGACCCGGTGACCGTGACAGAGTTCGCCCACATCATTAAGAGTCAAACCAATCTCGACGCGCTCATTTTACTAACCCTTGCGGACGGGCAAGGCACGAGCGGACAAAGCTGGTCTGATTGGAAGGAATCGCTCGTGTGGCAACTCTACCACTTCACTTCCCAATACCTTACCGACCAACATTCGTACCTCGATCAAATAAAAATTGAGCGCGAGGCCTTGCAGAACGCCGTCAGCGCGCAGTTACCGGCTGATTATGCCGACGATATTGAAGCGCATTTCGATTTCATGCCGGACAACTATTTCCGCGCTTCCAAAGTGCCTGACGTCGTCAAGCATCTCAAAATCTTTCGCTCGTTTATTGAGAATGCGACGGCGACTGGCGATGAGGCGCTGATCCCGGCGCTCTCCTGGGAAGCATTTCCCGAACAAGGACACAGTATCGTTTCGATTTGCACGTGGGACCGGGAACAACTGCTGGCCAAAATCGCGGGATCGTTTTCGGTGGTTCCACTCAATATCCTGAGCGCGGACGTTTTCAGCCGCGGGGACAACGCGGTGCTGGATATTTTTCGGGTCTGCGACACTCAAGGCCGATCGGTCGCGGACAAGAACGCGATAACGTTGGTCGAGAACACTCTGCGCCTGGCGCTTCAGGAAACAAGTTTCGACTTCGCCCCGTACCTGGAGAAAGCGCGGCGCGCGATGAAAAGCAGAGCAACACCGGATTTGGAATTCCCAACCTCGATCGCCGCCGATAATAGAGCGCATCCGAGCTGCACGTTGCTGCAAATCCAAACGCCGGACCGGATTGGCCTGTTGTACGATTTACTGTCCTGTTTTGACGCCGAAGGCGTTTCGATTGTTCTCTCGCGCATCAGCACGCAGAACGGCGCTGCGATCGACACTTTTTATGTCACCGATGGTACGACACGCGCAAAAATTACCGATCCGCATCGCATCGCAATACTCCAAAAGCATTTGCAAGAGGCGGCGCTGCGCGGGATCGAGAGTTGATGATAAGCCATCGCGTCATCCCAAAGGCCTGGAAAAGAAAACCCATTGTGTGATGGCTTGATTGCGATACGCGATCTCAACTGGCGCATCCGGGATGCGTGACTATCGTGGCGCGTTCATGAATGCT
Organism: Chthoniobacterales bacterium; assembly: GCA_035622995.1. Classification (GTDB taxonomy): domain Bacteria; phylum Verrucomicrobiota; class Verrucomicrobiia; order Chthoniobacterales; family UBA10450; genus DASPUI01. Next base: position 5,078 of record DASPUI010000141.1, read on the forward strand.
CTCATCCTGGCGGCCGGTTACGCCACCCGCCTCTATCCGCTGACCTTGAACAAGGCCAAGCCACTGCTGGAAATCGCGGGCAAACCGATCGTCGAATGGCTGGTCGATAACATGATCGCCGAGCCCGATTTGGAGGGAATCTACATCGTAACGAACGACAAATTTGCCGCCGATTTTCAAAAGTGGGCGACACGCTATCAGACTCAACATCCGAACGCGCGAATTGCGGTCATTAACGACGGTTCGCGAAGCGATGACGACAAGCTGGGAGCGATTGGGGACATCAATCTTGTTCTCACGCAAGAAAAGACCTTGTCGAAAAGCGACCTGCTGATCGTTGCGGGAGACAATTTGTTTCAAGAACCGCTCGCGCGCTTCATTCACGAAGCGAAGCCTGCGATCGCGACGGTCGCCGTCCACGATATTGGAGATTTAAACGAGATGAAGAAGTACGGAGTCGTTACTGTGTCAGCCGACGACAAGGTGACACATTTTGACGAAAAACCTGAGAACCCGCAGAGCACACTTGCTGCAATGGCGCTGTACTATTATTCACGCGCCGTGCTGCCATTGTTCGCGACCTACCTCGCCGATGGAAACAATCCCGATCAACCGGGTCGATTTCTTCAGTGGCTTTACACCCGCAAACCGGTCAAGGCTTTCAAAATGCAAGGACAGTGGCTCGATATCGGCAGCAAAGAAACCCTTGAAACGGCCCGTAGGATTTTTGAAAGGTCTGGCGGAGCGTCCTGAAAATTGCTCAACAAATTGCCGCCCTAATAATCTAACGCTTGATGAAGGCGATCCTGCTTTCGATCTCCGCCGCCCTGGCCGTCTTGTTGTTCGGAATATTGATTGGTCGCGAATCTGTGGGACGAGCACCTGCACGCCCGCGCCAATTCACGAATGAGTCGCCGGCGAAAACAACAGCTGACTTCACGCCCTCGCCTTCGAAAGGCAACGCTCCCTCATTGATTTCTCCATCTTCGGAAAAAGTGGCCGAGAAATCTGCTAAGATCGACATTGTAAGTGGCCTGAAGGAAGCGTTGGCCCATTCCGGTAGTCGCCATACCTTGACGACTTTGTCCAACCTGGTGGATTCCGCCGACACAACGAACATCGCCGACGTGCTGGCGTTTGCGCAAAGTCTGACGAGACCGCAGGATAAAAATCTTGTTTTGCCGCTCGTATTTGGCAAGTGGGCCGAGTTAAATCCCGCGGACGCAGTCGCATTTGCCCAGAGCGTTCCAGCGGGGCCGGAACGAAATCGTGCGATTGGAAGCGTAGTGAGCGGTTGGGCCGAAAAGGATCCGGCGGCGGCGTTCAGCTGGAGTCAGCAATTGCCGCCAGGTCAGGTGCGCGATCAGGCGATCCAGACTGCCATCGGCGCGATCGCGGAGAAAGATCCGCATGGGGCTCTCAACCTCTTGCAAAACATGTCGGGGATTCGAAATCGTCAGGCCATTTATTGGTCGCTTTTCAGTCGTTGGACGGCCAACGACCCATCGGCTGCGGCCGAAGGCGCGAGCCGTCTTCCCGCCGGAACGCCACGCGAAAGCGCGCTCTCGATCGTTGCTTCAAACTGGACAGCGCAAGACCCGGAGGGCGCGTTCGCTTGGGCAAACGCGTTGCCGAACGCTCAAGCGCGCAACCGCGCGCTGCAAAGTGTTGTCTCGAGTTGGGCCTATCGCGATCCCGAAAAAGCGGCCAGCCTTGCGGTATCGCTTCCACCGGGACCGGCGCGAGAGCAATCGATTGGTCAGGTTGCGCTGCAGTGGGCGCAAAGTGACGCGCGAGCAGCGTTGGAATGGGCACAGGACCTGCCGGCAAGCGACGGTCAGATTCGGGCGATCTCAAATGTTCTTCAGAGTTGGGCGCAATTAGAGCCGGCCGCCGCCGCCGATTATGTCGCCTCCATGCCAGGCGGACGTTTGCAGGAAAGCGCCATTAATTCGGTCGCATGGCAGCTTGCAAATAGCGATGTGCAAACAGCGATCGCATGGGTGCAAAAGCTTCCCGCGAGTTCGGCGCGACAATCGGCGATGAGCAACGTCGTTTCCCAGTGGGCCGATGTCGATCCGCACGCCGCCGCCGATTTCGCGATGCAATCCAGCGACGGCCGAACCAACGTCGCTTTGGTACAAAGTGTGACCACTCGCTGGGCACGCAATGATGCCCAAGCAGCACTCGCCTGGGCTGGCAACCTGAGTGATTCATCCCTTCGCGATGCCGTTCTTCCAAACGTTCTCGGAGCTGTGGCCGAAACTGATCCAGCCAAAGCGGCGCAAATGTTGTCTCGCTTATCGTCTGGCGCCCAGGAGAATGCGGTCGGCTCAATCGCTTCGCAGTGGGCGGGCGGCGATCCTCAAGGTGCCAGCCGCTGGGCAACGGAATTGCCCGAGGGAAAATCGCGGCAGCGCGCATTTGAAAATATCGTCAATCGTTGGACGCAAACGGATGTGGTGGGCACTGGCACATGGCTAAGCACTTTGCCGCAAAGTGAGTCGCGCGATGCGGCGGTCGCGGATTATTCCCGTGCGATTTCATCTTCTGATCCGCAATCGGCTGCACAATGGGCGGACAGTATCGGAAATGAAGGAATGAGGAACGGTCAGATCGAATCGATCGTGCTCAAATGGCTCCAAAGTGACGCGCGTGCAGCGGCGGCCTGGATTTCAAATTCGTCTCTGCCCGACCAGATGAAAGCGCGATTGTTAGGACAAAAGTGACTGTTCGCCACAGCGAATCCGTCCGATGGCGGACCGGCGTTTATTTCAGACGGCCTTCGTCGAATTCGATCAAGTCGAAATATGTCCGAATATCTTTGCGTCCATCGCCGCCGGCTTCCCTGAGAAAATGATTGAACCGCGCTTTTTTTGCGGCCGTGTCCGGATGGCGCGACACCATTGCTTCATTCCATTGCTCGATTGCAACATCAGAGTGCTTTTTACAGTTCTTCTGAACCCAATCTAAAATCGCATTATCCTCTTCCAAGCGATTTACGGCCTCCTCAAAGGCGTCACCATCAATTTTCAAGAACGCGAGGAGGTGTTTATCGAACCCAACGGTTTTATAGTTGTAACCGTTGAGCAATCCTTTCCGGTGCAGCTTTGCCTTGTCGATCAAACGTGGCAGATGAACGTATCCGCCGAGTTTTTCGTAGGGACTGCGTGGATGCAGTCTTTGCATTGAATCAAGAACTAGGTAGCCGGCAGCGGTTGCACCGCGATTGGAGCGTTTGCTCCTCCGTCGCGCGCCGCGACAGGTGTTTCAGTGGGCAACAATTCTCCCTGAGTCAGACCGGCCTGACCGATCGCCAACTGTCCCGAGAAAAGTCCGCCTTTTTCAATCGCGATCGATTTCGCCGTCACATTTCCTTCAAGCGTGCCGGTCTTGTGAATCGTGACCGCGCCCGTTGCCACGATCTCCGCCGACATCCGGCCTTTGATTTCTATGCTGTTGACCGTGACGCGCCGAAAACACTGCACTTCCGATTTTCGCTCGATCACGATCTGTTTCGCCGCGATCCGCCCCGGAATTTTGCCAATGAAATTAACCGTGATCGTTTCGTCGCACTGAAGGTTGCCCCGCAATTTTCCCTCGATCACCGCCGAATGACAAACCACATTCGTGCTGCTGAGATCGCCTTTGCTGGTGAGAAAGACGTTCCCCCGCGTGCGAATCGAGCGGCTGAAGCTGGTGGTGATTTTATAATCGCGCAGATCGATGTGCGCGCTGCAACCAGGGCAGTTTGTCGATGTTGCTGCATCGCTGACCTCATGTTTTCGCTTGCACTCAAAGCATGAAACAAGGCGCGTGCCGCGTCCCTTCCACAAGCCTTCGAATTTGCGCATGGGCGAGGCAGCCTCCTGCGCCGCCGCTTCATCTTTGGTGGCGAGTTTCAGTCCCGGCTTGGGCGCACTCGGACAAAAATTCCGGCCGCACTGCCGGCAAATCGTGCTCTTCGCCGCCGTGTATTCCATCTGCTTAAAGCCACAATGCGGACACTCCACATGGGCCTTGGCAGGCGTTTTGGTCACTCGGATGCTCGGCGAAGGATTCTAATCTATGCGCGCGCAGCGAAGGCCGGCTTGGCCGACTCTTCGTGACGGACAACTTCCGGTCGGCTCGAGGATTTCACACTCATTCCGCTTGAAACCTCCGACTTGCCGATAAATGTCGCGCCCTCTTCGATGATGAGACGCGCCGCTTTCAAATCGCCTTGCAGCGTGCATTTCGACTTCAATTCGCAACGTTCGCTGACGGTAATGTTGCCCTGCACCTTTCCGAATACGGTAATCGATTTGGTTTTGATTTCGCCGCGAATGTCGGCGTTTTCACCAATCGTTAGCACTCCTTCGGAGTTGATCTCTCCTTCTACCTTGCCGTCGATCAACAGCTCTTTTTGGAACTTGATCGAGCCTTTGATTTCGACGTCGCTCGAGAGCACGTCTTTGCCTGAATGTTCTGCCATAAACTTATGATAATCGTTAGTTGTGGTTCTTGTTGGTTCGCCGTAACTGGCTCGGCTGCTCTCGTCAGTCCCCGAATGAAACGATCCCTCTCCGATCGATGACATCGGCTTCTGCGGTATGAATTTTTTCAACACGCGCTATTATTGTAAGAGAGTGCGGTTCTGTCAACGGATTCCGCGTGAAAACTCGAAGTTTTTCACCGCTTATTCACAACTCGAAAGAGCTTCGCGGTCGCATTCTGGCCGGAAAAAACAAGGAATAGCGGGGCTTGTGAAGGAGCTCGGTCAATCGTTTGAGACAAAGGCTGTTGCGGAAAGCGACTCAATCCCAGAAGCGCTGCGGAATTAGTCGTGACCCGATCCGAATCGTACGCAAACACCCAGAAGACCTTGCGCCGGTCCAGGATTTCACGCGTGTCACGGGGCTTGTCAGCAACAAAAAATCGAGCGGAGTCGATGATTCCGTCCAGACTTTCGTGCGAGCTTCCGGCGACGCCAGGTTGTTCCGACCAATAAGCGATCTCGGGCGATAGCCACCAGGGCGCAAGAAATGGACGGATCTCCGTCGAGCGAATTAAAATCGCCAGCTCGCGCAGCTGGACCGATTCGTTCCGACGTTCGAGTTGCCCCGCCAGAGTCGTTTCGTTAGGCCAAAAACGTTGATCCAAATCGCGCAGGACCGGCAGCACCGACAAAGTAAACGCGAACCAAACCGCCGTGCGGGATTTGGTCGACTCAAGCAAAGCAGGGAGGGCGACCACAAAAATCGAAATAAAGAAATAACCCCAGCGCGCCTGCCAAATCGTTAGGCCAAACGTGGCAATCAACAATCCCGCAACAAAGATTGGCAAGACGCGACCGTCAGCCGCGCCGAAATTTTGCCGCCGATACCCGAGCCAGATCAAAATCGGCGCTACCACGATCAGATATCCAGTCCAATGAAACCAGATCGGATCTCGTAACGAAACGAAATGAAGTTCTCCGATCGTTTGCGACCAATTCTTGAAAAGTTCAGTCGAACGAAAAATGGAAAGAGAAGGCAATCGCCGCTCGATCGCCAATGCGATCGCCAGAATCGTTAGGAATACGATCCAGCCCGGCCGTCGAGTTTTTGTGAACAGAAGACGGCGATCTTGCGCAAGCGAGATTACGACGAGCAATACCAGCAGCAACAGAGGTTCGTAGGTTGAAACCCAGAGAGCAAAGCCCCAGGCGCTTGCGGCCAACACGCTCCACCCAGTCGATTGTTTGCTTTGGAAGCTCCATTCTCCACAAATGCCGATCGTTACCAGCAACATCAATAGTGATTGGTGATCGGGACGCCCAAGTTCAGTTCCATGAACGAGGATTGGACTGATTGCGAAAAGGATGAGCATTGTCCACCGATATCGAAATTTCATCATTCGCGACCACCACCACAGGAACCATCCGCTCGCTAATCCAAAGAATGGTGAGATCAACGCGCCTGCCAGATTGACCGCGTGCGCGGAGAATGGCTTTAGCAAAATCGACAACCCGAGAATCAAATAATCGAGCGGCGCCGTCGTATGCGGCGTTGTTCCGTTCGGATAGTTTTCAAAATCGTGATGGCGAATAATTAAGCCGGGATGCGCGGCACACAGCCGCACGCGCGTCATTCGCGAGTAACAATCGGCATCGCTGAAGTAGATATTTCCGGCAACGAAAACATCGTGATAATCGGCGCACCGCGTGATCAGGATTAACCCGCTGAGAATTACGACCTCGAAGAAGACTAGAGCAATGCGTCCGACCGCCACAGGTTCGACAATCGCAAATCGGAAATCAAAAATCGAAAATGAAATTCGTCGCCTTCACGCGGTGTGCGCCAGGAGAAAGTGGGCCCGCCAGGATTCGAACCTGGGACCAAGGGATTATGAGTCCCCTGCTCTAACCGCTGAGCTACAGGCCCTTTTTCATAGGTAATTCTAGGAGTCGAAGAAGATTATTGTTGCCATTTTCACGGCGCTATTCTACGGTTGGCACTGTGAAACAGTGCAAACCGACGAAAACATGGCGAACAACACGACATTCAAACCTTCTCCGGCATAAATCAGGGAGCTATTATGCCAGAGCATTTACAGGCGGCAAAGAAGTTTGGCGATCGCTCAAGACATCACACTACAGCGTCGCGCAGGCTAAGTTGGCCGAGTTCCTGAAAGAACATCGCGAACGTTTGGACACATTGGCGAGTGAATCGTCGCCGAAGATGA
>DASPUI010000142.1:0-21367 GCA_035622995.1 Chthoniobacterales bacterium
ATCGTTCGCTCACATCCTCGATCTGCACGTCATCGGCGATGATGTAGCGTTCAAGCCGCGCCAAAAGCGATTCGCGCTGGTCCGCGTCGGCATCGATCAAAAATGCGTCCTCGTCCTCGGTTAAAAATAGATGGGCGGTCAGTTTCCCTTTCGCATTTAACGCGCAAGCCTCGATTGCATTTGCTTCCGCCACTTTCCGCACATCGTTCGTAAGCTGGCCGTTTAGAAAGCGTCCGCGATCGGCACCCGTGATGCGCAGCTTAATCCGTGACGAAAGGTCGAAGAATAGCTTCATCGAACGCGACGGATCCTCCCTTGCCGCGCTCGCGACCTACGTTTCGTCACTCCGCCGCAATAAACGGTCGAATAACCCCCGACGGGCCTGAACCGCGGTTTCGTCGGCAGGGGCCTCGATAGTTTCCGGAGCCAGATCAATCAGTTGATGCGATTCGGAATTTTCCTTTGGCGGCGCAGCCTCGTCAGGCAGTGGCGCAGGGAATGAGGCACTCTCGGTCCCTGGTTCCGCCTGATTTTCGGGCGGCTGGTCCTGCGCCAGTACAGGCGACAGCGAAGTGTCCAACGCCTCTGGCTGAGTTTCCGGAGCATCCAGATTCATGGGCGCAGCCATTGGCTCCGGAATTGAGATTGGGACGAACGTTTTCTCGACTGGCTGTTCGAACAATTCAAGATTCACTTCTTCTCCAGTAGCCGGCCGAGCTTCGTGAAAATACTTCCGTGCCAGAGCGGCATAGTCCTCATCGCCAAAACCTCGCTGCGCCTGCTCGAGCAAACGATCGCGCGTGGCGGTGGTCACGCTTAGTTCCAGATGATTCGATAAGCCCGCGCGGCTGGCGAGCTGCATATCTTTCAACATGTGTTTGATCGAAAAATGCGGCTCGAAATCGCCGTCGATCATTTTCGGCAACTTCATCGATAGCGTCCCCGAGTTGCTGCTGTTGCTTTTCATCGCGGCAAGGAATTTCTCCAGCGGCACACCGGAGCTTTTCGTCAAAGCAAGCGCTTCGGCGGCGGCTTGCACGGTAGTCGCGGTGAGGATGTTGGTCGCAATTTTAATCACCGTGGCCTGCCCAATTCGTCCGATTTCGATGACCTCTTTGCCGCTCGCTTCGAGGGTCGGCCGTGTCTCGCGCAACGCAATTTCGTCGCCCGCGACGTAGTAAACAAGCTCTCCTTTTTCTGCTGCCATTTTACTGCCAGTGAACGGCGCTTCGACAAAACGCGCGCCACGCCGCTCGACAATGTCCGCGGCCGCCCGCATCGAATACGGCGCAACAGTCGGGTGCGCGATGACGATGTGTCGCGGCGCGAGAGCCGGCGCGATTTGTTTCGTTATTTCCAGCAATGCGTCATCGTCCGAGACAAACAGTTGGATGTGATCGCACATTTCGGCGACTTCGGCGGGTGCTCCGACGAAATTAGGAACGGGCCGCGGGCTCCGATTCCAAACGAAAACGTGATAGCCTTTCAGACGAAGAGTGTTGGCGACCCGGCTACCAATAATTCCGAGCCCAATCAGGCCAATATTCTTTTGCGCGCGGCGAGCCATACCTAGTTACCCATTGGGAGCGGGATATCCAGAGTGGGGTTAAATTGCCGGAGGCGCAACCCAGAAGTTGTAGTACGCGTAAAATCGTCGAGGCAAGGAGGCAATCGCTGTACCTTTCCGCAAGGTCGGCAATTAATCAGGAGACTGGCTGCCTGCCAAAGCTAAGAGTCGCCCTTCATTTGAACGCAAGTTGAGATAAATAGTAAGCCGCGACCGAACCGACAATCCGAAGGCTTTCAGCGCTCAGTTTGTCGATTGTATCTTCCGCCGTGTGCCATGGCGGATAATCGAAGTCGATCACATCGATCGTAGGGATACCGATATTGTTCAATGGCGTATGATCGTCGGTAACGTCAGCATCGAAGTAAGTGAAATATTTTCGAAGATTGAGCGCATCGGCCGACGCGAAAATGCCGTGTGCAAGTTGCGCGGGCGAATCCGGCGGCAGAGTGATGTTGAGGGAACGATCGCCCACCATGTCAAAAAGAATTCCGGCGCGAAAAGAGCCTTTCCCTTTAGCCAGCGACCGCGCAAAGTAGCGGCTGCCATAGTCGCCATCCGTTTCCGAGAAATTTTCGTACGCCTCCTCTCCATCGAAAAAAACCAGCTCGATTTTTGCGGCCAGATCCGGCTGTTGCGCAAGCACGCGTGCCATTTCGATGAGTAATCCCGCGCTCGAGCCGCCGTCATTTGCGCCGACAAAGCGAAAAGTGTCGAACGTTTTCGTGTCGTAATGCGAGCAGAGTAGAAATGAAGGGTTATCGCCAAACTGAGCGATCAGATTGGCGAAATGCTTTTTCCCGCGGGGCGTGTCGTCGCTAAAATCCTGCCGGGTAACTTTCCAGTGCAAGGCGCGCAGTTGCTCCGTGATGTAAACTCTCGCCTTCTCAAGCGCTTCGCTTTCCGGTGGCCGCGGGCCGAGATCGACCAGGTGCTGTACGTGCGCCAGTGCGCGGTCGCCAGAGAATTGCTCCCAGATTTTTGGCGCGGCGGACGCAGTGGTTGTCGCGGCCAGCAAACCAACGGAAGCCAATTGAATTGCCGTCTGATACAGACGCCATACAAGACTTCGGCGCTCCATTACTCCAAAGCTCCACTATTCCACGGCTGGCAATCCAAGCGCCGTCAAAATCCGTTGAAGATCGTCATTGCCATAATATTCGATCTCGATCCGGCCGCGCTTTTCCCCGTGATGAATCGCCACGTGCGTTCCGAGTTTTTCCTGCAATCGATTCTGCAAATCTTCAATTGCAGTCGAAGTCGCCTCAATCGCGCGTCGTTTGCGACGGCCACGTCCGATCCCAAGCTGACGCGCCACCAGACGTTCGGTTCCCCGCACGGTGGCGCTGCGACGCAAAACCGTTTCCGCGACTAGAAGCTGATCGGTAGTAGATTTCAATGAGAGCAACACTTTGGCGTGGCCGACCGACAACAGATTTTGCGTCAGCCAGGTTTGAATTTGGGGATGCAGATCGAGTAATCGAATCGAATTCGCCACCGCTGCCCGGCTCCGGCCAACCTTCGCCGCGATCTCCTCCTGGCGCATGTTGAATTCGCCGGCCAGGCGTGCATAACCTTGCGCTTCTTCGATTGGGTTCAAATCGCTGCGCTGAAGGTTTTCTATCAACGATAACTCCAGCACTTCCAAATCGCTTGCGCCGCGGATAATCGCCGGTACCTGCGTCAGCCCGGCTTCTTGCGCAGCGCGCCATCGCCGTTCGCCCGCGATCAATTCCAGCCGTGCCCCAGCCTGACGCACGATGAGCGGTTGAATGATTCCGTGCTGCCGGATCGACTCGACCAACTCCTGCAACGCGTCCGGCGCGAAATCTTTTCGCGGCTGCAACGGGCTTGGAACAATGCTAGCTAGATCAACCTCGAGAATCTTCTCGCGCGAACCACCCACACCATCCGCGACCGGGGCCGGCGCCGGCCGGGCGGCGATCAGCGCGCTCAGACCTTTGCCGAGACCGGACTTCGCCATAAGTCTGAGGCTAGCGAAACAGTTTCGACATAGCAAATGGCAACACGCGCTTGAGGGTTTGCGCTCGCAGACCACTACGATAGCATGATCCGATGCGGTTTAATGAGGTGTTCACGCTCGGGCATTCGCCCGATCCTGATGACGCGTTTATGTTTTATGCGATCGCGGAAAACAAGATCGACCTGCGCGGTTATCGCTTCGAACATCGGCTTGAAGACATTCAAACGTTGAATGAGCGCGCGCTTCGCGGCGAGCTGCACATCTCAGCGATTTCAATCCATGCTTACCCGCAGGTGGCAGACAAATACGCGTTGCTGCCCTGCGGCGCGAGCATGGGCGATGGATATGGACCGGTGCTTGTCCGCAAGGAAACGCCGAACGGAATTGACGAAATCAAACCCTTTCCTCGTGATTCAGTTATTGCTGTCCCGGGGAAAATGACGAGCGCGTTTCTCGCGCTCCGACTTTATCTCGGCGACTTCAAATACGTCGTTGTGCCGTTCGATCAAATTTTTGACGCCGTCAAAAGTGGGCGCGCGGACGCCGGTTTGATCATTCACGAAGGCCAGCTGACTTATGAACGATCTGGCTTCACAAAAATTGTTGATCTCGGAGAATGGTGGAAACAGAAGACAAGATTGCCGCTGCCGCTTGGCGGGAATGTTTTGCGCAAAGATATCCCCTCCGACGTGCGGTGCGACCTGGCGGAGATCGTGCGCGAAAGTATCGATTTCGGATTGGAACACCGGTCCGAAGCGGTGCTGCATGCATTGCCGTACGCGCGAGAAATGGATGCTGACCTGGCCGGGAAATTCATTGGCATGTACGTAAACGATTTTACGCGAGATTACGGCGAAATCGGACGGGAAGCGATTCGCAGGTTTCTGAGCGATGGGAAACGCGCCGGTTATATTGAAACAGAATTCGAGATCGAATTCGTCAGCTAATCGCTTAGACGCGCGATTAGTTCTTCTTTTTCTCGGGCGCTTTGCCTAACTTTTCGACCACGAAGCTTTTGACGTGGGCAGCCTCTGTCTTGAACCCATTCGCGAAATCGGCAGTGCCGTACTCAAAAAGAACGACAAAGCAGAAAGTAAAAAAGACGAAAAGTGCGAACCAAAAGAGTCCGCGCAGCAATGTCATGGGCTGAAGGCTAACGTAGCTCTCGACTCGGGTCAATTCGCCGGCGGCAGCCAAACTTCGGATTGAACGACCGACCGAAACTGCCAAGCTAACTCGAAAATGCGAATACCACTTCTCGATCTTTCCGGACAATATCGCAGCTTGGAACGCGAAATCCTGACGGAAATCAAAGAAGTTTTGGCCACGCAAAGATTCATTCTTGGTCCGAAACTGGAGCAATTCGAGAAAGCAATCGCTACTTATTGCGGAGTCGATTACGCTATCGGCGTTTCTTCCGGAACCGATGCGCTGCTCGTGGCTCTAATGGCGCTCGAGATCGGGCCAGGCGACGCCGTCCTTACCAGCGCCTACAGTTTCTTCGGAACGGCCGGGTCGATCGCGCGAGTCGGCGCGACTCCACTTTTCGTCGATATCGATCCTGGCACGTACAATCTTTCAGCGGCGTCGCTTCGATCGTACCTCGATCACCATTGCAAACCCGACGCGGATGGAGAACTCCGCGATGCGCGCGGCCGAAAGATCCGCGCGATCATGCCGGTTCATCTGTTTGGGTTGTGCGCCGAAATGAACGAGATTCTAACGATCGCCCGCGAGCATGACCTCCTGGTTATCGAAGATGCCGCTCAGGCAATCGGCGCCGAGTATCCGCTGGAAGCCGGACCGGCCAGAGCTGGAACAATGGGCGATATTGGTTGTTTCAGTTTTTACCCGTCGAAGAACCTGGGCGCGGCGGGCGACGCGGGCCTGGTTGTTTGTCGTGACGAAGCAACTGCGAAGCGACTGCGAATTGTTCGCGAGCATGGGATGGAGCCCCGTTATTATCATCACGTGATTGGCGGGAATTTTCGGTTGGACGAGTTACAGGCTGCGATTCTGAATGTTAAACTGCCGCACCTTGATGAATGGTCGGAGGCGCGGCGGGAGGCGGCCGATTTTTACGCGAAGGAATTTGATAGAGCTGGCCTAACCAAAATGGTCACCCTCCCGACCGAACCTTACCGGGAAACCGGCCTCAGGAACCATCACATTTACCACCAATATGTAATTCGCACCGAAAGACGCGACGAATTACAAGTGCATTTGAGCAAGCGAGAAGTTGGAACGGCGATTTATTATCCGCTCGGATTGCACGAACAGGAATGCTTTCATTACCTCGGCAACAAGCGCGGCGATTTTCCGGAAACCGAACGGGCCGCCCGCGAAACGTTGGCGCTGCCGATTTTTCCAGAGATTTCGCGCGACGCGCAAAAATATGTCGTGGACTCGATCGCCGAATTTCTTGAGAAGTAGCCCGAGCGACTGGGCTCCTTGAAATCGATCGACTTGCGACCGGCAAGCTGTGAGCTATATCAGAACGCTCCGGCTGACGGGTAGGTACCGAAGTGGCCAAACGGGGCAGACTGTAAATCTGCTGGCTTTACGCCTTCGCTGGTTCGAATCCAGCCCTGCCCAAATTTCTTCCGCCGGTGGACTTTGGTGCGATGTCTCTGGTCGCGCACCGCCTCCGACTGCTCTCCGCGCGCCGAGTTGGAACAAAAAAAGCGCCTGACCGCAGATTAAGCGCTTTTCAAAGAAATCGAGTGCGATCTTAACGGCCGCGACGTTGTCCGCCATTTCGGCGGCCGCCGCCGTATCCACCGCCGCCCCCACCGCCACCGTAACCGCCGCCTCCGCCTGACGGACGCGCCTCGCGCGGACGAGCTTCATTAACCGTAAGCGCCCGGCCTTCCAAAGTCTTGCCGTTGATCTCGGCGATGGCTTTTTGCGCATCCTGCTCCGAGCTCATGGTGACGAAGGCGAAGCCGCGCGATTTGCCGGTAAACTTGTCTTGCATCAGCATGACTTCCTGGACTGCGCCCGCCTGCGAGAAAAGCTCCTGCAATTCGTTCTCGGTCGTGTTGAAGGGAAGATTCCCCACGTATAATTTAGTTGCCATCGAGTCTATCCTGGAAAAAGCCGCAAGGTCACTGTTCCCGCTTATCGGATTTCAAATCGCCGCTGAATAAACTCCAACTGACAATCCACCAACTGCCAAGCGCTGTTTTCCCCTTTCGGGCTCCTTAGTAAAATGCTTCGTTTCAGAAAGCAATAACAAATCGAGGGCTGGAATTAGCCAAAAACGTGAGATTTAACGCTGAGAACATAAAAACCAGCCATTCGCGCGTCGCCATCGTTGCGACGGGCGTCGTCAGCCCTCTCGGCAGCGGGCTAAATGAGACTCTGGCGTCACTTAAAGCCGCCCGCGACTGCATTACGCCCGTTTCCCGCTTCCCCGTCGCGCAGTGCCGATGCCAGACAGCAGGCCAGGTTGACGACGAAAAACTGGCCGAGATTAGAACGAACCGGAAAGCACGGCGTTTACATCGCGCGTCCCACATGATGATCCGCGCGTTGGACGAAGCCCTTTCGCAGGACGGGCAATTTCGGCCGGAGATGGCAGTCATCGGCACTACCAGCGGTGGAATGTCGTTTGGCGAAAATTATTATCGCGCCTTGGATCAGCATCATGATTTGCGACATACGCCGCGATGGATCGCCAACTATCCGCCGCAGAAACCTGCGCTAGATGCGTTGGAGGCCTTTGGCGTCTCCGTGCCTTGTCATGTCATCGCCAATGCCTGTGCTTCCGGCACAAACGCACTTGGTCACGCGTTTGACTGCATTCGCTCCGGCAAATATCAGCGGGTTTTGACCGGCGGATACGATACCCTGTGTCAGCTGGTTTTTGTCGGCTTCGATTCATTACAAGCCTCCACCCCAGAAAAATGCCGTCCGTTTGATCGAGACCGGACCGGCATGGTGCTGGCTGAAGGCGCGGCTATTTTTGCGCTCGAAAATCTGGAAAGCGCACAGGCGCGAGGCGCAAACATTCTAGCCGAGGTGATCGGCTACGGGATTTCGACCGATAACCACCACTTGACCCAGCCCAATCCGTCCGGGATCGGTCCGCGCCAAGCGATGATGGACGCTCTTCAATCCGCCGGCATTTCCGGAACACAAGTCGATTACATCAACGCTCACGGCACGGCCACAGTTTTCAATGATGCGGCGGAGGGAAAGGCGATTGCCGAACTCTTCGATCGCGTGCCGGTCAGTTCAACGAAAGCCATGATGGGTCACTCGTTAGGCGCAGCCGGAGCAATTGAAGCAATCATTTCTCTGCTGGCGATTCAGCATCAATTCTTGCCGGCAAACATAAATTTTCGTGCCGGAGACGAAGGCGTTAATCTCAACATCGTAGCGAACGAACCGCGCAGCGCCGCGATTGACATCGTGCTTTCAAACTCGTTTGGATTCGGCGGTACCAACGCGTCCATTCTGCTGCAGAGGTTTCACCAGCGCCCGGTTTGCGACGGACCCATCGCAGCATGAGTCTGCATATCGCCGGCATGGGTTGGGTCACACCGCTGGGTCGCGGCCTTGAAAAGGTGTGGGACCGTCTGCTTCGCGGAGAGGAAGCGGCTGCCCAAAAAGTCTCGCGCGGCGCGGGTGAGCCGCAATATCCGACCTTTCTGGTTCCAAAGGATGAGCTTGGAGATTTGCCGCCGCATCCAAGGCTTCGCCGGGCCAGTCCAATCTCGCGTTTTGCGGCCGCAGCAGGTCTGGATGCTCTCGAAACCGCAAGATCAGCAATCGGCGAGATCGACGCGACCCGAATCGCCTTGATCTTTGCGATTTCAAACGGCGGGGTGATTTACACGGCGCGCTTTTATGGTGAGGTGGTGAAGTCAGGAGCGCAATCGGCGAGTCCGTTGCTTTTTCCAGAAACTGTTTTCAACGCATCAGCGAGTCATCTGGCTGCAATTCTTGGAATCACGGGCGCCAGCTACACGCTTGTTGGAGACGGAGCGGTCGGAATGCTCGCCTTAAAAATGGCCGAAAACTTGATGACGGATGAAAGGCTCGATTGCTGTCTTATCGTGGGCGCAGAGGAAGTCGACTGGCTGCTTTGCGATGCTTACCGACGCTGGAGGCTATTGAAATCGCGGCCGCCGATCGAACCATTTCGAGCGCCGCCCAAAGGCACGGTTTTGAGCGAGGGGGCGGGCGCAGTCGTTCTCGGGCGTAAAGGGCCGGTTGCGGTCGATCAAATTCATGGCGGCACAAATTTCTGGCGGCGAAACCAGGCGGCCGCCGCCATTGTGCCGGTTTTATCAAATCTGACGGACGCCAGGGCCAAGCTCTTGATATCCAGCGCTAATGGAACATTTGTCGACCTTGCAGAAATGGTTGCGATTCACGAAACGATCCCGGATGCCTGTGTTTATAGTTGCAAACCGGCTCTTGGTGAAAGCGTCGGTGCAAGCGCATTGTGGCAAGTCATCGTTGCCGGCCAATCGCTGTTGAGCGGAAAGCAGCCTCCACTCTTGCACCTTGCTACCAAGGACTCGCCAGGCAGCGCAGAATTCGAGCCGACGCAAAGCGCACTCGTCTTGAGCTGCGGTATGAATCAACAGGTAGCGGGACTGAGATTGTCGATTTAGCCGGATAAGAGCGGGCAGCGCGAGCGCCGTTTTACCTTTGCAACGACGCATCGGCTCGATACCTTCGGCAGGCGGCCATGCGAATGCCATTTCGGCTCTTTCTTGTTCTTATCGCCGGGATCCAAATCGCTGGTGGGGCAACGGCAATGCCGGAGAACCAGCCGGTCGAGATTACCTCCAGTGGAGAAACCACCTACGAAAATGGTCTGGCGACCGCGCGGGACAACGTGGCAATTCACGTCGGTGATACCGACATTTATGCAGATTTCGCGCAATACAATTCTCGCACTCACGAGATCACGGCCGATGGCGACGTTCGGATTTACCGGGACGTAAATTTATATATTGCCGAGCACGCTGTTTATAACCTCGATACCAAACAAGTGCGCACGGGGAAAATGCGCACGGAATACAATCCTTATTTTCTGAGCGGCCAGAAAGTCGTCCAGACATCGCAGAATGCCTACCAGGTCCAGGATGCGAATTTCACGACCCATGATTCACCCAACCCCAATTTTCATCTTCATGCCCGAACGGTCCGCGTTTATGAAAACGACCATGTCGTCTTCCACGATGTCACCTTTTACGTCGGCGACGTACCTGTTTTCTGGTGGCCTTATTTGTACCAATCGCTGAACGACGCGTTTAATTTCGAAGTTTCTCCAGCTTATTTGAGCTCGTGGGGACCATCAGTCCTGACCCAACTCACTTTCCCGATTACGGACGACATTCAGGGCCGATTGCGTTTGGATTACCGGGGACGCCGTGGAGTAGCAATTGGTTTCGAGTCGGACATCGATTACGGAAAAGACAACTCGAGCAACGTAAAGATTAAGACTTACTATCTGCAGGATCAGAATCCGCTCCTGAATCAAACGGCGCAACCGCGCACCAATGTCCCGACCGGGCGTTATCGACTGAGCTTGGAGGACCGAACCAATTTTACCGACGACATCTATGCCATCGTAGATGTGACAAAGCTTAGCGATCCCTATGTGATGCAGGATTTTTATCAGAATGAGTTCCGGATTGATCCGGTGCCGGACGATGTGGTTGCCCTGACAAAGACCGATCCATTTTATACCATCACCGGCATCGCCCGATTCCAGGCAAATGAGTTTTTCGAGCAAACAGAGCGGCTTCCGGAAGTGGTGGTTGATATCAAGCGCCACGCGCTTTTTGGCGGGCCTATTTTCTACGAAGGCGAAAGCGGAATTGCGGACCTGCACCGCGACTATGCCGAAAACTCCGGTTTCGAAAATTACAGTACAATCCGCCTCGACAGCTTTCATCAGCTTATTTACCCGAATACCTACTTCGGCTGGTTATCGATTGTTCCGCGGGCAGGGTTTCGCGCGACTTATTATGACGACACGCGCGACCTCGGCAAATCGCTCTTTGGTCCAAACACGAATCCGTTGGAACCAAGTTTTCTTCCGCTGGATCCGACGCCGAAAAATCCGGTCGTGGATGCAGGATCCGGAGTGAGGACAATTTTTGACACTGGCGTGGAAGCCTCTTTCAAAGTCACCCGGACATGGGACGACGTCGAGAACAGCGCTTTGGGGTTGGATGGTCTAATGCACGTGATCCAGCCGTTCACAGAATTTTCCTATGTCCATGTCAATGGGCTTAATCCCTCGGCAGTTCTCCAATTTGATCGCTTCGAGCCTTCCACCCAGCTGCGTCCGCTCGATTTTCCGGAGTTCACGGCGATCGATTCAATCGCCGACTGGACGATTTGGCGGCTTGGTCTGCGCAACCGTCTTGAGACGCGCCGCGATGACGTAACTGTCACGTGGCTCGAACTCGACACTTTTTGTGAAATAAATTTTGAAAGTCCGTACGATCGAACTCAATACTCGAATTTATTCAACAAGTTGCGATTTACGCCGCTGCCGTGGGCTTCGCTGACAGTCGACTCGCAAATTCCGGCGTTCGATCGTGGTTTTACCGAGGTCAATACGATGATTTCAGTCCAACCGGTTGCCAACCTGCAAATTAGCGTCGGCAACCGATATCTGCACGACAATCCTTTCTTCGATAACAGCAATCTTTTCGTTGTCGGAGGTTATTGTCGGATGAACGATAACTGGGGACTCGGGCTGCAGGAACAATTCGAAGCACAAACCGGCACTCTCCAACAGCAACGTTATGCCGTTTATCGGGACCTGACGAACTGGGTGGCGTCGTTTGGAGCGGTCGTTCGCGATAATGCCGGTGTCAGAGAGTATGGAGTGCTGCTTACCTTTACGCTAAAGGCCTTCCCGAAAATTGGGTTCGATTTCAACTTCGACCCGGGTAGCGAAGGCCAGTGAACCAAATCGGCTTGCATTGTTCGTGCTCTGAATGGTGATTGCGGCGCGGTTGCTCACGCGCGTCTAACTTGAAAATTTTGCCATGGACATTTCAATCATAGGTTCCGGTTACGTCGGATTAGTAACGGGCGCTTGTTTCGCCGACGTCGGTCACAACGTCGTTTGCGTAGATAACGATTCGCGAAAAGTCGAAGCGCTCCAGTCAGGACGGGTGCCGATTTACGAGCCCGGTCTGGAAGATATCATTCACCGAAACGTCTCGGCCCATCGGCTAAGATTTAGTGGCAGCATTCGCGAGGGAGTGGACAATTCGCAAATCGTTTTCATCGCAGTCCCGACTCCACAGCAGCCAAGCGGAGATGTGGATCTTAGCTTTATCGAGAAAGTCTCGCGCGAAATTGCCGGCGTCCTTCAAGATTATCGGGTGATTGTTGATAAAAGCACGGTGCCCGTGAAAACCGGAGAACGTGTCGCGGAGTCGATCAAGCGCTACAACCGGCACGGCGCAAAATTCGACGTCGTGAGCAATCCCGAGTTCCTGCGCGAAGGCTGTGCGGTCGGAGACCTGATGCATCCGGACCGCGTCGTAATCGGCGCTCAAAGCGAGCGTGCAGTCGATTTGATGAAAAAAGTTTACGAACCGTTCATGGTCCCGATCCTGGTCACGGATATCAATAGCGCTGAACTGATCAAGCATGCTGCGAACTCATTTCTCGCCTTGAAGATTTCATACATCAACGCTATCGCCGCAATCTGTGAAGCAAGCGGAGCCGATGTCGAAAAAGTTGCGGACGGAATCGGAATGGATCGGCGGATCGGTCGGCAATTTCTTAATGCGGGGATTGGTTACGGAGGTTCCTGTTTCCCTAAAGATATCGCCGCCTTCATCGCAATCAGTGAACAGCTCCGGGTTCCGTTCAACCTCCTGAAAGAAGTCCAGCGAATCAATTCTGGACAAAAGGAACGCTTTCTCAAGGCAATCCGCGAAACGCTTTGGGTTTTACGTGAGAAAAAGATCGCGGTTTGGGGACTGACTTTTAAACCGGACACGGACGACATTCGTTCTTCGGTCGCAATCGATTTGGTGGCTGAGATGCTCCGGGACGGGGCTCACATTGCAGCCTACGACCCGAAAGGCATGGACAAGGCACGCGAGATCAAAGCGATTGCAGCCGCGACTTTTACTGGCAGCGCGATGGAAGCAGTCGAAAATGCCGAAGCGCTGGTCATTGCGACCGAGTGGAGCGAATTCGCGAATGTCGATCTTGCCAGCGTAAAAGAAAAGATGACGACGCCCATCATTTTTGACGGGAGAAATTTGTTCAATCCGCAAACAATGGCGCAACTCGGCTTTCATTATCATTCCATTGGTCGAGGAAGCGTAAAACCGAACTAAGGGACAGCGTTTCCCAAGATCGCGCCGTGCTGCGTTGGAAATTGAAACGTCTTCGAGAGCGCGGCTCGTTAGGCGAAATTCTTCGACCTGTGTTTGCATCCCGCGCAGCCGATGGAATCATAGCTTCCTATGCAAGATCTCCGCTTCGACAAACTGGCCAAGCTGCTGGTGGAATATTCCACCAGTCTGAAACGTAACGAAAATGTTTTGATTGAGGCGTTTGACGTTCCGGACGAAATGGTCATCGCCCTGATCCGGGCCACCCGAAACGTCGGCGCCATTCCCTTTGTCCAGGTGCAGCGGGCTATGATCAGTCGGGAGTTGGCACTCGAGGCATCGGACCGCCAATTAGCTCTCGCGTCCAGCCACGAGCTCGCCCGGATGAAGAAGATGAATGCCTACATCGCGCTTCGCGGCAGCAACAACATCATGGAAAACTCGGATGTGCCGCCCGAAAGGATGCAGCTGGTCGCAAAAAAAATGCGGCCGGTTCAGGACCAACGGGTAAAAAAAACAAAGTGGGTGGTATTGCGCTGGCCGACACCGTCGATGGCTCAACTGGCAGGCATGAGCACAGAGGCCTTTGAAGATTTTTATTTTCAAGTTTGCACGCTCGACTACCGCCGGTTGCAGCCCGGCATGAAGGCGCTCAAAGCGTTGATGGAAAAAACAAACCGGGTCGAAATCAAAGGCCCGGGCACTGATTTGAAATTCAGCATAAAAGGGATCGCGGCCGTAATTTGCGGGGGTGATCGCAATATTCCAGATGGCGAGGTTTTCAGTTGCCCGGTGAGAGATTCAGTTGAGGGAGAGATCAGATTCAACGCTCCAAGCATTTACCAGGGCACTGCGTTCGACGGGATTCGCTTAAAGTTTCGACAGGGAAAGATCGTGGAAGCGACCAGCAACGAAACAAAGAGGCTGAACAAAATCTTGGATTCAGACCCCGGCGCTCGCTACATCGGCGAGTTTTCTCTCGGGTTCAATCCCTACGTGCTGCACCCAATGCGCGATATTCTGTTCGACGAGAAAATAGCCGGATCGTTTCATTTTACGCCCGGACAAGCATACGAAGAAGCCGATAACGGAAACCGGAGCCAGGTGCACTGGGACATGGTAAACATTCAGCGGCCGGACTACGGCGGTGGGGAGATATATTTCGATGGGAAGCTGATCCGGCGAAACGGGGACTTCCTGCCAAAGCAATTGCGATCATTAAATCGCAATCACTTCACCAAGCGATAGCCCAGTCGGTGACAGTCCGCGAATCCGACCCCGTTTCCAATTCCGGACGATCAAGCTCGCTTCGGCCCGTGGCCGAGCAGATGCAATTGCATCATGCCGATGTCGCCGGTACCGGTTAGCTGCAAGTTTGCGATTTCGAAAATCGGCGCGTTGTCAGCGGCACCCGCTCCGGGGAGTTGCACTGCTACCTGCTTCGAGTTCGAGTTCAGAATAATCGACGCAATCTCAAACGACGGCGAAAACTCTACCGTCGCAATTTGAAACGGCGCGGTCACCAGCACCGAAGTCTGACCCTGTTGCGACGGCGTCAGCTGAAGTGGCGCTGCGGCAAAATCGGAGACGAGTTGCAAGCCCGCGACAGTGAACGAGGACGAACCGGACGCAGCCGGACGTTGCTGCTGCGATGGCGTCAGGCGAACATTGCCAAGCGAGCCACCCGAAGGCTGAATCTTCGAGATTTCAAAATTGACCTGAAGATTCATCGCCGGCTGCGGATGTTGCGATGGCGCAAGACGCATCGTAACGAGCTTCGAAGAAGGCCGCAGCTGAACCGCACCCATCTTAAATGTGGGCGTCAATTGCATCGACGCGATCTCGAAAGCGAAAGTCAGTTGCACGGCCGTCTGCATAGAGCCGGGCTGGGGCGCGGAAGTTCTGATTACTGGCGTTGGTGTTTGAATGGGTTCAGGCATGGTTACAGATGTTAATGGTTGCGAAATTAAAGACTCAGCCTCTTGCGCAAAGAATGGCGCCTCGACAATATGCGAAAACGCTTCCTGCTCAACCGGCTCCGGCTTTGATTCGATGATTTCAGGTGCGTAAGGTTCACCTTCCAGCATCGGCGTCAACTGCGGAATTGGCTGACCCTGCGCAATGGGCTCGATCTCCTGCTGGAGGAACGGCTCCCACTGCGGAATCGGCTCGTCCTGCGCGATGGGTTCGAACTCCGGCTGAACAAAAGATTCCGCCGGTGCCTCCGCTTGAGCAAAAACTGGCTGGTCCTCCAGCACCGGTGTCAACTGCGGAATTGGCTGGCCTTGCGCAACAGGTTCGAATTCCGGCTGGAAGAAAGACTCCAACGGGGCTTCTGCTCGAGCGGAAATGGGTTCTGGGAAACTCGTAACCACTGGCTCAGGTTCAGTCTGTGCAAAGAAAGGCGCGGGCATCGTCCATTGCTCGTCCGGTGCGGACGAAGGCACAGGTGCGGGCGCAGCGGGTGACGGCCAAACGATCGGCTCTTCTACGGGTGCGGCGGTGGCGGCAAGAGCAGGTTGCTCAATGACCGGGCCGACTGCCGATTCGAAGACTTCTTCCGTTGCCGGCAACGATTCGACTGGAGAATGGCCGTTCCGCTCAATAACCGGCGCTGGAGCGGGCTGCGCTGCGCCAAGCGTCTTGCCGAGTGGCACAACTGCTCGCCGCAACGACGGCTCGGATGCTTTTAATTTGAGCGAAATCTGTCGAGGTCCACCACTGAGGCGGGGACCCGTTTTAGCCAATTTTTGAACAGGCGTAACAACCGGAACTCCAACTCCGCCAATCCCGTTCGCAGGCACAGCGCGTCGAAAGCTCGGCACATGAACTCCTCGTCGGCGAATCTCTGGAACCAACCACAAGGCCAGCGCGCCCATGCCCGCTAAGGCAAACCCAACGACAAGCAATGTCTTGGTATCCAATTTTCCACTCGTTTTGGCTTGCGTCGCCTGTTCAACATGAGATGGAGCCAAGACGGTCGCGGGAGTCGCCGACGCGTTGGCCGTAGCCACCGAAGACTCCGTTTTGCTCAGCGCCGAAGACGCCGGCACCGCCGCTGCGGCAACCGGGGTTTCCACCACTGGCGACAGGGCAGGTGCAGGAGCGGTCGGCAATTCTTCCGGCTTCATCGGCGTACCAGCCGCGAGTGCCTCATTGGTCACATTGGCGGGCTGCTGCAGCACAACCGAGGCGTTCGCCGGCTCCTCGCCATGCGACGTGGTA
The DNA here is from genome assembly GCA_035622995.1 of Chthoniobacterales bacterium. Taxonomy (GTDB): domain Bacteria; phylum Verrucomicrobiota; class Verrucomicrobiia; order Chthoniobacterales; family UBA10450; genus DASPUI01. The sequence goes on from DASPUI010000142.1 coordinate 16,115, forward strand.
GCTTCCATTCCTGAAATGGCCGGGCTAAGAGCAACCTCAGCATTGACGCCTTTTGTCGCTTCTTTCTTCGCGATTGAAGCCCCCGGAATCGGACTGGGCTCAATCGCAGGACTCGATTCCGTTTGAGCGGATTCCATCGCAACCGCAGCCTCCGTCGCAGGGGCGGGCGAAGTAGCCAGAGCAGGACTCTGCATCCAATCCAGATCGTAAAACGCGTCCGCGAAAACAGCGTTTAAAGCGGGCGAGTAAATTTTTCTCGCCGAATCGACCCAATCCATCGCTTTGGTTGGGTTATTATGTTTGAATTCCCATGCGGCTTGCGCGTAATAAAGGGCCGGCGTATCGCCAGTGAACTGGAATTGCTCCATCATCTTCTGCGCGCGGCTTTCTTTTCCGTCGAGCAACAGCGTCAGATAAATTTTGTATTTCAGCAGCTGCGCCGCCTGGTTCTTGTCGCCCCCTGGGCTCTTGGTGAAGAGCGCTTCGAAGCGATCCCGCGCTTTTGCGTAATCTTTTTGCTTAAATGGAATCTGAGCGAGGTTGTATTGCGCCTCTCTAAATTTCGGATCCGCCTTGAGCGCCTTTTTGAATTCAACCTCGGCTTGATCGAATTGTTTTTGGGCCATCAAAATCTCGCCCCGCAGATTGATGATCCGGGCCTGATTCGGGTCCGCCGAATCAGCGTCATCGACAAATTTGCGCGCGCCGTCCAAATCCTGATGCTGGACAGCCTGTTGCGCCTCCTCAAAGCGCGATTGGGCAAATGCCTTCAGCTTGGCGGCACGCTCAGCCGGACTTGTTAACTCCAGGGCCGCGCGCGACTGGCCAGACTGTTTTTCGAGCCAACCGACCTCGTAAAGCGATTCAGCAAACAGCTTGTTCAGTTGCGGCGAAAAATTCTTCTCCGCCGTCAACATCCAATTCTTTGCCTCGTTGGCGTCCTTGCGCTGGAGCGCGATCGCCGCATTGGAATAATGTACAGCCGGTGTGTCAGGCGAGAGCTCGAACTTGGCTAAGATCGAATCCACCATGTTCTCTTTGCCTTCGAGCAAATAGGTCAGGAGAATCTTGTATTGAATGAGCTGAGTCGCTTCGCCCTGCAACTCTGACGCATTGCTCGAAAGCATTTCTTCAAATCGCTTCCGCGCTTCCGCCCAATCCTTTTTCAAAAACGGAATCTCCGCCAGGTTAAATCGAGCGTTCCAAAATTTTGGATCAATCCGCAAAGCTTCCTGCAAGGCCGCTTCCGCTTTGTCATAAATTCCTTCGCGCATCAAAATGACGCCGCGAAGATTTTGCGACTCCGCCAGATCCGGCTGGCGCGCGTCGAGCGCGTCCAATTGTTTCAGCGCATCGGGAAAATTATTCGCATCGAATGCGCGAAAAGCTTTGTCATACATTGCCTCCAGTTCGGTCTTTGACGGAGCAACATTGTCTGCCGCGAAAGAACCGAGGACCAAAACCGCGATCGCAGCCAATTTCCGAATCTTCATGCAGCCAACCATACAACCGTTCCGCACAATGTATGACAAGCCTAAAATTTTGGCGCTGGAAATTCCAGCGGAATCGCGAAGAACTGGGCAACTGCCGAATTGGCAAAATGTTACGAAACCCGGCTGTTTAGGTTCGCCACAATACGCAGGCCTTCCAGCGTCAAGTCGCGATGGACTTGGTCGATTTCCGGTAATCGCGCCGCAATCAGCTCGGCATAACCTCCGGTTGCGATTACGTGCACTTTCCCGCCCCGAAATCGCTCCATTTTAATCCGCTTTATAATCTCCCGAACCAGGCCGCGATAGCCTAAAACAGCGCCTGCGCGCATCGCTTCGACTGTCGATCGACCAATCGCACGCCGCGGTTCGCGCAAAGAGAGTCGCGGGAGCAAGGCCGTTCGCTGATAAAGAAAATTCGTCATCGCCTCGAGCCCCGGCGCGATGACACCGCCCACATAATTATTTTGTCCGGAAACAATGTCGAACGTCACCGCCGTTCCAAAATCGACGACAATTGCGGGAGAACCGTAGAGGGCCGCAACTGCCGCAGCGTTGGCTAATCGGTCCGCTCCAATCGAGCTCGGTCGCGGGTAATCAACGCCAACTCCGAGTCTTGAGTGCCAACTTAACCACAGGGTCTTTATTTTGCCTACGGCCTTCCCGATCTCGCGATTTTTCTTCGGAACGACCGAACTGACCACCACCAGATCGATCCCGCCTCGTTTGATAAGGTTCTTCAGAAAGTTCGCCGTAAAATCGGCGGTGGCGACACGTTTGCGTTGAGCAATTCGTTTGCGCGAAGCAAGAGCGACCTTGGTGAATGAATTACTGATGTCGACTAACAGGTAGCAAATCGAATGGCCCACGGTTTCGACATGCAGACACGGAACGCCGTGCTTCGTCAAGCTCGCCCCGCAAATAGACTGCTTCGCTTGCGATCGTTCGTCGCCGCATTTAGCCTCGTGGAGTGAGAAATTTGGTTCATCGACCCCGCCGCTTGCGCCAATCGCCCGGCCTGCGCAACCTTGTGCGCGAGACACGACTGGACGTTCACGATTTCGTTCTGCCGCTGTTTGTTAGCGAAAAGATCGAGAAGCGTCGCGCGATTGAATCGATGCCGGGCGTGGCGCAACTCTCTTTAGGCGAGATTGCCGACGAAGCTCAGCGCGCTCTGGATTTGGGCCTGCAAGCCGTGATTCTTTTTGGAATTCCCAGAGAAAAAGACGAGCACGCCAGCGGCGCTTATGCCGAAGACGGCGTGGTGCAACAGGCATTGGTTGCGATCAAATCAAAATGCCCGCAACTCGTTGTCATTACCGATGTCTGTCTTTGCGAATACATGAGCCACGGACACTGCGGAGTAACTCGAATGGACGGCGATCACTTTCACGTGTTGAACGACGAAACGGTTGCTCTTTTGACAAAAACTGCGGTCTCGCACGCGCGCGCGGGCGCAGACATGGTCGCACCAAGCGATATGATGGACGGGCGAATTGGCGCGATCCGCGAAGCGCTCGACGGTGGCGGATTTCACGATACCGGCATCCTGAGCTATGCGGCGAAGTTCGCTTCGTCTTTTTACGGACCGTTTCGCGACGCGGCTGAGAGCCCGCCACAATTCGGCGACCGTCATTCGTATCAAATGGATGTGGCCAACGCCGAGGAGGCGCTACGGGAGGTGGCGCTCGATATCGAAGAAGGCGCGGACATCGTCATGGTAAAGCCCGCTCTGCCGTACCTGGACGTTCTCTGGCGAGTTCGGGAACGCTTCGGCAAACCGACCGCAGTTTACCACGTCAGCGGAGAATACGCGATGGTCAAAGCAGCCGCGGAAAAGGGTTATCTCGACGAACGTGCTGCCGTCCTGGAAATCATGACTTCGCTCAAACGCGCCGGCGCTGACATCATCGTCACGTACTGGGCGCGCCAGTTGGTGGAATGGATTCGCTAGGCAAGAGACGAGGCGAAACCGAGGCCCATTTTCGTTTGAAACGGCTCGCCCTGCATTGGGCGCAAGTGCATGGCTATTCTGCCTGCGGACTGGAAGTGAGTTTGCCGCGCTGCCGCTACCGGGCGGATGTGGCCGCATTTAAGTCGAGCGGAACCGGCACCACCACTGCGGTTTTCGAATGTAAACAAGCGCTGGTCGACCTTCGCCGCGACAACGGCTCGAGTTCGTTGACCCGAAGTCGCCTGGAAACAGCTCACCGCCGACGCGAAACGCTCGAGAAAAATTTGCGCGTGCACTATCCGGCGGCGCGCATTCCTGATTCCCTTTTTGCCGAATTTGATTCTCACAATTTCGATGGAATAGGCCACCGTGGCTATAAACAGGTGGTTCGGCAGCTTCGCGCTCTGCAAAAGCGTCTCTTCGACTGCACTAAATTTGAAACACTCGTTCGTTATCGATGCGCCAACCTGTTTTTTCTGGTTTTGCCCCACGAATTATTTCGCGATTCTGAAATCCCGATTTCCTGGGGTGCTTTGGTCGAACTTGACGGTGCGCTGGTTCTCAGACGCAAACCGGTCTGGCAGCAAGCGAGTCCGGAAAATCAGGCCCATTTTCTTGAACGCATCGCAAGGGCCGGAACGCGCGCGCTAAACCATCGATTGGGGATTACTTTTCAAAACCTGCTGATCGAGCGCAATCAGCCCGGTCAAACATGGATTTAAACCGGCTCGAGCAGACTCGCACCGGTCATTTCCTTCGGTTGTTTCATTCCGAGCAGGAATAAGATGGTAGGCGCCACGTCGGCCAGAATTCCGTCCCGGCAACGGAATCGGTCCGCGTCTTTGGCAACGTAAATAAAGTGCACCAGATTCGTGGTGTGCGCGGTATTGGGCGAGCCATCCGCGTTTCGCATCTGTTCGCAGTTTCCATGGTCTGCCGTAACCAGGCATTTGCCGTCAAGATCGAGCAGCTTGGGGATGATCCGGCTCATGCATTCATCCACCGTTTCAACCGCTTTAATCCCCGCTTGGACAACGCCGGTATGTCCAACCATGTCCGGATTGGCGAAGTTGAGAATAATCAGACTGTACTTCGCCATCCCTGCGATTAGCTCATTCGTGACTTCAAACGCACTCATTTCCGGTTTTAAGTCGTAAGTCGCAACTTTCGGCGAGGGAATAAGCTTGCGATCCTCCCGCGGAAACGAGCGTTCAATCCCGCCATTGAAAAAATAAGTGACATGCGCGTACTTCTCGGTCTCGGCAATTCGCAACTGCGATTTGCCAGCGGCACTGGCGACCTCGCCCAAAATGTGAACCAGCGTTGCCGGCGCGAAAATGAACGGAGACGGATAGGTTGCGTCGTACTGAGTGAGAGATATGAAGTGGACTTGCGGCCACACTTCACGGTCGAATCCGCTGAAATCTTTCAGAAGAAAAGCCTGGGACAGCTGGCGCGCGCGATCGGCACGAAAATTGAAAAAGAGAACAACGTCACCATCGCGGACTCGCTGTTCGTTAGGCAAACCGAAAATTAATGGTTGCATGAATTCATCGGTCGTTCCCGCCTGATAAAGTCGATCTAGCGCCTCCGATGGCGATGAATCGCAAACCTCACCGCGCCCGAGGACAATCGCGTCCCAGGCCTTTTTCGTCCGGTCCCAACGCCGGTCCCGATCCATCGCAAAGTAGCGGCCAATTACCGTAACGATTCGAGCTCCACTTGGCTTCAACTCGTGCTCGCAACTTTTCAGGTAATCGCGCCCTCCCGTTGGCGACGAATCACGGCCATCAGTGAATGCGTGAACAA
>DASPUI010000143.1:0-2480 GCA_035622995.1 Chthoniobacterales bacterium
CTTCGCGCCATGGCTCGGTCGCGCTCGTAGATTCCGGCGCGCCGGATCGATTTCACTCGCTGGTCGAGTTGGTGCCGGCAACACAACTCGGCAAACTTTGTGGACCGGTACTCTTGCAAGGTGATTGGGCTCGCTCCCAAACCGGATCACTACAGGAGGCCGTGCGTGCCGGTTTGGACAATCAAACGCTGGCTGTGGAAGACGTGGCCACCGAACCTTTGTACTACGCTCCGTTGAACCGTGAACTGAGAGCCTACTGGTTTCCAGCGCCCTCGCCGGCGAATGCACAACTTGCAAAACAAATCATTCTCGATTCAGCCCAAAAAGGGACGCTCGATTTTCCGGCAACGGTTCACGCGCCGATCGAGACGTTTTTAATCTCCCTGCTTTGCGAGACGCCGGTTACCCCCAATCAATTGACCATCATTACCAACGTCGTCGCCTGGAGTGCAACGATTCTGTTGGCCACTGGTCGACTCGGCTGGGGCCTTGGGCTCGCCGTGCTTGTCGGTGTTCTCGATGGCTTGGATGGCAAACAGGCGCGGGTCAAAGTCGAAACCAGCAAGCGGGGCAAGTTGGAGCATTGGTTCGACGCAATTTTCGAGGTTTCGTGGTGGACAGCAATTGCCTACTACTTCCAACACTCAGGCAAGTTATCCAACGCATTCGGCTATCTCGCCTTGCTGCTTATCGCCCAAGCGGTCGATGGAATGATAAAATCGGGAATTCGTTACGCGTCTGGCCGATCAATCGAGGAACTTGGAACCTTTGAGCGAATACTGCATTTTGTTAGCGGACGCCGGAATGTTTTCGTCTGGCTACTAACGATCGGGTTTCTCCTCGGGACACCGACCAAGGCCTTCATCGCAATGACTTGGTTGGCAATCTTGACGACGATTTTGCATCTCCCTCGCGCGGTCGCGGTGTTTTCTCGTTTCCGCAAAACTCGGAAGCTGCAGTCTCAAATTGTTTTCCGATAGATCCGGTAGGTTTTGTATTTCGACGCGCCCATTGCTTCGATTAGGCGGTTCACCATTACGTTGTCTTCCAATGTCATGCTTAGCTCCGCGGTGAAACCGCGGCTTGCTCCTTCTTCCATCACCTGCAGCACGAGCATTTCTGCAATTCCTGTACGCCGAAATTTTTCCAGAACGCCGAGCGCAACGAAACGCGCTTTCCGAATTTTGCGATGATACCAGAGCAATTTGGCGAGGCCGAGCGGCAAACCGAAGCGGGTCAGCCGTCCGTTCACTCTTTGCAAGGCGACGTTGACGTCAGGGACACAAATCACGAACGCGACCGGTGTATTGTCGATTTCCGCGATCAGGGTCATGCGGGGATCGATGATCGGACGCATTTCTGTGGCCATGTGCTCGGCCTCGGGGCGAGTGAACGGAACGAATCCCCAGTTGTTTTCCCACGCCTTGTTGAAAACGGCAGCGAGTCGCTGGCTCTCACCGGCAAGATCTCGAACATTGATCGGTCGGATGCGAACCGGCGTCCGTCGCATGCGCGCATCGACTAGGCGGCGTAACCTGGAAACGGGCGCGTTTTTTGGATCGAACCACCACGCGAACCAGTCGACCTCTTTCTGAAAACCGGACGCCTCGATCAATTTCGCGTAATACGATGGATTGTGGGCGGTTAGTAACGTTGGCGGATGTTCGAAGCCATCAATCAACAAACCACAAACGTAATTCGTTGAATAATCGACAGGGCCCATGATTTCGCTGCGACCGCGGTCGCGCAACCACTTCTCCGCGGAGGCGAACAGGGCCACGGCAACATCGACGTCGTCGATTGACTCGAAGAGACCGAAGCAGCCAAGGTTCGTTTTGTGAAGCGCATTGTAGTTTGGATCGTCGCTGGCCATGATTCGCCCGACGATTTCGCCATTTCGCTTCGCCAGGAAAAGCGCGGCGTCACCGTGCTTATAAAACGGGTGCTTACTTCGATCGAGAAAGGCCCGCCGCTCAATGATTAGCGGCGGCACCCAAGCGGGATCGTCTCTGTAAATTTGCCACGGAAACTTGATAAACTCGTCGCGCTCGCGACCCGGTTCGACGTGCGAAATCCGTATTGGTGACATGTTTTTACTCGGCTACAGCGGACGGCGGCTGCTCTATCATTTTAAGGAGCGAACAACACATGGCCGCCTGGCGATTGAGCAGGTAGATCAGCAATAAGTTCAACACGGTGATTTCAGTCCAAAAAAACCAGGTTGGTCGATCAACGATCAGGAACACAAAAAGGAAGAGCATCCGCGTGTTGGTCATTAATCCACTCCAATACTTAAAGGTCGGTTGCGCTGCTTCACGATATCGTTGGCTCAGCCAACTTGGAATCTGACCATGGTAAAACTGGACTATCATCTCGCGAAACCGGGTCAAAGCCGGCGAAGCTATTTCCTGCTGGAGGGTGAAGTTCAGATAGAGAGCGAGGAGAAGTTTATTCCATGGTTTATCGCGCCAGGTAAACGC
>DASPUI010000144.1:0-4198 GCA_035622995.1 Chthoniobacterales bacterium
CGCAACTGCCGGGTTTGAAAATATTCGACCTCCGGCGTTCGAATTTCCGAACTGAAGATGACATCCTGCAGATATTTGATGATCTCGAGGTAACCGAGCCGTTTGAAAACAACTACGTCGAACAAGCCATCGTCGATGACAGCCTGTTTGAAAAAGGGAAATGGCCCGCCGTAAAGCCGGCCGTTGCCGATCAGCAGAAAAGATCCTTCGTTGATCGAAGCGTTCTCCGATTGAATTGACAAACGCGGCGGCCGGCGGGCGGCGATCTGAGCTGCGGCGATCAAATAACTGACCGGCCCAAAGCTCCGCCGAAACGCGTTGCTGGTTTCTTTGAGCGCCTGGGCGTCGAGACCTACGCCGGCGAGCTGGACAAAAAACTTCTGATTCGCGAGAGGCAGATCGACCAGGCGTGTTTGATCGGCTTGAATCACCCGCCAGCAAAGATCGAGGTCGTGAGTTGGCAAACCGATCTCGTTCGCAAACACGTTCATTGTGCCGAGCGGAAGAACGCCAAGCGCGGTTTCGCTTCCGGCGATTCCGTTTGCCACCTCGTGAACAGTGCCATCTCCTCCGGCTGCGACCACCTTGCGAAAGCCCTCTTGCGCCGCCCGCCGGGCAAAGGATTCCGCTTCGCCTGTTTCCGAGGTCGCGTAAACGATTGAAGACCCGGCTAGTTTTTCGACGTGCGCCCGCCGGCGATGGGCCCGTTCGCCCTGGGCGGCCGGGTTCAGAATGACAAATGTATCGTTCACAGGCAGAAAGCAGCTTTCATCTTCTCTTCAAATTCGTAACGTTCCGCGGTGCAAAAATTCGGCCGAGTAATTTTGTTTGGTCTGACTGGCCTGGTGATCTTGGCTGCGGTCGTCTTGCTCGGGATGAACTTGTATGTGCAATCCCAAGGGACACAAGCAAGGATTGAGCGAGAGCTTCGCCGGCATTTCGGCGCAAATCTGCATATTGGCCGGATCAGCGTGACGCCGTGGGGAGGGTTGCAACTGAGCGGGATTAGCGTTTCGCAAAAGGACCAGCGGAATCCCGGAAATTTTCTGGAAGCGCAAAGCTTGAATCTTCAGCTTCGGTTCCTCTCCCTTTTTTCGAAAAAACTTGTTTTTACCGAAGCGGCGCTGGTTGAGCCAAAGGTGACCTGGCAACAAGATGAGCGGGGCAAGTGGCGATTGCCGAGCGCGGCCGAGCGGGAGACCCAACCTCCGTCCGAAACCGGCGCGCTTGAAACGGAGCTTCCGGCATTCACTCCCAATGTCGAGCTGCTTCCGTCTGCGACGCCGCTTCCGGAGGCGACCGCTGAGCCTTCTGCAATCCCGGAAAAAAAGGATCGATTGGTTACCGAGATTCGCCGGATCAATCTACAGCGCGGGGATTTTCGCTTTCTTGATCGCTCGGGAAAATTGGTTGCCGCATTTGAGAATGTCGGGTTGCGATCGTTAATGCGTGATCCGACCACGTTGCACGGGCGTGCCACAGTGGAAAAGATTTCGCTGCGCGATCTTTTTTTTCTCCAACAACTGACGACCCCGTTGCACTACGAAAAGGGCAAGCTGGAATTTTCCCAAATCACAGCCCGCGCCGCCGACGGTGAGATCACCGGTCGCTTCTCCATGGAATCGCAAATCGAAGATTCGCCTTTTTCGGCCGAGGTGAGATTTCGCAATGTCCAGGCTGATCGGCTGATCGCGGAGGCCGGCGGACAAGCCGGTATTTTGCAGGGCAAGCTCGAAGGCAACTTCCAAGCCAGCGGGAAAACAGCCGACGCGGACGCGCTTGCCGGCAGCGGTGAAATTATTCTGAACGATGGCCAGGTGAAACAATACCCGCTTCTGGTAGCGATCGGGCAAATGTTGCAGATCGATGAGTTGACCCAGCTGCATCTCGACCAGGCCGGCGCGAAATATCACATTAGTCCCGGGATCGTTACCATCGACCAGCTGGATCTTCGCTCATCGAACATTCATCTTTCCGCGACCGGCACAGTCAGCTTTTCCGGCAAAATGCATCTTGATTCGCGCTTATCGATTAACGACAAGCTTTACGATCGGCTTTTCAAACCAATTCGGGCGAATTTTCAACCAAGCGACGAGGCGGGATTTTATGCCGTGGATTTCCAGGTGACCGGGGCCGTCGACCGGCCCAAGACAAATCTTTTAGAGAAGGCGATGGGCGGCGGAATAAAAGATCTTCTCAATAATATTTTGCGCGGAAAAACGGATCGGCCGCGAAAGAAAAAGTCAGCAGAACCTTCTTCGCCCTCGGAGGAAATGTCGCCGCCGGCGACGCCTGCGCCTTCGCCATGAGAGTGATCGCCGGCCGCGCCGGCGGCATTCATCTCAACGTTCCAAAGGCGGGCATTCGACCGACGATGGACCGGGTGAAGGCGGCGATTTTTTCCAGTTTGGGCGACCGGGTAATTGGGGCGCAGGTTCTCGACTTGTTTGCCGGCACCGGCGCACTGGGAATCGAAGCACTCAGTCGCGGTGCCGCAGCCGCGCTGTTCGTTGATCAAGATCGAAAAGCAATCGCAACGATTGAAAGCAATCTGCAAAAAAGCAGGCTTACCGGAGGCGTTCGCCAGCAGGAAGTCTTTGAGTTCTTGAAGAGGATCGACGCGGCGCCGCAATTCCGCATCATTTTTGCCGATCCTCCGTATGAGCACACGAAGTCGGGCGAACGATTCACGGAAAAACTTTTGACTAACGTAACGTTGCCGAAGCTGCTCGAGCCTGATGGTGTTTTTGTTTTGGAAAAACGTCCTGAAGAGGAGTTGCCGGCCTCGATGTTCTGGGATGTTGTTCGTCGGAAAAAATATGGCGCGACCGAAGTAACGTTTCTTTCTCCAACGAATTCCGCCAATCCGGATTTCGCAATCGAATGATCCGCTTCATCTATAATCTGCTGTGGCCGGTCGGCCTGGTGTTTTTTCTGCCGCGCTACCTCGTTAAAATGTTTCGGCGCGGCGGCTACCGCGAAAAATTTGGTCAGCGGCTCGGTTTTTACGATGCCGCAGTCCGCGAAAAGCTCTCCGGAAAGCGATCGATATGGCTGCATGCGGTCAGCGTCGGCGAGGTTCGGATTGCGTTGAAACTCGCCGCCGAACTGCGCTCTCTTCAGCCGGAATTGCATTGCGTGCTCACCACGACGACTACGACCGGATTTGCATTCGCGAACAGGAATGCGCCGCCTTTGATCGAGGTGATGTACAATCCGCTCGATTTCTGGCCGATCGTTCGCCGCGCCTTCGCGGTCATCAAGCCGGCGAAGATCGTGCTGATCGAGGCCGAGGTTTGGCCGAATCTGGTGGCCGAAGCGCATCGGCGTCGAATTCCGATCGTTCTGGCTAACGCGCGACTGTCGCCCAGATCGGAAAAGCGTTTCCGTCGGTTTCGATCGTTCGTTGCCCCGACATTTCGAATGCTCGATCGGATTTGCGTGCAGGAACCCGCGGACATCGAGCGATGGACGGCGCTGGGCGTGGACTCCAATCGGATTCGCAGGACCGGCAGCATCAAATTCGATCCATCTGACTTGCGGGTCGATCGGACGAGTGCCGAGAATGGCCTTCGCGATTTCAAAATAGATAATCATCGGCCAATTTTCTTGGCCGGAAGCACTCATCCCGGCGAAGAAGAAATTTTAGCGCGAACCTTTGTCGATCTGCGAAAAGAATTCCCTGACTTATTCTTAATTCTGGCGCCGCGTCACGTTGAGCGAGCGCGCGAAATCCTGCAGGATATGGAACAACTGGGATTGTGCGCGACGTTGCGAAGCCGGGCGCTCGAGGACTCACGCCTTGATTGTTTAATTATTGATTCGACCGGCGAGCTCCCAAATTGGTATGCGGTCGCGACCGTTGTTTTCATCGGGAAAAGCCTGGCCGCAATCGGTGGACAGAATCCGGTGGAACCAATCGCCGCCGGCAAACCGGTTGTGTTTGGACCGCACATGGAAAATTTCGCGGTCCTCGCGCGCGAGCTGGTTAATCACGGTGGTGCAATTCAAATTCAAACTGGGGCTGACTTGAAACAGGCGGTCGGAGATCTACTGGGGGGCGAAAATCTTCGCAAGGAAATGGTCGAGCGCGCGCGTGCGACGTTGGAAGAACACCGTGGGGCTACCGCCTTGACCGCGCGATTGATTGCTGAGGTTGGTTGAGACTTGCTTCCAAGGGACGAAACCCGATATTGGG
>DASPUI010000145.1:0-4929 GCA_035622995.1 Chthoniobacterales bacterium
CCAGGCCGAAGTGCAATTGGTTTGGGATCCGCCGTGGAACCAAAACATGATTAGCGAAGCCGGGCGAATGAAGCTCGGAATGATTTGACAGTGATCGTGCGAGTCTTCGCGCTTGTCGCTTGGAAGCGATCAGCGGATCACCGGAGGCGTCGGTGTGGGTTTCCTCCGGATCGCGCCGTGTCCTGATGGCGTCGGCGTCGGTCTTCCAACGGGCTTGCCGACTACAGTTCTTGGAGTCGGCGTCGTTTTCGCATGAGGCGAATGCGTTCGTCGCGGCGTCGGCGTGGGAGATTCAATTAGCCGAGGGCTGCCGACCGGAGTTGGCGTAGGCTCAACGCCCGGAATACGGATGATGGGTGTTTGCGTCGGAGTCGGTCCCGGTTGGCGGCCGCAGTTCCGATCCGCTTCTTCTCTTGAACCGTAGCACTGACCGTCCCTTTGGCGGCACTCGCCGACCGTGGTCTGGAAGATTTGGCCGTTGATGCAACACCAACAGGTTTCCTGGCAAAGTCTTATCGCTTCTTCTCTTGATCCAAAACATTGACCGTCTCTCTCTCGACAATCCGCAACCGGGAGCTGGACGACTTGCCCATGCAGGCAGCACCAACAGAGATCTCCACAGTGTCGGATCGCTTCTTCTCTTGATCCAAAGCACTGACCACCTCGTTCCTTGCATTCGGCCGCATTGATCTGGACAACGTGGCCATTGATGCAGCACCAGCAGAGATCTCTGCAATGTCTGAGCGCTTCTTCCCTGGAACCATAACATTGGCCGTCGCGGTCGCGGCATTCTGCCGGCGTGGTCTGGATTATTTGACCGTTGATGCAACACCAGCATCGAGGAGGAGGAGTGGGCGTTTCACCAGGCGGAGGGGTCGGATGATGACAAGGCGGCGGGCAAGGAATGAACCACCAGCACGGCGGCGGCCGCGGCGGACAGGGCGGATGGCGGCCAGGAGGACCGTGCCATTTGTAGCAACCGCAATCTTCTTCCCACCACCAGCCTCCGCCTTCCTGGATCCAGACCCACTGACAACAGCGGTATGACCATCTTCCTCCTTCAGCTGGCAACGGCGTGAGCATGAACGCGTGTTTGTCTCCGTTGTTGGTAATTCCGTCGCCGATGATGACACACGAATCGCTGATTGAGCGGGCGGAAGTCAGAACTTTGAAATCGGTCTGCGAAAGATCGCACAACGTGTTGAGATCGAGCATTTGCCCGTTCGCGTAAAGAAAAGCGTGTTCCGAATTATCGCTGACGGTTGACGAACCAACGACCAGTCCGGCGGCATTCATTCCCTGACCGGTAACGCCATTTGCCGTGCTGGTGTTGCCGCCGAGAGTTCCCAGATCCGTGACGCTGAAACTCAGTTCGGCCCCGACGCGAGCAATGCCGCCCACCAGGATGACAAGCAGTGCCAGACTGATTTTGCTGCGCATGTTCACGGGAGAACAACCCTTGTAACGAAAGGTTTGCCGGCTGGAAAGAATTATCTGCGGAGTTTTCTGATTTAAATTTTGTTCACGCGTTGACACTCTGCGCGACAGTTCTATACTCGAGGCCCGCGTTCGCCTGATTGGAAGTCTTGCCGGACGCTTCAACCAAACTCAGCATGCCCACGACCGAAATCATTTTGACTGAAAACGTGCCGGGACTCGGCGCGGAAGCGGATGTGGTAAAGGTCCGCCGCGGCTATGCGCGCAATTATCTTCTGCCGGCGGGAAAGGCCTACGAGGTCACTGCTGCGGCGATGCGTCAGCTCGACAATTTGAAGAAAAAACGCGCTGAACGCGAAGCGCGGGAGTTGAATGACGCGGAGGAACTTTCTCGACGAATCGGAAAATTGCGCGTGGCCTTTACGCTCGCGACTGGCGAGACTGGCAAAGCGTTCGGTTCAATCACGGCCCAGGATATTGTCAATCGTCTTAAAAACGAAGTTGGCCACGAGATCGATCGACACAAAATCATGCTCGAACGTGCGATCAAGGATACCGGCGAACACGAGGTGGCAATCAAATTGCATCATGACGTGACTGCCCAGTTTAAATTTGATGTGAAATCATCGGAGCAACCGCGCGAACGCGGGACCGAGGCTGAAGCCGCCGCCCCTGAGCAAGGCGAGAAAAAGCACCGATCATTTTTCCGGAGAAAAAAAGAGACGAAATAAATGGCGATTGAGCCGTCCTCACGGTCTCAAACGCCTCGAGCGGGCAATGGCGCTGGCCGAGGCGACGAGCCACGAGCGGCGGAAAAAGTTGCTGGTCGGTTGCCAACATCTTCTCAACAGGATATTCACCGCGCGCCGCCTCACAGCGTGGAAGCCGAGCAAGGCGTGCTCGGCTCGATGCTCATTTCGCCGCGGGATGCAATTGCAGAAGTCGTCGAAAAAATTAACGCGGAATATTTTTACGTGCCGGCGCACCAGACGATCTACGAAGTACTGGTCGATCTTTGGAATGCGGGCCAGGCAATCGACCTGATCACGTTTACCCAGGTCTTGCGCGATCGAAATCTGCTCGAGACCGTCGGCGGCGCGCCATTTGTCACGAGTCTGTTCACGTTCGTCCCAACTGCCGCCAACGTCGGCTATTACCTCGGGATCGTTCGCGACAAATACATTCTGCGACAGATCATTGCCGCCTCGACCGAGAGCGTACGGCGTGCCTACGAAGAGCAGGACGAAGTCGGCGAATTGCTCGATGAAGTGGAGCAGAAGATTTTCGCCGTCGGAGAGGACCGCTTCAAAGGCCAGATCCTTTCGATGAAAGATCAGGTCATGGAGGCGATCGAATCGATTGAAAAACTTTACGAGCGCAAAGGCGGCATTACCGGAATTTCGAGCGGATTTGTTGAATTCGATCGAATGACGAGCGGGCTGCATCCTTCGGAAATGATTGTCATCGCGGCGCGTCCAAGCATGGGAAAGACTGCCCTGGCGATGAACATTGCCGAGCATGTCGCGATCAGCGAAAAATTGCCGGTCGGCGTATTTAGTTTGGAAATGAGCAGCCAGCAGCTCGTCCAGCGTCTGCTTTGCTCGCGCGCGCGCGTCAATTTGCAAAAAGTGCGCGACGGATTTCTAGGCGAACGCGATTTTCCGAGTCTGACCGCCGCCGCATCGAAGTTGGCGGAAGCGAAAATCTTCATCGACGACAGCGCGAGCCTGACAATTTTGGAATTGCGCGCCAAAGCACGCCGGCTGAAAGCGCAACAGGATATTCAGCTTGTGATCGTCGACTATTTGCAATTGCTAAGATCGACGTCGCGGCGCGCGCAGGACAACCGACAGCTCGAGATTTCCGAGATTTCTGCCGGGCTCAAAGGCTTGGCGAAGGAGCTAAAAATCCCGGTGATCGTCGTGGCCCAGTTGAATCGACAACCGGAACAACGCTCCGGTGGCAAGCCGCGCCTGAGCGACCTGCGCGAGTCCGGATCAATCGAACAAGACGCGGACCTGGTGGGCTTACTCGTTAGGCCGGAAATCTACGAAGAAGACGAGGAAGCGCGTGCCGAAAAAGCAGGCGAAGCAGAATTGATCATCGCCAAGCAACGCAACGGGCCGGTCGGAGAGATTCCTCTCACCTTTTTGAAAGAATTCACCCGCTTTGAAGATCGCGCGCGCAACGTGACCGAACCAGAAGAGGCGTTTTAGAGCAACGATTTCGCGGCCTGGACGACGTGTTTGGCGTCGATCCCAAATTCTTTCATCACTTCGGCGCCAGGCGCGCTCAAACCGAACCGATGAAGGCCGATCACTTTTCCGTCGAGCCCGACATACTGGTACCAGGTGTCCGGGACACCGGCTTCGATCGCGACGCGTTTCCGACATTCGTTAGGCAAAACTTCTTCACGATAGCTTTCGGATTGTCGATTAAATCGTTCGAAGCATGGCATCGAAACAACGCGAACGCCGTCGCCGAGCTCCTTTGCCGCTGCCAGTGCATGCTGCAGCTCGCTGCCGCATGACATGATGATCAAATCGAGTTTGCCTTTTTCCTTTTTCGCAATGTAACCGCCGCGGGCAACGCCTTCGCGCCGCAGTCTTGCATCGATCTCGTTTAAAATCGGAACAACCTGCCGCGTCAGCGCCAGCAGCGTCGGTCCATCGATTCGTTGCGCCGCGGCCGCAAATGCACCGGCCGTTTCTTCCGGATCAGCAGGACGAATCACGTCGATCTGCGGCATCACCCGGACCGAACTTACGGTTTCGACCGGCTCGTGGGTGGGACCGTCTTCGCCAACACCGATCGAATCATGCGTAAAAATGTAGATATTTGGAAGCTTTGAGAGCGCCGCGAGACGAATCGATGCACGGCAATAGTCGGTGAAAACCAAAAACGTCGCGCCCGATGCCCGAAAGATTCCGTGATACGAGATTCCATTCAAAATCGCGCACATGCCATGTTCGCGGATTCCAAAATGAATGTTTCGTCCGGTTGGCATGTCGCGGGTAAAATCGCCCCCATCTTTGATGTAGTTCAGCGTCGAGCCATGAAGATCGGCGCTGCCACTGATAAACAAAGGCAACGCCTGCGCCACCGGCTGGAGCGCTTCACTGCCGGCTTTGCGCGTTGCCAGTTTCGCGTCTTTTGGAAACTCCGGGATTTTCGAAAGCAAATCGGGCGGAACTTTTCGCTCGATCCCGCTATCGAGCTGCTGCGCCAGCTGCGGATTCTTTTTTCGCCACTCGTTGTATGTTTTCTCCCAGCGATCGTACTGGGCCAGCAGATCCTTTTTATGCTGGGCGAAATAATCGTAGGTCTCTTTCGAGACAAAATAGTGCTCATCCGGCAAACCGAGCCCCTTGCGTGCGGCATCGACAAATTTCGCACCGGCTTCGCCATGAGCCTTGAACGTGCCTGCTACTTCCGGAATTCCCTTCCCGATCAACGTGTGCGCGAGAATGAATTTCGGTTTTCCATTGTCGC
>DASPUI010000146.1:0-9004 GCA_035622995.1 Chthoniobacterales bacterium
CCCCAGGTGCATCCGCCGCCGACCGTAACACTGCGCGCGGCTGGATCGACTCGTGCGTATCTTATCGGAGCGAGATCGATCACCAGGCCATCATCGCAAATTCCCAATCCACCGGCGTTATGACCGCCGCCTCGAACCGCCACTGGCAAGCCCGTTTTTTTCCCAAAATAGACACATTGAATCACGTCTGCCACGTCCGAACAGCGCACGATCACTCGCGGCTTTTTATGGATCATGCCGTTGTAGACCTTGCGAGACTCATCGTAATCGGCGTCTCCGGGTTCGATTACTTTTCCCCGCACAGCTGATCGCAACGCTTCAAGTGAGTTTCTATCAATCATGATGGTTTTCCTCCGTGGTTGGAGTTTTTCGGTTGTTCGTGTTCGTCAACAAGAGTACGATCAGCGAGTTCATGGTTCCCCCGAACGAACATTGGACGCGTCGCGATTTTTTGAAAGTCGCCGGTGGTGCCGTTCTGGCGGCTGGTTTGCCAGATTATCTGCGCCCGGTCAAATCGCTTGATCCTGATTTTGTCACGATTTCGATTCTGCACACAACCGATCTGCACGGCCATATTTTGCCGACGTCGGACTACAACGGCAACACTGATCTGGGAGGTTTTGCGCGCTGTGCCACCCAGATTCGACGCTGGCGTCGGCAAAATCCAAATTCGATTTTGATCGACGTTGGGGATGTTTATCAGGGTACCGACGTCAGCTTTCGGAATAAAGGCGAGCTGATGATCGATTTGTTCAATTACCTGAAATACGACGCCTGGGTTGTCGGCAATCACGAATTTGATTGGGGGATGGAGGTATTTCAAAACGCGGTCGCACGATCGGAAATGCCGGTTCTGGCCGCAAACATGTCGATTGAAGGAAAGGCCGTGAGCGATTTCCTCGGCTCGCAAGATCCGAGCGTGAAGCTTCAATCGTTCATTTTGAGGGAATTCGCGGAGATCAGGATCGCAGTCATTGGAGTGACGACACCCGGAATGCCGTTCTGGTTCAGGCCTGAATTTACAGGGGGAGCAGAATTTGCGTTTCCGGTCGAGCCAGTGCGACGGGCGGTTGCGCAAGCGAAGATGCGAGGCGCGCATGTGATCGTGTTGACCGGACACATGGGCCTGAAGCCGCGAACGGGTGGAGATGATTTTGCCAATAGCGTGATGTCGCTTACAGCCGAATTTCCGGAGACAGCCGTTTTCATCGCGGGCCACACTCATCAATTGGTTCCCAATCGCCTGACGAACCGGATATTACTGACACAATCCGACCATTTCGGCATTTATGTCGGCCGGGTCGATCTCGTGTTCGATCGACAATCGAAAAAACTGCTTAATCGCACAGCTACCTGCGAGTTGATGGATTCGCGAATTCTCCTCGATCATATCGTTCTTTCACGCGCAAAGGCGCAGCTCGACCAATCCGAGGCCGCGCTGGCCGAACCGATTGGCGAACTGGCGGAGACTCTCGGCGCTCGCGGGCGCCCCGGCGTTCCAAGTGATGTGGAGCGATTGATTGCCACCGCGATTGCCGAGGCGCTGCAAGAGCGACTAGTCCAGGTGGACGGCGTGTTTCATGGCGTTTTTAACGAAGAAGCGATCATTTCCGCTGGCCCGAAGAACGTGAATGACATCTGGAATGTGATCCCGTACGAAAATTGTTTGGTCACCGCGCAACTTGGTCCGGAGGAAATTAAATCGGTGATGGAGGAAACGTTCGCGAGCCACGAGGAGAGAAACTTGATGGGATTCAATATCGTAACCGCTGGCAAGGGCTCAGCGCGTCGCGTTACATCAATCTCGACGGCTGATGGTCGCCCGCTGGAGCGCGATCAGAAATACTTGATCGCCTTCAATACTTTCGATTCGCGCAGCGGAGGCCATCATTTCATGAAGTTGCGATCGATTCTCGAAAAACCGGAGTCGAATTGCGTGTTTCACCCGGTCCAGACACGCGACGCGCTGATCGAATATTTCCGCAAGCATCAGACCGTCCACAAAATCATTAAGGCTCCGGATCGTTTTCGCGCGTCCGTTGCCGCATAATTTTTCGCGGATTGGGGCTTGAAAAATGCGCCCGCTCCGCTTGCGTTATTGGGTATGCGTGTTTCGGCAGTTTTAATCCTTATATCAATGCTCTTTGGGAACCTTGCCTGGTCGCAGGTGACTGAAGTTCCCTCCGAACGCCAGATGACATTGCCGATGTATCGGCCGATCCTGCTCGGTCAAGGGCCTGATTCTTTAATCAATCGAATCGATACGCAGGACTTGGTCCAAAGGGGTCAAAAGGATGGGATGGTTCTGTTTATTTGTTCTGTCAGAAAAACAGGCGAGGTGGAATGGAGCGAAATATTCGGTGGACTCCCCAATTCAGATTTATTGAGAGTGGAGGTGCAAAAGAGACTCGCGGTTGCATCAAATCCCAGATTTATACCGGGAGTTTACAACCATCGGACAGTTGATGCCATTTACTATGGCACGGTTGTCTTTACGATCAGTGATGGAAAGCCTCGCCTGCGCATTTTCTCGAATGTGCAGCCAGCCGCGGTAGCAAGTGAGGATGACTTTATCGATCCGCAGCCGTTTTTCGGAGAAGGTTCCAAGTTTTCCGGCTTCCATTACCCGGATGAAACTGCCCGGGTCCAGATGGATGGCTCCGTTCGATTGAAAATGAAGATTGATGAGACCGGCATTGTTCAGAGCATTCAGGCTGTCTCGGAAGAACCACCGTTCGAAGGCTTCGCGGCGGCTGCGCTGAATGATTTTCGTAACTGCAAATTTATCCCAGCTTTTCGCAACGGTCTGCCGGTCGCGTCGGAAGTCACGCTCCCGGTTCTCTACCGAGCGAAGGGTTTTTAAGCCGATAATAGGCTCGATCAGGTGGCGGCTGAGCTACGTTAATGAAAGGAAAACTCATCCGGCGTTCGTTTTTCCGCCGCGATCCCCTCATTTGCGCCCGCGAGTTGATCGGGACGGAGCTCGTTTGGGGCGAATGCGCTGGAATTATTGTTGAGGTTGAGGCCTATGCGGCGTTGAACGACGAAGCGGCGCATACTTTTACGCGCCCAAGTGCGCGCGCATTCATCGAGCGCAATCAACCGGGAGCGGCTTACATTTATTTTAATTACGGCGTTCATTGGATGCTTAACGTTCTGGTCAAGGGCGACGAAAACGGTTTTGTCTTGATCCGGGCATTGGAACCGCGGCGCGGGATTTGGCTTATGAAGAAACGCCGGGGTGTGGACGATCTTCGCAAGCTTGCCTCCGGTCCCGGCAAATTAACGCAAGCTCTCAACATCAGCGGACAAGACCACGAAATGGATCTGTGTTCCGATCGGCTCCATTGTTTTCTTTCTCGTCCGGAGCCGACTGTCCATATTGCGACCGATCGTCGCATTGGCATTACCCGCTCGGCGGATTTGGACTGGCGGTTCACTTTGCGCGGAAGTTCGTTCGTCAGCGTGCCGGTTCGCGCGTTGACTCGTCCCGCGATTCACCGAGACTCTTGACCTCGATGAAGCGAAAAAATCAACGCGTGCTGCTTGGGATGAGCGGGGGAGTGGATTCTTCAGTCGCCGGTTACTTGCTCCGCGAGCAGGGCTACGATGTCGTCGGCGTGACGATGAAAGTATGGCCGCAGGATTGCATTTCGCGCGCGGAAGACAAATGCTGCGGACCGCAGGCCGTGGCAGATGCGCGAGCGGTCGCACATTCGTTAGGCATTCCACACTATGTGGTCGATGAAGCCGACCAATTCGAACGGACGGTGATCGATTATTTTACGAGCGAATATCAAGCCGGTCGCACGCCGAATCCATGCGTTCTCTGCAATGAAAAACTGAAGTTCGGAAGTCTTTGGCAAAAAGCGGAAGCGCTCGGTTGCGATTTTATCGCAACCGGCCACTATGCCATCATTGAGCAGCATGACGATCGAGCCGTGTTGCGGAAAGGCGTCGATCCACGGAAAGATCAGTCTTATTTTCTGTTCAGTTTGAGGCAATCCCAATTGCGACGAGCGCTGACTCCTCTGGGTGCCATGCGCAAGCCCGAGATTCGTAAAATCGCCAGTTTGTTAGGCCTGAAAGTCGCAGACAAGGCCGATAGCCAGGAGATCTGTTTCGTTCCGGGAAACGATTACAAGGCGTTTCTCCGCTCGCATCTTGGCCAGCACGAGTTTCATCGAGGCGAAATTTACGATGTCGAAGGTAATTTTATCGCCAAACACGACGGCATCGAGCTTTTCACCATCGGCCAGCGCAAAGGTCTTCCCGGCGGCTCACCGCGGCCTCGTTACGTCGTCGATCTCGATCCAGAGACAAACCGCGTTATCGTGGGCGACGTCGACGATTTGATTTGCGACGAATTCGAAATCGATCGCGTCAATTGGATTGCGCCAAATGTTTCGCTCCAAGATCGCGCCTTCACCGTTAAGATCCGTTACAGCCATCCCGGGACAAACGCGACGGTCACGCCAGTCGAGGCTGATCGTGTCCGAATCCGTTTGTCCGACCCGCAGCGCGCTGTCACACCCGGGCAAGCTGCGGTAATTTACAATGGCGACGTGGTGCTTGGTGGGGGCTGGATTTACCGAGCCGAACCGGCGAAGCGCGCGCTGGTTCTGGCCTAACGAATGGAATTTCTCATCGCGTTCTGCGCATTCCCCGATGCAGAGACCGCGCGAAAGATCGTTCGCGAACTGGTCGATCTTAAATTAGCTGCCTGCGGAAACATTATTCCACAAATCCACTCCGTTTATCGCTGGCAGGGCAAACTGGAGTCAAGTGACGAAGCACTGACTGTTTTCAAACTCGATGCCGCGCGCTACTCCGAGTTCGAACGCAAGCTTCGATCGCTACACCCGTACGAAGTTCCCGAAATTGTTTCCTGCAAAATCGATCGTGGATTGCCGGAATACCTTCGGTGGGTTGCGGAAAACTGCGCTAACTGACAGCGGCACGCCGTTTCTTTCCAACGACGAAGATTGCGACGCCGATTAAATCGGCAATCAAACTGACGCTGATAATTTTTACGGCGAAACTGAATTTGCTCGGTACATCGATGATTGGATAGACGGTGAAAAAGATCGCGAGCAAACAGACCGCCAACCCGCAAAGCGCGCCGATTCGCAACCAAACAGATGCGCCGGAACGGATCGCAGCCGCGCCGAAAAGCGGGATCGCGAACAGGAACGAATAAACCGTTCCGTAAAAAACGTTGGCGGCATTATCGACCAATTGAAACGCTTCCTGAATCCCGGCTCCGATCTGGCTTGAAATTGCGATCAGCAATGTCACTGCACCGACGAAGATGATCGAATTAAGCGGCGTTCTATGTCGTGGATGCAAACGCGAAAACCAGGTGGGCAACAACCGATCCCATCCGGCTACCATCGGCAGGCGCGAGCTACCGGTGAAATGAACGCTGGTGGACGCAATTGTTCGCACGGTCATTAGCAAGATTCCGGCTGAAGCCATCGCATCTGCAATCGGAAACGAACTCAGACCGAGTCGGAGTGTCTGCGGCACCGGCCCGATGAGATCGATAGGATTATTTCCAATGAACGCGAGAACCGAGCCCGTCCCGAGAATGAACATGAATGCGATGACGGGCGACGCGATGAGGACCGAGCGGCCGATGTCGCGCGCGGGCGAGCGCGTTTCACCGGCAAGAATCGCGACGTACTCGAAACCACTGAGGGCACCGATCGCGAGTTTGGTAAAGATGTTGACGCAAAAGAAGATCGACATCGTCGGCAATGCGAATTGGAGCGGCCGATACTCTTTGAGGTCGCCGTGCGCGAGCGCGATAAAGGGCAGGAGAACGAGCGCACCGTAAACGACGAACAACGCGAACGCGCCGATGTTATGAACCCATTTGCCTAACGACAAGCCACGCACGGCGGTCCAGCCGAGTCCGGCCACGAGCGCGCTGCTGACCAATGACACGCACCATTTGTTGTCGGGCATCCACATTTGCCCGACGGCATAGGAGATGTTTGTCGTCACAAACATTCCGCCGAGCGCGATCACCGTGATCGAAAGCAGCCAAAGGTTCCAGGCCACGATAAAACCGGCGAATTCGTTGAAGCCGAGTTTAGCCCATTGATAAATTCCACCTTCGAGCGGCATGCATCGATTCAAGTAAATCACGACCGCCGCCTGCGGAATGTAGAAAAGGAAAATCGCAAGCATCCAAAAAAACAAATGCGCATTCCCGAGTTTCGCTGCAGCGCCAACCCAGCTCGAACCGACAACGAAAAGGACCTGAGTGAGCACAAGGTCGCGCAAACCGAGCGGTTTTCTGAGCGGCGCGCTTTGCGTTTCGACATTCTGCTCCGCGCGCTCGAGATCCGTTGTCACGACATTCTGCGAACGTAGATATCGGATCTACCGCTCGTGTTCGGTCTGTTGCTTTGGTGGCGGAACGTTGCGAAATTCGCGGTGGCGAATTTTGCCGCCGGCATAAGCGATGTAGCCGCCCGCGCCAAGAACAATCGCGCCAAACACGGCCACGGCGGCAGCGAGAAGGAGAGACGATTTCGGCCATTTGATTGGCAGCGCGATCGCCGCTGCGCTCAAGGCGGCGAGAACATAAAACAGCCAGATCAAATCTTCCGCACGATCTTCATGCGCGCTGAGCCACGCGCGTCCATCGTCGTCAGCCATTGAAAGGACGCGGTCGTAGCTTTGCTCGCCCAATTCATAGACCGGAAATGCGGCCGCGCTACTGAACAAAATTATAATGCAACAGACGATTTGCGCCGACCGGCTGCGCAGGAAAAACGCGGCGATCAGCCCGATCAAGCCCACCGCCAGTCCGTAAACGGGAATTGGATTTAGCAAAACGTGAAGATATTCGGGTTGGCGAAGGTCCCGCATGATCGCGTCGATCATTTTAACTTTTTGAATTTGGTTTTTTTTGCGACGCCGCCTCCGGGGCGTTGATTTTCTCGTCCGGTTTCGCCTTTTCGATTTCGTTTTTGGGCACGTAATTCTTCCAATCGACGGTAACGAAATGCCACCACTCGATACGCAGGCCGTAAAACCTGTTCGCACCCATCGCGACCTGCAGCAGGCGCAAATGGGATTCTACTGCGGGATCGCTGCCATGATAATACATCGCAGCCTGCGGGGTGAATTCGTCGAAACCAGTTGGCATGCTGATTTCGTGGCCCCACAGATCGACCAGCGTCGCATCCACTGCAACGCCCCAGGAATGCAGCGACCCAATGCCTCCTTCGGGATTGGTTACGTAATCGCCCTTGTGCGCCAGTTGCCAGAGAAGTTCCTGAGCTACCCGTGGCCGATAGGCGTCCCAAATTTTCAGTCCACAATCATAATTTCGCAGAAACTTTTGCGCCCCGGCCAATTGCTGGGCCACGCTCGGAAGAACCCATGCACGCATTCCAGGGGAATACAAAGCGCGACCGGTGACATTTTTGGCGGTGGCATAACGAAGGTCGACCACGATCGTGGGCGCGACCGATCTTATTTCGACCAGGTCGGGGTTCGCTTCGAGCCGCTGCCCAATAAACAAGAACAAGACGAACATGACGGACGACCCTGATTTCTGGATTCGACTTGGACCGATTGTGGGAAATGAAATCATCTGAAGAAATTAACCTGCGGGATCAGTTTCCAGCGACTGCAGAGTTGACGTCCGATTTGGCAATCCGCTGCAGTAAACTGCGCGCGCTGTCTTCCGGGACGATTATACGCACTTCCAAATCTGTTCCTTGTCTCGAAATGTCGGGTGGCTGTTTGTAAAGCAGGAGTTCGGAGTCTTGCAAATGTAGCCAACGCTGGGGCTCATCATGGAGTTGGCGCGCGAACTGCCCGGCGCTATCGACTGATTTCATTTTCAAAAGCAACCGCGCTTTTACTGGATTTTGGAGCGTCAAGGCAAGCCCGAGCAGCTGGGAATTGTTTAACAACTCCGGCGCAAAGATTGGATGAAAAACGCGAGAGAGATCGGGCGGATTTCGAGAGATCAGGCGCAAAGCGCTTTCTCGGTCGAGCGCTTGAAAGCGATCGAACAGTTGGCCGGTTATCTTGAGATCGACATTCATTCCCAGCCGGACGCGAACCAACTCATCCACTTCGGGCGCCGCGCCAATCGCAATCGTATTTGGGCCGACGCGCGCCAGAGCCAGATCCGGCCGTTCCCAAACCGCCAGTCCGCCAATGTCGCGGCGTTGAAATGCATTGTCACGATCGACCGCCTGAATTACTCGCGACAGATCGCCCCGCGTTTCGACCAAAAAGAATTCACGAATTGCCCCGGCCTCATTGCTGGTTGCGGCGCGGGTTATTCGAACGGTATCGCGCCCGAGATTTAGGACTGGCGTGCGCGCTGCGCTGCCAACCAGGCCGTTCCAGACGTTTTGCCAGGCGTCTGGCTGATCTTTTCGCCAGCGCTTCGGCAAATCAGCGCGATCGAATTCGTCACTATTGATCGATAAAATTTCATCTGTTTCTTGCGGCAACCATTCCCGGCTGCGCGGCGATTTGAAAAACAGGGCCAGTCCAATGAGCGAAAGCACAACCACCGAGATAATGCTGAAATAGAACTGCCGGAGTTCCTGCTTATCGATTTTGCTGGAGAGGAGTGCGAGTTCGGCCGTGTGCTGGAGGTGCCGGTCCACGGCAGTCCGATGACGCTGCACCTCAGTCAGCAGATGGGGAGCATTCGGCGGCGCGATTCCCTGGGAGCCGAGATGCCGCCCGATATTTAAGTAAGCAGGATTTTTGCGCTCTTCCACCACCTGATGGTGCGTGCGCGCTTCGCTGAGGGATTCCTGTTGGGTCCGAATGTTTTCGCTCAATCCGCGATCTCGCGCTTCAAATTCTGCTCGCGTCCGCTCGATTTTTTTCTCAATCCCGGCCAGCTCTTCTTCCGCAGCGGCCAATTTTGCCTTGGCCAAACGGCACGCCTCGGCGCTGCCCAGTTGCGCGCGCACCAGTTCGGCGCGCTCTTCCGGCAAACGAACACGCCGGGCGG
>DASPUI010000147.1:0-3769 GCA_035622995.1 Chthoniobacterales bacterium
CCTGAAGACAATCAATCGTGCCTGGTTGAGCGCGAATCCAAGCGCCGTGAAGAGGGCTCTCGTTTCTTCATTTCACCCGCAAATGATCATCAAGGATGCGCAATTGAAAACCGTTGCAAGTGGCCGCAAGGCGTGCGCCCAAAGTTACGTCGATTTTATTCAGCAGGCGCAGGTCTTCTCCTTCGAACAAGGCGAGCCTGATATTCACGTTTATCGCGACTCCGCGATCGCCAGCTACGAATGGCGAATTGCCTATGTGTTAGGTGGCCTGAATTACAACGAACATGGAATAGATATCTTTGTTTTTGTTCGATCGGAAAAAAAGTGGCAGGCGGTCTGGCGGGCGATGTTGGGTCTTTAAATTTACTGATTGCTCGCCTGATCGAGGGAAGTTCCAAAGTCTTTGGCGGCGTATTCGCGGAACTGTTCGTCCAGCGCTGCTACCGTTGCGAATTTGCCAGCATAAAACCGGGGCAGGGTAGTTTCGAACGGCTGATGTCGCGCGAGCGCGTCGAGTAGCGCAAGAAAGCCTGGTTTGTCGGTAGCGGCCAAATATCGCACCAGCCGCTCGGATTCGTCGTAAAACGCTTTCACGTGCTCGGTTGACGGATAGCCCATGGTTACGAGCGTTGTCACGGGAATGAAATCCTGTGGCGCAACTGCGTCCGAACGCGGCCTGGCATTATATCCGCGCGCGCGTTCGTAACTCGAGTATGCATCCTTTGAAATGAATTGAGCGAGCCCTTCATCGAGCCAGCGCGGAATGCTGTCGGTGTAGAATCGATGGAGCACCAGGTGGACGATTTCGTGACCAAGCAGGTTGTTGCCGAACTTGTACGCGGGATTGCGCTGGACGAAGAGACTGCCGGCGGAATGAATTCCACCGCTCCACGGCTCGAGGTTGCCAAAAGTCTGGAACTGGTGCCACTCGTCCGGCTTTTCGAAAATGTAGATGTGCGACTTGATGTCGCCTGACGGCTGATCGCGCTCGAGCTCTTTCGCGATGACGCGGTAATGAAATTCGGCTTCGATCGAAACCGGCTTTGCGACGTAACTGTGGACAAAGTGATAAATGAAATGCTCGGTCTCGGCGTGTTTCCATTGCTCCGGATGAATGGCCAGCGCTTTTTCACCGAGCGGATTCGGATCGCGCTGGCTCAACGACGAAAATTCGACTTCGGTCAGCGAATTGATTCCAACGACTGGCGAGTCTTCCGCCGGCGCGAAGTGCACGAACAAAGCGGAAACGATGGAGGCAAAGATCAGTCCAGAGCGCATTACGCCCCAGCGGAGCTATTATCGTGCGAGATTCAGAATAAGCTCGGACGGGACGCCGACAACGATTCAGACTCTCGTTCTGCGCCGTCCGCCGTTGCGTGCGTGTGTGTATCTGACCGGCCGGTGTTTCGGCTCGATCTTGCCCAGACCGGCGCCGCTCTTTACTTCCATGATTTGATCGCGCAACAAAGCGGCGCGTTCGAATTCAAGGTTCGCCGAAGCCTGTTGCATCTCGTCTTCCAATTCACGAAGCAACTCGGTCAAATCGAAATTGCCACCGGCTTCACGAATAACTGAAGACTCAATTTCGCGGCCGCGCAAAATCGTGTGCAAACTTTCCTGAACGGCGCGCCGGACAGTCTGCGGCGTGATTCCGTGCTTTTCATTGTATTCGATTTGTTTGGCGCGGCGATATTCGGAGATCGAAATCAGCGCTTCCATGCTTTGGGTAATCTGATCGGCAAAGAGTACGACCTCACCATTCACGTGCCGGGCCGCACGACCGGCGGTTTGGATGAGGGATGTTTGGCTGCGCAAAAATCCTTCCTTGTCCGCATCGAGAATGCAGACCAGCGAAACCTCCGGCAGATCGAGACCCTCCCGGAGCAGATTGATGCCGACCAGGATGTCGAAATCGGCCGCGCGCAAGCCGCGCAAAATCTCGACCCGCTCGATCGTGTCGATGTCGCTGTGCAAGTAACGCACTTTCAATCCGACATCGCGCAGGTAGTCGGCCAGATCTTCGGCCGTCCGTTTGGTCAGGGTCGTAATCAAAACGCGCTCAGATTTCTCAACGCGCTGGCGACAAAGCTCGATCGTGTCGTCGATCTGGTTCTTGAGCGGCTTGATCGTGATTTTGGGATCCAGCAAACCGGTCGGGCGAATGATTTGCTCGACCACCAGCGGCGCGCCGGCCGAATGCACGTCAAATTTTTCCGGCGGATCATCTGTCCGGGAAATGTGAACCTGTAATTTCGGCGTCGGACGTTTTCCACCCGGCAAAACGAACGGGATCAACTCTTGGTCGCCGATCCGTTGCCGCTTATGCGGGAAATAATTCTGATTTCCGGCCACGCTGTTTTGAATTTCAAACTCGGCCGGCGTTGCGCTGACATAAATGATTTGGTTCGTCAGCTTCATGAATTCGTCGAAATTGAGCGGCCGGTTGTCGAGCGCGCTCGGCAAACGGAAGCCATAATCCACCAAGACCGTCTTGCGCGAACGATCGCCTTCGTACATCCCGCCAATTTGCGGAATGGTGGCGTGCGATTCGTCGACTACAACCAGAAAATCCTTCGGAAAAAAATCAATGATCGTAAACGGCTTCGAGCCGGGTGGCCGTCCGGACAAATGGCGGGAGTAGTTCTCGATGCCGTTGCAGAAACCCATTTCCTGCAACATCTCCAGATCGTATTCGGTGCGCATGCGGAGGCGTTGTGCTTCAATTAGCTTGTTTTGCGACTCGAGATCGATGATTCGCTGCTCAAGCTCCTCTCGAATCGTGCCGAGCGCGCGATTCAGTTTGTCCGCCGGAGTGACGAACTGCTTTGCCGGGAAAAAAGTTATTACGCTGAGAGACTCGTGCGCGTGGCCGGTGAGCGGATCGAATCGCGTCAGCGCGTCAATTTCGTCCCCGAAAAATTCGATCCGGATTGCCTCTTCGTCGGCCGTGGCCGGATAAACCTCAACTACGTCGCCGCGGACGCGAAATCGGCCGCGCGTGAAATTCATATCGTTGCGCTCGTAGAGCATTTCAATCAAACGGCCGAGCACGGCTTCGCGGCTAATATGCTGGCCGCGCTTTACGGTTAGAAGCATTCGCTCGTAATCTTCAGGCGAGGTGACACCGTAAATGCAGGAAACGCTGGCCACGACGATTGTGTCGCGCCGCGAAAGCAGCGCGCTGGTGGCGGCGAGCCGCAATCGTTCGATCTCTTCGTTGATCGACGAATCTTTTTCGATGTAGGTATCGCTTCGAGGAATGTACGCTTCGGGCTGATAATAATCGAAATAACTGACGAAATATTCGACCGCGTTGCGCGGGAAAAATTGTTTAAACTCGGAATACAACTGGGCTGCGAGCGTTTTGTTGTGTGAAATGACCAGGGTGGGTCGGTCGATCTCCCGAATTACGTTTGCAACCGTAAATGTTTTCCCCGAACCGGTGACGCCGAGCAAGGTTTGATGCCGGTTGCCCGCCTCGACCGACTTGATCAGTTTGGCGATTGCCTGGCTTTGATCGCCCCGCGGTTTGTAGTTCGACTCGAGCTGAAACGGCATCCGATAAAATAGCATTGCAGGCGAGGTTGCGCTTGTGAAAGCACGCGCGGACACCTTACGTTGCCAAACGTAACCTCTCATGAGCGACCAACCTCAAACGGGCGCGAAACTGGAGCTTGCCCATGTGCTGCTGATCGACATCGTCGGTTACTCCAAACTGCTGATCGATGATCAACGGGCGAACGTGCAGACGTTGAACGCCGTGGTCCGG
>DASPUI010000148.1:0-26554 GCA_035622995.1 Chthoniobacterales bacterium
TTTCCCCACGTAATCTTTTCGTTCGGTACTGCTCCGCTATAGGAACCGTATGATGTGGTTGAATCGCTGATCTGGCAAAAATATCCCCATTCCGGCACCGGCGTGCTGACGACGTCCTGATTGAGCATCGGCACAACGCAGATCGGAAAATCTCCGGCAATGCCGCCGCCAATCTGGAAAAATCCGATCGACGAATTCTGCGATTCGCTGCGGTACCAATTGGCCAATTCGATCATGTATTCAATGCCGGAGCGGATGGTGTGGACGTTGTCGATCTCGCCCGTAATATTGCGGGCGGCGTAGATGTTTCCCAAGGTCGAGTCTTCCCAGCCAGGGACAAACATCGGAAGATTTTTCTGTGCTGCGGCCATCATCCAACTGTCGGCCGGATCGATCTCGTAAAATTTCTTGAGCCGGCATTCGCGCAAAATTTTGAAAAGAAATTCGTGCGGGAAAAATTGCTGTTTGCTTTTGGCGGCCATGATCCATTCATCGATCACAATTTTCTCGATTCGCCGGATGGCTTCCTCTTCCGGAATGCAGGTATCGGTCACGCGATTGAGATGCCGGCGCAGGAGTTCTTCTTCCTGCTGCGGGCTGAGCTCCCGGTAATTCGGGAGGCGTTCGTATTCACTCCGCGCGACCAGATTGAAAAGATCTTCCTCGAGATTGGCGCCGGTGCAGGTGATGGCGTGAACTTTGTCCTGCCGAATCATTTCGGCGAGGGAAACGCCCAGCTCAGCAGTGCTCATCGCTCCGGCCAGTGTGATCATCATTTTTCCGCGGCGATCGAGATGCGCGACGTAAGCATCGGCTGCGTCTTTGAGGACGGCGGCATTGAAGTGGCGATAATGCCGGTCGATGAATCCGGTTATGCTCTTCATGTGCGAGCCTGTTGGGTTTGTTTCTCCTCGCTCCACAATGGACTTATAGCGCGCTACTTAAAAATTGAGCACGAAAATTTTCGACAATTTGAAAGTTTTTTTACCGCAACGAAAAGGTGATTTGTCTCACTAACGACTCCGGGAGAAGACCAAGAACGAGAACTGCCACCGCGGTCACGAGCAAAACGGCTCTGGCGCTGGCGGCCGGATGAAGTGCCGGATGCTGGGCGGTTGTCCGATCCACCCAAATCGTTTTAAGGACCATCAGGTAATAATAAAGAGAGATAAAACTGCCGAAGAGCGCGACCGCGACCAACCAGATCAGCCCTTGACTGGGGCCGCGGGATAACGCGGTGCTGAACAGGTAAAATTTCCCAAAAAATCCGGCGAGCGGTGGAATTCCAGCCAGGGATAAGAGAAAAATTGCCATACAGCCCGCGAGAAATGGAGAATCGGTCGATAGGCCAGCAAAGTTTTTCAAATCGTCGTCGCCAGTTTCGGCACGGACGGCACCGCAGACGCCAAACGCGCCAATGAGGGTGATTGCGTAAACGGTGGTGTAGAAAAGCGCAGCCGCGAAGCCGGCGGAAGTGCCGGCAATGATGCCGATCAGGGTGTAGCCAGTATGCGCAACAGCGGAATAAGCGAGCAGTCTCCGGACATTGGTCTGTGCCAGCGCGACAAAATTGCCGAGCAAGATCGATAGTGCGGCCAACGCCGCCAGCAAAGGCGACCAACCGCCAATCATCGCGTGCCAGTTGGCGCTGCCATGGGCGGTGGCAAAACCGACCAGCACGATTTTTCCGAGCACAACGAACGAAGCGACCTTCGAGCCGGACGCAATGAATGCCCCGCTCGAAGCCGGCGCGCCTTGGTAGGCATCGGGCGCCCACAAATGAAACGGCGCGGCGGTAATTTTGAAAGCAAAACCGACCAGCGTCATGATGATCCCGGCAGCGAGCAGAGGTTGATGAGCGGCTTCCGAAATTTTCGGGGCGATCCCTGCCAGCGCCGTCGATCCCGAGAGACCGTAGATTAAACTGATTCCGAACAGCGTGAACGCGCTGGCGGTGCTGCCAAACAAAAAATATTTCAGGCCTGCTTCGGCCGAACGGATACTGGTGCGATCGAAGGCGGTCAAAACATAGAGCGACAGGCCGAGCAGCTCGAGTCCGATAAAAATCATGAGCAACTCTTCGCTTCCGACCAGAAGCATCAGGCCGATCGCCGCAAAAAGAAGGGTCGCGAGATATTCGGCGTAATGACGCACCGATTTGTCCGAGATTGCCAGCAGCACCGTCGCAAGCGCGAGTGCGAGGCAGACAATTTTGAAAAGCGAATTGAGAGGTGAAATGACGAGCATCCCACCAAACAGATTCGAGGATTGAGGCAGCATCAGGACCGAACCGATAGCGACGACCAGACCAACCGCCGCGACCAAGGTGCAGAGTGCTTTGGCGGCGCGCGCGTTGCCTGTGATGGCTTCCGCTTCGGCAGTTCTGCGACCACTGGTCAGGCCGATAGTAAGAACGACCAGCGCCGTCACCAGCACGATCGCCTCCGGCATTGCGAGCTTTAGTAATTCCAAATAACTCATTTGAGGAAATTCATCGATTCAACGGCAGGCTTGATTCGATCGAGCAAAACGCCTGGGTAAAGGCCGACTGCGAGCGTTGCAAACATCAACAAACCGGCGCCAATTTTTTCCGGGAGCGCAATCGGTTCGAAAGATGGCGAGGAAACGGCGGACGACGCCGAAGCGGTCCCTCCAGGAGCGTCGAAAAAGCTCTTTTTCAAAGCGCGCAGCGTGAACGCGGCCACGAGCACCATCCCGATGCCCGTGATCCAAACTGCGATCGGGTAAGATTTCCAAGCACCGATCAGGATTGTGATTTCAGCGGCAAATCCGCTAAAGCCCGGAATTCCCAGGGATGCAGCCGACGCGACGACAAAGACGAAGGCGGCGAACGGCAGCGCCTGGCGCAAAGGCAGGAGCGACAATTGATCCAGGTCGCGCGTGTGGGTCCTCCGATAAATCATCGTTCCGGCGACGGCGAAGAGGAGAGCACCGATGACACCGTGCGAGAACATTTGCAGTACCGCTCCGGAAACGCCAAGCGCATTGGCGGTGGCCAGGCCTAACAAGACGAAGCCCATGTGACTGACGCTGGAATAACCAATGACGAATTTCAGGTCGCGTTGACGCAGAGCGACCGCAGCGGCGTAGACGATTCCGATCACGGCAAAGACCGCGATTGTATTCCGCCATATTTGAAAGCCGTGTGGAAAAATGTTCATCGCGACCCGCAAACCACCATAAGCACCGAGCTTCATGACAATTCCCGCTAGCAGCATCGAGCCCGCGGTTGGTGCGGCGACATGACCGGTTGGCGCCCACGTATGCAAAGGCCAGATACCGGCCAAAACGGCAAAGCCAACAAACAAAACCGGAAAGGCCCACGACTCCAGCTGTGATGGAAAGTGGAACTGAGCGAGCTGGTTCAGATCAAGCGAACCGGCAGCCACATAGGTCGCCAGGATTCCAAGAAAGATAAACGCGCCACCAAAGAAGGAATACAGGGTCAACTTCATCGCGCCGTACTCCTTGTTGGTCGATCCCCAGATCGCGATCAAAAAATATTTCGGAACGATCACCACTTCGTAAAAAACGAAGAGCAGGAAGAGATCGGCGCTGAGGAAGACGCCATACGAGCCGCCGACCACGAGCAATAACCAGAAAAAGAATTCGTTAGGCCGAAGATCGACATCCCATGAAAAGAGAACCGCGCTGACCGCGACGATGCTGGTAACAAGAATAAGAGTGAGACTGATTCCATCGATCGCGAGGTGATAATTCATCCCGAGCGCGGGCACCCATGGCACCTGCACAATCGTTTTAAACTGCGCCAGATCGCGAATCGGCGTTTGAGCGAAGGTGACGCAAGTGATCGAAAGCCCGGCAGTTGTTGCAAGCAACGCAATCCATCGGGCAAAACTTCGCGGCGCAAAAAGCGCGCAGATCGCGGCAGCAAACGTGGTGTAAATCGTCCAGGCAATCATCGAGATTTAGGCAAACAACCGCGCCATCTGAATGACGGTGGTATTGAAAATGTTGAAGATGAACTGGGGCGCGATGCCGATCGCGAACATGAAAAGCGTGACCGGAACAACAACAAATCTCTCGCTCCGCAAGAGGTCGGGGAAATTCCTGTCGTTTTCGGAAGTGGGGCCACTGAACAAGAGCTGCATTGCGCGGATGAAAGTGACGGCGGTGAAAAGCAGGCCGATCACGCCGACAGCAGTGAATGGTGCCGCGATCGCGAAAGACCCCTTAAAGATGAGAAATTCGCCAACGAAACCGTTCAGACCGGGAAGGCCTAACGAGGAAAACATGGCGACGCTCATCCAGCCGCAAAGCATCGGCGCGTGTTGCATCAGGCCGCCAAAATCGTCGATCCCGCGCAGGCCGCGACGTTGCTCAAGCAACCCAACGAAGTAAAAAAGCGCTGCGGCGGTAATTCCGTGATTGAAAATCTGAACAAACACGCCGCTGAGTGCGGCGTGCAGGTCGATAATCGAAGAGGTCGACCTGGTTGCAACGACGAAAAGGCCGAGCATGCAGTAACCGAGGTGGTTGATCGACAGATAACCAACCATTCGTTTTAGATCGCGCTGTGCCCAGGCCGCGAGCGGCGCGAAGACAATCGAGCAAAGCGTCAAGGTCAAGAGCCAGGGGGCGGCGATTTTGATTTCGTCAGGAAAAAGCGGAAGCAATAGCCTAACGAATCCGTAGACACCCATTTTAGAAAGCAATCCCGTCAACACCATGGCCGCGCCAGTGGGAGCGTTTTCATATGCGTCCGGCAGCCAGGTATGAAATGGGAAGAGCGGCACTTTAACCGCCAGTCCGACAAAGATTCCGGCGAAAACCAGCCAACGCACCTTGCCTGCGATCAAACCGCTTTTGCCGAGATCGGCGAGCGTTGCGAAATCGAAGGTGCCTTTGGCGAAGTAAATTCCGAGGAAGGCCAGCAGCATGGCAACGCTTCCGAGAAAAGTGTAGAGGAAGAATTTGGTCGCGGCGCGGTCGCGGCTTTCTCCGCCCCAGATTTTGATGAGCAGAAATGCCGGGATCAGGCTCATTTCGTAAAACAAAAACCAGAGAATGAAATTTTGGGCGGTGAATGTGCCGTAAAGAGCGGATTGCGCGATCAGCATTACGGCGCAGAAACCGCGCTCCATCCGTTGGGCGAGAAAGGCAAACGGAACAATGAGCGTTACAAGCAGCACGAGCAGCAGGCTCAATCCATCGACGCCCACGAGATATTCCGCGCCGATGGAGGGAATCCAGGCGTGCCGTTCAATGAGTTGAAGACTGCCGGAGGTTGAATCGAATTTTTGCCAGAGCATGAGAGCAAAAAACGCGGAGAACGCATTGAAGATGAGCGCAACCAGGCGCGGGTTTCTCGCTCGACCGAGATAGAGCGCAACCGCACCGAGCAGCGGAATAAGAATGAGTGTCGTAATCAAGCCAGCCATGCGTAAAGGAGCAGCAGCGCCAGCATCCCAATCGCGATGACGCCGAGATAAGTTTGAATTTGTCCGGAATGGGCGTTCGCAAATAAACGGCCGAGCCCGCGCGCGCCGGATGTTGTTTCGTCGACCCCCGCATTGATGCCGCGTTCATCGACGCCAGTGGTGAAAATCCCGAAAAGCTGGCCTAACCACCCGAAACCGCGGACGATGCCGTCCCAACAATTTCGGTCCAGCCAGTCGGAAACGCGGGAAAGCGCTTTGCTCCAGCGGAGAACGCTCCCGCGGTAAAATTCGTCGATCCACATCTTGTTTTGGAGAAATCGGAATAAAGCGGGCTGCGCGGCCTGGAAGGGATCGGCTTCGATTGGGCGGAGCCGATTTTCGGCGGCAACGCCGCGATAGAGCACAATTCCAAGGCCAATTCCGATAAGAACGAGCATCAGTGACGTAAAGACTGCCGGCTCGATCAAATGCGCGAAGTCGAAACGCGCCTGTTTTCCAATCAGAAAATCGTGCAGCCATGGCCATGCCGGAGTCAGCACTACGCTCAGGGTGATTGTGCCGAACGCGAGCGCGACGAGCGGCCATGTCATCACGGGCGGACTTTCGTGTGCGCCTTCAGAAGCCGGTCCACGATTGCCGAAGAAGATGTAGATTACCTGTCGCGTCATGTAGAGGGCGGTCAGAATGACGCCGGCCATCATGAGATAATGTGGCAAATGGGATCGCGGCCAGATCGAGGTGGCGTGTAAAATCTCTTCTTTCGTCCAGGCGCCGGAGAAAAGAAGCGGCACGCCGCTTAACGCCATCATTCCGATTGCGTAGGTAACGAATGTAATTGGCATCAGCCGGCGAAGGCCGCCCATTTTGCGAATGTCCTGTTCGTGGTGGAGGCCGTGAATGACCGAACCGGCGCCAAGAAACAAAAGAGCCTTAAAAAAACCGTGCGCGAGCAGGTGCATAATGCCGGCCGCGACCCCGCCGACCCCTAACGACACCATCATCAGGCCAAGTTGCGACACGGTTGAATAAGCCAGAATGCGTTTAATATCCGATTGCGCCACGGCAATGAGCGCGGCCATCAATCCGGTGACGACACCGATCCAGACAACCACTTCCAGCGAAGGCGTAACTCCATTGATCGCGCCAACAGAGAAGATCGGGTAAACGCGCGCGACCAGAAAGACGCCGGCAGCAACCATCGTGGCCGCGTGGATCAAGGCGCTAACTGGCGTCGGGCCCTCCATCGCGTCCGGCAACCAGACATGGAGCGGAAATTGTCCCGACTTGCCGACCGCGCCGCAAAAAATCAGTAATGCGATGAAAGTGGCAGCTACGCCTAACGAATTGAGCGCTGCATTTTCAAGACAACCGGAACCGCTGTCATAAAAAAGCAATGTTCCGCTGCGGTGATAAAGCCAGAGCAGGCCAAGAAAAAATCCCATGTCGCCGATGCGCGTGGTGATGAACGCCTTTTTCGCCGCCGCCGCGGCAGTTGGTCGTTCGATCCAAAATCCGATAAGCAAATAAGAGGCGAGTCCGACCAGTTCCCAAAAAACAAACAGCAATAACAAACTATTGGCGAGGACGACGCCAAGCATTGCGCCGGAGAAAAATGAAAGATAAGCAAAAAAGCGTTTAAAATTTCGATCTTCAGCCATGTAGCCGGTGCTGAAAATGAAAATGCAAAGGCCAACAACCGTGATCATCACCAGCATTGCGCTGGCAAGCGGGTCGAGGAGCCAACCCAGGCGCAGCGCGTTGTTCCCAAACGTAAACCATGTGAAATTTCGAACTGTCCGAAGGCCGGCCATTTGCGATGTCGCAAAAAATGCCAAGATCGAGAGCGCGAGCGCGCCAATCTGTCCGAGAATAGCGAACCCGGCGGCCGGAGATCGCGCCGACTTCGGAAGATTCAAAATCAACAGCGAAACGACGATTGGAGTCGCCGGAATCAGCCAAAGATTACTGGCGATCCAATGATTCATCCTTTGAGTTGATCCAGTTGGTCGACGCTGGTTGTTCGGTAGTGCCGATAGACCGCGATGACCAGTGCAAGACCGACTGCGGCCTCGGCAGCTGCAATCGCGATCGCAAAAATCGCGATCATTACGCCGGTTGGTTGGTGCGGCGAAGGACCGAATCGCCAGAAGGCGACAAAATTGAGACTGGCAGCCGCCAGCATCATTTCGATGCCGATTAAAATAAAAATCGCATGCCGCCGGCTCAACGCAGCAAGCAAGCCGATCGAGAAGAAGGCGGCAGAAATGAGCAAAAAGATCGATAACATCGGCGTCATTTCTTTTCCTCGATCACGAGTATGAGGGCGCCGATCAACGCGGCAGTTAACAGGATGCCAACGCATTGAAGCGGCCAGACATAATCTGTCATCAGCGCCGCGCCGATTTGCTTCACGGTCAGTGTCGGGATTTCTGGCGTGACGACCGGAAGCGACCCAGTTTTGAAAATGGCGATCGCGAGTCCGATAAAGACGGCGATCGCGACAATAATCCCGCTCAAATTGAAACCGCGATCTTTCTCCAAGTCATGACGGGTAAGAAGGATCGTGAAGACAATCAGGACCGCAACTGCGCCAACATAAACAAAGACCAAAACGAGCCCGAGAAACTCGGCGCTGAGCAAAAAGAAAAATGCGGCCAGGCCGACAAACGCTGCGGCAAACATCAGCGCAGCGTGCATTAATTTCGGGAGGGTCGCTGCCGCCAGCGCAGCGCTCAAAGTGAAAATTGCGATGATCGTGAGCGCGGCGGTATTCATTCAGCAAAACGATACGTCCGGGGCGCAAATTTCCTTTTCGTGTCGAGCAAGATCGACAATGCAACGTAGACGACCGCCAGAACCCCTAACGACCAAAGCCAGGAGAACCAACCGCGACCGGTAAAATGCCAGACGGCAGCGGCAACGATGCAGGCAAAAGACATCGGCAACATGAACTTCCAGGCAAAGTTCATCATCTGGTCAACTCGGATTCGCGGGAGAGTTCCGCGGACCCAAATGTAAACGAAGAGTAAGAACGACAACTTTGCGAAAAACCAGAGATACGAAGGAACGAAGTCGAGCGACTGGATCGGCGCGTGCCAGCCGCCCAGAAAAAGCGTTACTGCGAGGCCGCTGACCGCGAACATTCCGATGTATTCGGCCAGGAAGAAGGTGGCGTATTTGAACCCCGAATACTCTGTCATGTGCCCGGCGACAATTTCGGATTCGCCTTCCGGCACATCGAATGGCGTGCGATTGGATTCGACCAAACCGGAGACAAAAAACAAAATGAATGCGGTCGCGCCCCAGGGCGTGAAGACGAACCAAAAACTGCTTTGCGCTGCGACGATTTGGTCGGGGACGAGTGAACCAACGATCATTACGACCGGAATCGTGGTAATGATGAGCGGCAACTCGTAACTAAACATCTGGGCGATGGCGCGCATCGCACCGAGCATCGAAAATTTGTTGTTACTGCCCCAGCCAGCCATGAAAACGCCGAGTTCCGTAGCCGAACCGACGGCAAAGAAGAACAAGATCCCGCCGTCAATCGCGAACGGTGTCATGTTCCGGCCGTATGGAATCACTCCGAGGGCGAGGATCGCAGCCGCAGCGATCAAAATGGGAGCGAAAAAGTGGACCACTTTGTCTGCGCGCGCGGGTACGACATCTTCCTTGATCAGCATTTTGATTCCATCGGCGACCGGTTGAAGCAGACCGAACGGTCCAACCCGGTTTGGACCGTATCGATTTTGCATTCGGCCGAGGATTTTTCTCTCCAACACAGACATCGCGGCGAAGAGAGTCAGAAAAACGCCAAGCAGCGCAGCAATATTAATCAGGCTCGAGACAATTTGAATCAGCCAGGCAGGCAAATGCGCGAGCGGAGAGAGAAGCAGGCGCTTTACGGAGACAAAAATCTGATCGACGGCATCGCGACTCACCCCGTGAAGAAAAGCGATAGCCGATTACTTAATCAAGGCAGAATCGCTTTGCGACGAGTTCGATTCGGTTGCTGGCCGGTCGATTTTTCCTCGTACAGCTGGTGCAAACAGCGCGGACCGGCACGACCGCAACATTATTTCTGATTTTGAGTGTGAATCTGCGTCGATTTATGGCTGAGTATCTGTGGGAGTGACTCCGAATCCGTACCTTTTCATTGTTATCTTCGGCGGCGTGGCGCTGGCTTTTCCGCTGCTGCCGCTGGCTCTGGCCTGGTTGTGGCG
Source organism: Chthoniobacterales bacterium (assembly GCA_035622995.1). GTDB lineage: Bacteria > Verrucomicrobiota > Verrucomicrobiia > Chthoniobacterales > UBA10450 > DASPUI01. The sequence goes on from DASPUI010000148.1 coordinate 9,647, forward strand.
CAGGTTCTTTCAACCGCCGAAGCCAGGCGTGGAAAAGAACGCGATCTACGAATGTGGAGTGCAGTCGATTGGAGAAGCGCACATCCAGTTTCATTCGCAATATTATCTCTACGCAATCATTTTTTTGATTTTTGATGTCGAAGCAATTTTCCTGGTGCCGTTTGCAGTCGCCTTCACCGGCTTGCCGGTCGGCGCCTTTGTCGCCCTTTTAATATTTCTACTCTTGTTGATTGAGGGATTGGTTTGGGCTTGGGGCAAAGGCTGTTTAAGTTGGGCGAAGTAAATGAGGTTCGAGCCGGACTGGCAGCAGATGTTGAGATGGTGAATGCGAAAACATGAGTGGAATCGATGACGGTTTGCGTAGCGAACTGCAACGACAAGGTATCTGGGTGACGTCGATGCAGGAGCTTTACAATTGGGGAAGAAAAAATTCGATCTGGCCGCTCCAGTTCGGTCTTGCCTGTTGCGCGATTGAAATGATCGCGACAGCCGCCTCCCGCTACGATCTCGCACGGTTCGGCGGCGAAGTTTTTCGGCCCTCGCCGCGACAGGCTGATTTGATGATCGTCGCCGGAACGGTTACTAAGAAAATGGCGCCGCAAATCGTGCGCCTCTACAACCAAATGCCGGATCCCAAATACGTTATCTCAATGGGAGCCTGCGCGATTTCGGGCGGACCGTTCAAGCAGGGCTACAATGTTCTCAAGGGAATCGATCGTTACATTCCGGTGGACGTTTATATTCCCGGTTGCCCGCCGCGGCCCGAAGCGTTGCTTCATGCGTTCATGGAATTACAGCGCAAGATTGATAGCCAAAAGTTGGGCGGCGCGGACAAGGCGGCATTTTTGAAACCGGAACAACCGAGCGAATTTCCGGTACCGGCATTTGGCGAGCACGATTTGGTTCCGTCGGCGAATCCAAGTGTTTTTCGTCCGCCGATGATCGAACGGCAGGGTTAATTAGATTCCACCGCGTTGGAAACACTGGAACAAATTAAAAACCGTGCAGAATTGGCCGTCCCTGGCGCTCGGATTGAAGTTATTGCTAATCCGGGTCCATCGAAGCAATCGTCCTTTTTGCTCGATAACGAACACGCCGTCGCGGTGGCGAAGTTCCTGCGTGATCATCCGGTCCTGCGATTTGATTTTTGCTCGAACGTGACCGCTGTCGATTGGCTCGATCGCACGATCAAGAAAACCGTAAAGGTGAAGCAGGTTGTTGATGGCATTGAAAAGGAGGTCGACCAAATCACGGAAGAGAAAATTCCGGGCTATCTCGAAGTGGTCTACCACCTCTACTCGATCAAGCACAAAGACGGGCCGCTGGTTATCCGGATGCGGACAGCCAATCGCATGGCCGGTGCGCCATTGCCATCGTTGACTCCGATCTGGCGGAGCGCCGAATTTCAAGAGCGAGAAGCTTTTGATCTGTATGGGATTGAGTTCGACGGCCATCCGGATCTTCGGCGAATTTTGATGTGGGATGAATTTACCGATCATCCGATGCGGAAGGATTATCGCGAGCCGGATGATTATGATTGGGAACCGACTCCGCACGATGCCGTGCTGGAGAAAGCGAAAAAGCATTATCCGTCGCGACCGGAACTGGACGGCGCGGAGAAGATCACGGCCAACCCGCAATGAGTGCGACTGGATTGCAAGAACTTGAGCAGCCGCCGCCGGGAATGAGCTCGCGGCTCGAAGGTGAACTGCTCGAAGTTTCGATGGGACCGCAGCATCCATCGACGCACGGCGTTTTCCGAATGAACGTCGCGCTCGACGGCGAAATCGTTCGCAAGCTCAAGCCGGTATTCGGCTATCTTCACCGCAATCATGAAAAAATTGGCGAGAACGCGAGCTATCTGGGTTCCATGCCGTACACCGATCGGCTCGATTATTTTTGCTCAATGACCAACAACTGGGCGTATGCGCTCAGCGTCGAAAAGCTCGCTGGGATCGAAGTTCCCGAGCGCGCTGAGTATTTACGAATCATTCTGGCGGAACTGACGCGATTGCAAAATCATGCTTCGCTTCTTGGATTCCTGCTGAGCGACATGGGCGCGTGGGGAACGCCGCTGATGTATGCGTTTCGAGAACGGGAGAAGATTTTGGATTTGTTCGAATCACTCTCCGGTTCGCGCATGATGTGCGATTATATGCGCTTCGGCGGCTGCCGCGTTGACGCCAGCGCGGAGTGGCTGGCGCGGGCGCAGCAGATTGTCGATCGTTTCCCAAGGTTTCTCGACGAATTTGAAGAATTGATTCTGCAAAACGAGATCGTCATATCCCGGACTCAGAACGTCGGTAAACTTTCGGCCGAACTCGCAATCAGCGCCGGTATCACTGGTCCGATGCTGCGTGCCAGCGGCGTGAATTACGATATCCGCAAAGTGGATCGTTACGGATTTTATCCCCGGTTTAAATTTCGAATTCCGTTAGGCGACCATGGCGACACCTACGATCGATTGATGATGCGCGCGCTCGAGATGCGCGAGAGTATTGAGATTCTCAAACAAGCGCTCCCTCAAATCCCGGACGGCCCAATTGTAAATCCAAAGGTTAAAGTGCGTGCGTTTCGTCCGCCGGTTGGCGAAGCCTACGGAAGAATCGAAGCACCGAAAGGCGAGCTCGGATTTTATCTGATCAGTGACGGTGGCCCAAATCCATATCGGTACCGGGTGCGTCCACCGAGCTTTATCAATTTGACAATCCTGGAAGATCTTTGCCTCGGTCACACCGTCGCGGATGTAATGGTTATTCTCGGCAGCGTCGACATTGTGATGGGCGAAGTGGATCGGTAAGCGAAGCTTATCGCAACCAACCACCGACCGCTTGAATCGGTTCGAGCTGATTCGGTTCGGTAATCCAAGCCGCGATGGCACCGGCGCGCGCATCGAGCGTGAAGGAAAACTCCGCTTTGCCGTTCGACATTTTTTCGCTCGCCAGCGACAGCACGACGAAATCCTGATGGAGATTGCGCCCGTTGTTCTCGCCCGCAGTGATTTTCGTCGTTAGATCAAAACCGAGCGTCGCCAGGTGAAGAGCAACATCTCTTTTTGCGCTGTTTCCCGAATTGGATTCCGCCGCGATTTTTCCATCGGCAAGGGACAGTCTCAAAACCCCCGGTCGTTCGCTGGACAAAGACGGAACGGTGCGCTCAAGCAATTCCCGCCCATCAAGAACGAAACCCGGCGTGTAAACAGTCTCAATTTTCCAGTTCACAGAATACTGGTACTGCCGGGCTGTCCATTCCTTGGAAGCAAAGGGATCGCGCCAGCCCAGCCGGTCCCAATAATCGACGTGAAAGGCGATCGGGACGAAGTCTTTCCACAATCGTGGCTCAGCTTTCATTTTCGACAACCACGCTTCCGCCGGCGGGCAACTGCTGCATCCTTCCGAGGTGAAAAGCTCGAGCAGATGGACGCGTTGCGGTCCACTTTCGAATTTAAGGTCGCCAGCGGCGGCAGTCAGTGCTGCGGAGAACCATAGAACGAATGTGAATCGATGGATTGCGCTCAACTTTTGCTTGTGAATATGCCGCGGTTTCGGCGACATTGAAACTCGATGATCGGCGCGGGAATTTTAAAAGGGATGGCCGTCACGGCCCGTAACTTTGTCGGAAGTTATTTCGAGAAAGACCGGCTGATCACGGTGCAATATCCGGAGGAACGAAGCCCGCTGCCGGAGAATTATCGGAACTTTCCCTTTCTGATTTACGACGGTGAGGATCCGCAGGCGGGGCTGCGCTGCGTCGCCTGCCAGATTTGCGAGAAGGAGTGCCCGCCGCAGTGCATCTATATTATTAAGAGCAAGGACAAGAAACCGGATTATATCGGCAAGCCCCAATTTTATCCTGGGACTTTCGACATCGACATCTCGGTTTGCATGAGCTGTCAGATTTGCGTCGAGGTTTGCCCATTCGAAGCGATCAAGATGGACAAAGTCTTTGAACTGAGTCAGCGCGAGCGTTTCGATTCGTTGCTGCTGCGAAAGGACAAACTCTCGAAATCGAACAAATATTATCATTCAATTCACCCGGTGGAAGCGGCAGAAGTCGATCGCAACCTGGCGGAAGCAGCGGCAGTAGCCGAAGCGAAGAAGAAAGCAGCCGCCGAAACTGCGGCCAAAGCGGCCGCAGCAAAAGCGGCGTCAACTGAGCCTGCGTCGACCGGTTCCCCGAAGGCACAAACGCTCGGTCCGCCTCCGGCCCCGCCAAAGACGGCGGGACCGGCGAACAATTAAGGCGATTCGGCGTTAATCGATTCGAAGAGCAGTAACTGGGTTGATTTTCAATGCACGTCGCGCCGGGAAATAGCAGGCGGCGAACGCGGCCAGCGCGAGCAGTGAAGTCACTCCGACGAAAATGACCGGATCGCTCGGATTCACTCCGTAAAGCAATGATCCGGCAAGACGGGTCGATCCAAATGCCGCAAACAAACCAAAGCCAAGGCCAATCGCGGCAAGGAACATGCCCTGGCGCAATACCAATTGAATGACCTGGCTGGTTTGGGCTCCGAGTGCCATGCGAATTCCAAGTTCGCGAGTTCGTTGGCTAACCGAATAAGCCATCACTCCGTAGACGCCCATTGAAGCGAGGATGAAGGCAAGCAAGCCTAGGCCTCCGAGCAGCAACGCACCCATCCACGATGGCCAGAGCGCAATCGCCATGTGCTGGCGAATAGTTTTTTCATACGTGATCGGGATATGAACGTCAGCATTGCGGATGGCGCGGCGAATCTCGGGCAGCATTGCGCCAGACGAACCGCCAGTGTGGACGAAAATGGTAATCCCCTGGTCGTTAATTTCCTTCAATGGCCAGTACACCATCGGCGTAGGAACCTCGCCAAGAGTCGCCGCCTTCGAGTTGCTAGCGATTCCAATCACCTCGATCGGATCCTTGCTAATCATGAAGCGGAATCGCCGCCCCAACGCATCTTCGTTAGGCCAAAATTCCTTCGCCATCGTTTCGTCGATGACCGCGACTGGAGCGGCATTCTTTTCCGAATCCTGTTCGGTAAGATTGCGACCGCGCAGAAGCCGAATGCCTAGCGTCTGGAAGTAACCAGGAGTGATCGGGCTGTAATTGGCGAATTTACGATTGTGCTCATCATTCGCGTCGCGTCCATCGATGACGATGGTACGCCCTTCACCGCCAAACAGCGGCACAAAGTTGTTTACATCAGCTCCGGCCACGCGCGGATCGTGCCTGAGCTGATCAAGGATGGCGCGCGTTATCTGAATGGCGCGGTCGCTATCGTAACCGGCCAGCACCGGGTTCATCGTAACGATATCGAGATTGTCGGTTCGGAACCCGGGATCGATCGACTGCGCCTTGTAAAACGATTTCAGGAACAGTCCGGAGCCGATGAGAAGAAGCAGCGAGACGGCGATTTGGGCCACCACGAGCGCACTGCGAAGATTAAACCGGGTAACCGCTCCGCCGCCGGTGGAAACGCGTTCACGAAGGCCTTGAGTAAGATTCCATCGCGATATCTGCAATGCGGGAGCCAGGCCGAACATCACGCCACTCAAAACCGCCACTACGACAGAAAAAGTCAGAACCCGCCAATCGGGTTGCGGATTCAAATCAATTGGAAACGGCGTGGGCGGAAGGAGCGCGATCAACACATCGCCGAGGCAAAAAGCGAGGATGACGCCACCCACACCCCCCAGCACGCCAAGCAGAATGCTTTCGGTCAATAATTGGCGAACGATTCGTCCGCGGCCAGCTCCGAGCGCGAGGCGAACCGCCATCTCGCGCTGGCGCGCAGTGGATCGGGCCAGCAACAAGTTGGCAACGTTCGCGCAGGCAATCAGGAGAATGCTGGCGGAGGCGGCGAGTAAAAGAAGCGAAACATTACGAGCAAGATCCGCATTGGTCGGGCCGCCGAGTCCCTCCGACTTGGCTGCTTCAAGTGAAACAAGAGCGACCGACCGCTCCTTGTTCACGTCGGGATATGCCTGCTCGAGTTGCTTGGCAATGGTCCGCATTTGCGCCTGCGCCTCGGAGGTTGAAACGCCCGGCTTCAGACGTCCCATGACGGTCATTAGCAGCGCCCGCCGTGATTCGAACCAAAAATCGCCACCTGGCCGGACCCATTGATGCATTGACACTGGCACCCACAGGTCAGGCGAGAATCCGACATCGACACCGGTGAAAGCCGCCGGGGCGACGCCGATGACCGTAAACGAATGTCCGTTCAAAGTCACTTCGCTGCCGACCATGGCCGGATCGCCGCCGAGTTTCTTCCAGAATTTGTAGCCGAGCACAACAACCGGATGCCCATTCGGCGTTGAATCCTCCTCCGGCAAAAATGTGCGACCAAGCGACGGTTTAACCTGAAGTAGATCGAAATAGTTTCCGGTAACGAGCAGCACGCCGACGTTCAAGGTGTCGTTACCGCGAGTCATTCCCACACCCGCGAAAGTGTAGGCAGACATCGCGCTGAAGGCGGTATTCTGCTTTTCGAAATCCTGAAAATTGGGCACAGAAACCGATTGGTTGCCTGGAATGTGGTTATCGGTAGTGAAGATCTTGACCACTTGTTCAGAACGACCGATCGGCAATGGCCGCAACACCAGGGTGTTGATGATTCCGAAGACGGTGGTGTTGGCCCCGATGCCAAGAACCAGCGCGAGGAAGGCGACGATGGAAAATGCCGGATATTTAACGAGCATCCGAATGGCAAAACGCAGGTCACTAAGCATATGAATCACTCCGCTCTAAGGGCTTGAATTGGGTTAACGAGGCTTGCTCGTCGTGCCGGAAAAACGCAGGCGAGAAGGGCGGCGATTCCAAGAACCGACATCGTCGCCGCCAGCAGAAGCGGATTGTGGGCTGACGTTTGATAAAGTTGTGAGGCGATCAAACGCCCGAGGGCAAGAGCCGCGGCCAATCCGACCAGCAATCCGAAAATCACCGGTCGCATTCCTTGATTCACGATTAGCCGCAAAACGTCCATTGTTTGAGCGCCCAGCGCCATCCGAACTCCGATTTCTCCGGTCCGCTGCTCGACGGTGTAGGCCACAGCGCCATAGATTCCGACCGTGGCGAGTAACAGCGCGACGCCGGCAAAAACGCCGAGCAAAACCATCATCAACTTCGCCTGGCCAAGTGCCTGTCGCATGATTTCGCTCACTGCCTCCGGCAAAATGAGCGCGAGACCAGGATCGATTGTCTTCAACACCCCCTGCACCGATTTTGTTACCGTGTCCGGTGGCAGGGGACTACGTACTGTGATCGTGACAAAGGGAAAATTCTCCTGCGCAAACGGTCGATAGAATTCCATCTCGTTCTGCTGGTCGAGTCGCACCGACCGCACATCGCCGACCACGCCGACGATCTCGCACGGAACGCTGCTGCTCGTGATCAGCAATGTTTTGCCGATCGGATTCTCGCTACCGAAAACTGTCTTCGCTCCCGATACACTGATGAGGATCACATTCGGATGATCGGCAGTGTCTTGTTCGTTAAAGTCACGACCCATCAGCAGCGGAACCCCGAACGTGCGGAGCCAGCCAGGGGTGATGTCATTTGAAGGCGCGCCTTTGCGCTCCGCCACGGGCGGGACGTTGCCTTCGGAACGGGCATAAAGGGTTGCACCGAATCCGCCGTTGAGCGGAATACCGGAACTAACCGTAACCTCCTGCAAACCTGGCGCAGTGCGCAAAGCGTTTGACAACTGTTCGGCGAAACGAGTGCGTGAGGCCGGATCCGGATATTGCGACTGCGGCATGACCGAGACCCCGGTCCAGAGTTGGTCGAACTTGAAACCGGGATCCTGGTGACTGAGACGAAGGAAGCTGGCAATGAGTAACGCCGCGCCGGCGACCAAGGTGACCGAGAGCGCGACCTGCGCGCCCACGAGAATCTTCCGGAAACGTTGTTGCCGAACGCTTCCGCTCGCGCCGCGGCCGCCCTCCTTCAAACCATCAACCAGGTCGGAACGCGAGCTTTGCAGTGCAGGATACAAACCCATCGCCAAACCGGTCAGCAGTGAGAGCGCAATCGTGAATGCGAGCACCGGCAAGGAAAGCGCCGTCGCACTTCCGGCTTCGATCGGAAGGAAGTTGGCGGCGAGAGTTGGTACCAGCGGTACCAACTGCCAGGCGAGCGCGGCCCCGAGAATTCCGGCGAGCAAACTAATCAGTACACTTTCGAGAACAAACAGGCGCAGGACGCTTGCGCGCGTGGCCCCGAGCGCCATCCGCAATGAAATCTCGCGCCGGCGACCGCTGAACCTAACAAGTAATAGATTCGCCACGTTACTGCACGCGATTAGCAAAACGAAGGTCACAGCCGCGAGTAAAGTTGCAAAGCCAGGACGCAAATTTTCTGTCACATCTGCCGGCAATGTTTTGACAACCGTTCCTGCTCTCGCATCGATCTTTTCCGGGTATTGCGCGCGATAGCTATTCTCGAGCAGTTTCAAGGCAGAGCGGGCTTGATCGACCGTGACGCCGGGTTTCAATCGGCCGACCGCTCGCAGGAATGCGGTGCCTCGCATCATTCGTTCGTAGGAAAAGCCGAGGAGCACGAACGGTTTCGTGGTCCAAATATCGGCATTCGGTCCGGTCCACGAGACCGGCATCTTGGGTACGATCCCGACAATCGTGTGCGATACGCCATCGAGCACGAGAGCCCGACCGATCACGTTTGGATCGCCGCCCAGTCTCGCTTTCCAAAAACGGTCTGTGATCACCGCGACATCCGCGCCTTCCTCCTCCTCCCGCAAAAACGTGCGTCCGAGGATCGGACGCAGACCGAGCACGTCGAACCAATTGGCCGTTGCTTTGAAGACCGGCACCTGAAATGGATCGCCCAGTCCGGTCACCGTCGCGGCTCCGCCATTTTCAGCGGCGAATCCGTCGAAAATCGTTTGTCCATCTCGGAAATGCATGTATCGAGGCGCGGACAGGGGGAACTCGACCCGCTGATCTTCAAACTTGCAGAAGACGTGAAGCAAACGCGACGAATCACGAAACGGCAGGCCTTGCAGGAAAAGATCGTTGATCAAGCTAAAGATGGCGGTGTTCAGACCGATCCCAAGCGCCAGCGTAATGATAGCCAGCAGAGTGAATCCCGGAGACTTGAGCAGTTGACGAAGAGTGAAACGAAAATCGGTCATCATCACATTTCTTTAATTCTATTCATAACGAAGCGCGACAATTGGATCTACCCGGGTAGCGCGACGTGCCGGGACCAAGCAGGACGCCGCCGCAACCAGCGTCAGTAGACTCGCGACGGCGAAATAAATGGTTGGGTCGAGCGCGTTCACTTTGAACAGAATGTTTTTCAAAGCAGCGGCGGCAAGAACTCCAAGAAGCAATGCGGCTCCCCCTGCGCCAAGGACCAGACCGACCGCCAGTTGCCAGGCGCCTTGTTTCATTACCATGCCGAAAATTCGCTGGGCATCCGCGCCCAACGCCATTCGAATTCCAAATTCCTGGGTGCGCTGGTTTACCGAGAAACTCATCACGCCATAGAGACCGACAGCGGAGAGAATGAATCCGATTATGCCAAAGATGCTAAAAAGAGTAGCAATGATGCGAGGTCCGGCGAGAATTTCGGCGTGCAGCCGCGCCGGTGTTCCGGCGAAATATGTCGGCAGATTTGAATCCAGTTCCGCCACCGCCTTGCTCAAGACCGGCCCGAGAGTGTCAGCGCGTTGTCCGGCGCGCGGACGAACGATGATCGTGCAGAATTGCGTGAGGAGATCCGTTCCGAGCAGCGGAACATAAAAACCCGCGTTGTCCGTCTGCTGATTGAACGGCCCCTGCATCAGAGTATCGGGGACGACCCCAACAATCGTTCGCCATGGCAACGGTTGGCCGGGATTGTAAATTCGAATCCGACGGCCGATCGGGCTTTCGTGACCATAGTATTTTCGAGCAAAGCTTGTGTTCACAATCGCGATCGGCTGCGTGGAATCGACGTCCTCGATGGTGAAATCGCGACCTTCCAGAACCTTCAGGCCGATGGTTGAAAAATAATTGTCCGAAACCGATTCGAAATTTCCACGCGGCCGATCGCGATCGGTCACATAGGTCTGTCCATCTACTTCGTATTGACCAAACTGCGCGAAAGTCATGCGAAAGCGATCGCTTAAGGCGGCATCGCCGAAAGCTGGATTGGCACGGAGCGCGCGGACGGTACGGCGAAAAAATTCCCGCCGCGCTTCCTGTGTTGGATATGCGCCTTCCATTAAAGCCATTCGTGCGCTGTAGATACCGTTCTCGTCGTAACCGTAATCGAGTGCCAGCTGGTTGCGGATCGATTTGATTTGGAGTGTGGCCGCAATCAAGAGCGCGGCGGTCAACGCGATTTGCCCAACTACGAGCACGCGCGTGACGACGTTAACGAGCCGGCTGCTGTTGCCGCGGCCGCCTTCCTTCATGATCTCAGCCGCGCTTGTTCGAGAGCTAAGCAGGGCCGGGATTAGACCGGAAGCGAGCGTCGCAAGCAAGGTAATCGCGACAATAAATGTGAGGACCGGACCATCGATCTTGAATTGGATCCAGTAAGGCAGCGGAAACGGCAGCGCGCTGGTCGAACGAACGAACATGTCAACTCCCCAGTAAGCGAGGACCACGCCGGCAACTCCGCCAAACACCGCAACAACCATGCTTTCGGTCAACATCTGGCGAACAATTCTCCAGCGCGTCGCGCCGAGTGCACCGCGAATCGCCAGTTCTTTTGCCCGCAGAGCAACGCGACCAAATTGCATGTTCATCACATTCACGCAGGCGATCAGCAAGACGAGAATAACGGCCGCGAGCATCGCCCAAACGGTTTGGCGGAATTGCGGACCGGTGAGGGCGTTGCCCAGCGGCTGAACGCTGGCCGAAGTCAGAGTCGCGTTCGTTTTCGGGTTATCCTGGGCCAGGCGCTTTGCCAGACCGACAAATTCTGCGTTTGCCTGGTCGATGCTGACTCCAGGTTTGAGCCGACCGATTATTGCGGGTGCGGAACTATTTGCCCCGAATGCCGGCGCGCCCCGCGGAATCGGCGGATACTCATTATATAGAGTCACCCAAAGCTCCTCCGAAATGGGAAACTTAAAATCTGGCGGCATAACCCCGATGATGGTCGCGGCCTTGCCATTAATCCGGACGCTTTGGCCAACAATGCCGCGATCGCCGCTAAAATCCCGCTGCCAGATATCGTAACCGAGAATCGCGACTTTTTCGGCACCGGGCTTGTTGTCATCGGCCGTAAAATCACGACCCATGATCGGGGACACGCCGATAATCTTGAAAAAATCTTCGGTGACATAACCGCCGGTGTAACGTTGCGGTTTATTTTTGTAAGTGACGTTGATCGTCGATCCGCTCAGATAGCCAGCCATTTGGGCGAACGACTGCTGCGCGTTGCTTAAATCCTCGTAGTCCTGGGCCGACGGAATGTTCCCAATGCCAAAATTATTGTTAGGCGCGCTGGCCTGAGGATCGATCAAGCCGACGCTCATCAACTGCTCCGGATGCGGAAACGAAAATCCACGCAACACGACGGCGTTAACGACAGTGAATTGAGTCGCTGCGCCTCCAATTCCCAGGCCGAGCACGAGCACGGCCAGAAAACAAAACGATTTCTCCTTGAACAAAACGCGGAGACCGACCCGCACATCCTGACGGAACGAATCTAGAATCATATCGATTTTTATCTGTTGTTATTCATTAACGATCCAGCCGTCGCGCAGTTGGATGACCCGGTTGCCGTAAGCGGCGTTTTTTTCGGAGTGCGTCACCTGCACGATGGTCATGCCCTCGGAATTGAGTTTCTTGAACAAGTTCATGATTTCTTCGCCCTGGCTTGAGTGGAGATTTCCAGTCGGCTCATCGGCCAGCAGGAGTTTTGGATTCGAAACGATTGCGCGGGCCACGCCGACCAGTTGTTGCTGTCCACCCGAGAGTTGACTCGGAAACAAATCTTTTTTTCCAACGATTTGAAAGCGATCGAGGGCATCGGCGACGATCGCCGCGCGTTCGTTTCGCCCCACTTTTCGGTACGAAAGCGGGATTTCGAGATTTTCGTAAACGGTCAGATCATCGAGCAGATGATATTGTTGAAAAACGAACCCGATTCGGTCGTTTCGCAACGCGGCGCGCTCCTTTGCTTTCAGATGATGAACGGCGGTGTCGCCCAGAAAATATTCGCCATTCCAGCCGTGATCATGCATCCCCAGGATGTGAAGCAATGACGATTTTCCGGCCCCGGACGGTCCCATGACCGAAACAAATTCACCCTCTTCAATGTCGAGGTCGATGTCGCGCAGGACGTAAAAAAATTTTGCCTGGGCTAGGGGATAGAAGCGTTCGATGCGGCGGAGCTTGATCATAATTTAGGCGTTATGGCTTAGAGCAATCATCGGATCGGCACGCGTCGCCCGGACGGCCGGGATGTAACTTGCGAGCAGCGAAATGGCGACCAGTGCGATCGTGACTATGGCAAAGGTCGCAAGATCGAATGCACCGACGCGATAGAGCAGGGCAGAAAGGGCGCGGGTAGAAAACAAAGTTAGAATAAGGCCGAGGGCCGCGCCGATCCCCACCAGCTTGCCGGCGTGGCCGACCACCAGGCGAAGGACATCGCGACGCTGCGCACCCAGGGCCATGCGCACCCCGATTTCGTGCGTCCGTTGCACAACGAGATAAGACATCACGCCATAGACGCCTACCGCGGCAAGCACCAGAGCAATTCCGGCAAAGATTCCCAACAAAACAACTGCCAGCCGGCGCGGTGCGACTGACTCGGAAACCACCGCATCCAAAGTGCGAATGCTGGCAATTGGCTGGTCCGGATCAATCGACTGGATCTCGCGACGAATTGCGGCGGTGAGCAATCCAGGATCTTGAGCGCTGCGCACCGCAAGAATCATGGTGCGCAGAGGGTTCTGCGCATGCGGCACGTAATACTCCGGCTGCGGCTCAAGATCGAGGCTGCGATGCCTGATATCGTTTACAGTTCCGATAATCGTAACCCATTTCGGATTGTGGCGCGGATCATCAAAAGTGATTCGCTTCCCAACGGCATCTTCGTTCGGAAAATATTTTTTGGCGAGCGCTCGGTTGATGATTACGACACGCGGAGCTTCGGTATTGTCGGCATCGTTGAAAAAGCGCCCGTGAAAGAGGGACGTTCGTAGAACGCGAAAATAATCCGGCGTAATTGCTCGGATTTCCTCATCCGGACCCGGGGTTTGGGACTCGCGACCTTCAATCGCAAAGGAAGAGTCGCTGTTGCTTCCACTGAGCGGAAGCGCAGTGGTGGCCGCACTCGCCTGCACGCCCGGCAATTGTCCAACCCGTCGATTTACCTCGGCAAAAAAGTCGGCGGTGGTTTTCGTGCCAAGATAGGCGGGCCCAGGCGATGGATATTTCACCTCCGGCAGCGAAATCTCCATCGTCAGAACATTGTGCGGATCGAATCCGGGATTGACGCCTTGGAGCTGAGCGAAGCTCTTGATCAGGAGGCCAGCTCCGACGAGCAAAACAAGCGCAAGCGCAATCTCAGCAATCACCAAACCGTTGCGAATCTGGTTATGCCGTCGCCCGCCGGTGGCGCCCCGCCCGCCTTCTTTTAATGCTTCGGTAAGTTCCGGTTTCCCGCTGGCGAGGGCGGGAAGCAAACCAAACAAAATTCCCGTGCCGATCGCAACCACTGCCATGACGGCGATGACGCTCAGATCGACATTCACTTCCGCGAGCCGTGGAACTGTCCGCGCTCCAACCGGCTTGAGGAGTTCGATTCCCCAGACCGACAAAAGCACACCGACGGTGCCGCCAACCAAGCCGAGTAGGACACTCTCGGTCAGGAGCTGGCGTAACAATCGCCACCGCCCCGCTCCGAGCGCCACGCGGATGGCGAATTCGCGTTCCCGCGCGCTTGCGCGCGCGAGCAGCATTGTAGCCAAATTTGCGCAGGCGATGAGCAGGACGGACGCGACTGCACCGAGCAAGACTGCGAGACCACCGCGCATTGCGCCGATTACCTGTTCGTGCAGCGGATAAATTTTTGCGCCAAAGCCATCCGAGGGATTGTAGTTGTCAGGGTATCGTTGTCGCCAACTAGCGACCAATTGATCCAGTTCGGCCTGCGCTTGCTGCGCCGTTATCCCGTCGCGCAAGCGCCCGATCACGCCATAACTTCGATTTCCTCGAGCCTTCATTTCGATTTGAGTAAAGGCCACTGGCTTCCAGATATCGACGCGCTCAGCAAACTCATTGCCTTGAATTCCGAAAAGCGGAATTGGGAATTCGAAGCTCGCTGGCATTACCCCGATCACCATGTAACTGCGTCCGTTGAGCAGGATTGGTTTGCCAACCAACCCGGGGTCGGAATTGAATCGGCGCTTCCAGAGCCGTTCACTGACGACGATAACGTCATCACGGCCTTCCCCTTGTTCCTCGCGTGCAAATGTCCGCCCGGCGACAGCATCGACCCCGAGTACAGAGAACAACTCCGGCGAAACCGCAGCACCAGAAATTCGCTCCGGCGTGCCACCTCCGCCAAGATTGAAGGTCTGATAATCAAACGCCGCCAGTTGACTGCAACTGTGAAATTCCTTTTGCAAATCGAGGAACTCGGGCGGTGAGACTGGAATTCGTTCCAAGCCCTGGGCTTTGAATTCTTCCCAAAGCAAAACCAGTTCGTTTGGCTGATGGTAGGGCAACGGCCTAACGAGCAAGGCGTTGATCATGCTAACCACTGCGCTGTTAACCCCGATTGCCAGCGCCAAAGTCGCAATTGCAACTGCGCAAAACCCAGGGGTCTTAAGCAACCCACGAAGCGCAACTTCGATTTCTTTAAACATACCGGTCATTCGTAACGCAACGCCTCCACCGGATTCAGGCGCATGGCTGAACGCGCGGGCAGATAGCAGGCGGCAAGACCGACAGCCAGGAGAACGATCGCGACGATCGTGAAACTGAGCGGATCATGGGGCGAGATGCCTTCCAAGCTGCTGGCGAGTACTTTTGTCAAAAAATACGCGCTGACGACTCCGATCGTCAGGCCTAACAAAACCAACCGCACGCCTTGTCCGGTTACGAGCCGGAAAACGTCGGCCGCCTGCGCGCCGAGCGCGATGCGTACGCCGATTTCCTGGGTCCGCTGCCGAACCGAGTAAGCCATCACTCCGTACAACCCAAGCGAGGCGAGAAAAAGAGCAAGACCGGCAAAGACGGTGAACAAGCTCCAGAAAAATCGTCTCTCCCAAAATGAGCGCACGATCACTTCGTCCATTGTCAGGACGCGATAAATCGGAAGATCTTTGTCGATTGAAAACACCGTGGCTCGGGCGAGATTTTCGTAATTTTTCGGGGCTGATCTGGTTCGCATTGCGACCGACATGAAGTTCTCCGGGGCCTGTGACTGGCAGAAATAGACGAGCGGAAAGACGCGTTTGTTTACTAGTCGATCGTACGTGACGTGCTTGGTGATGCCGATGATCGTCGCCCATTTGGGCGGAACGCCTGGTTTATCGAGGGCGCGCAATTGCCGTCCGATCGGATCGACATTTGGAAACCAAACCCGCGCCGCGTCTTCGTCGATCAATGCCACGCGTTGGGTACGGGCGGTGTCAGCCGCGGTGAAATCGCGTCCACGTAACAAGGGAATGCGACAGGAAGCAAGATACCCAGGAGTAATCGTGATCTGAAAGGCCAGGCGCCAATCCTTCAATTGTCTCGGCTCGGGATCGCTTTCGAGAGTAGTCGCGCCAAGGCCGACGTTTCCCGATGCCGGAAGGCAGCCGGTGGCAGCGGCCGATTCGACTCCAGAAATGTTATTGAGCTTGGCAATCAGTTGTTCAAAAAACCGCGCCGGCACGGCCGGATCGTCGCCATATTGCGATACCGGAAGACCGACCCGAAACGTCAACGTATTCGATGGATCAATGCCGATGCATGTGTTTTGCAATTTCATGAACGTCCGCAAAGTCAGTCCGGCACCGACCAACAAGACAAGCGCGAGAGCGACTTCCGCGACCACGAGGGCGCTGCGTGCACGCAGAGCTTTTCTCCCGCCCGCCCCTGTTCGTCCGCCTTCCTTTAAAATTCCCGCAAGCTGTGGCCGAGAAGCTTGCAAAGCGGGAAAAACGCCGAAGGCCAGGCTGGAAACAATTCCGACGCCAATCGCGAACGCGAAAACGCGCCAATCAAAATCAAAACTGATCCAATAGGGAATCTCGACCGGGATCGCTTTGATCATTAAGTCCACGCCCCAGACCGCGAACATCAGTCCAAGCGCACTGCCAAATAGTCCCAGCAGCAAGGATTCAACCAAAAGCTGGCGCACGACGTCGCTCCTGCTGGCGCCAAGAGCGAGGCGAATTCCAATTTCCCGATTTCGGGTGGCGCCGCGAGCGAGCAACAGATTCGCGACGTTCGCGCAGGCGATGAGATGAACGAACAAGACCGCGCCCATCAGCAGAAGCGTCAGGGTTTTGCTTTCTTTCACTGCTTCTTCGCGAAAGAGAGTCAGCCGGGCGTGAAAGCCGGTATTGGTATCTGGATGATCAATCGCGATTCGCGAAGAAATTCCCTCGAGCTCGGCACGGGCCTGCGCGATTGACACACCCGGCTTTATTTTGCCGAAGCCGCGAAGATTAAAATTGGCGCGTGGATAATCTTTCTCCTCCAGCTGCAGAGGCGTCCAAATATCCGATATCTCGGGAAAACGGAAACCGCACGGCATGACACCGATGATTGTCGTTTGCTTGCCGTTGAGCCGAATCGTCTTGCCGATCACGTCTCGGTCTCCGCCAAAATGTGTTTTCCAAACTTCGTAACCGATTAACGCGACCGGCGCGGCATTGAGCTGGTCTTCCTCCGGACGAAACTGCCGCCCGAGAATCGGAGTGACGCCGAGCGATGCAAACGCATCGGCCGAAATCTGTTCCCCGAGATA
>DASPUI010000149.1:0-5603 GCA_035622995.1 Chthoniobacterales bacterium
AGTCTTGCAGCGCGCGCTCGATGTTCTCACCTCGCTCGAGATTTATCAAAAGCGCTAAGGTGAGCCCGATCGAGGAACGAATTGGTCACAAATTTCGAAACGGCTTGTTGCTGGCGGAAGCACTGACTCATCCGAGTCTCGGTCATGAAACCCAGCAGCGCCATTTTGATAACCAGCGACTTGAATTTTTGGGTGACGCGGTCATCCAGGTCGTGATCAGCGAGCATCTGTTTCATCGGTTTGGTCATGCGGCCGAAGGGCAATTGACAAAATTGCGTTCGCGGCTGGTCTCGCGTGACACATTGAAAAAATACGCTGCGCAATTGGAACTGGGCGAATTTCTGATGATGGGCCGTGGAGAGGAAGCGAGCGGAGGCCGCACTCGAACTTCAACTTTGGCAGATGCGTTCGAGGCGCTGACCGGAGCGATTTTTCTCGATAGTGGACTGGAAGAGGCGCGCAAATTTATTCTCAACCAGGCAAGTAACGATCTCGCGCGCATCGCCGAGGAACCGGTCGACATCAATCCGAAAGGTCAGCTTCAGGAATTACTGCAAAGCATTTCGCCATGCAGTCCAGTTTACGAAACCGTTTCCGAAAGTGGCCCCGAGCACGAAAAGACATTTGTCGTTCAGGCAATCTGGGAAAAGATTGTGCTGGGCAAGGGGCGAGGACGAAGTAAGAAGCAAGCCGAAACGGCGGCGGCGGAGGAAGCTCTGAAGTTGAAAAAATGGAAAAGAGCCAAACGACGCGGGTCGCGAATTTAGGTCCCAGTTCGCCAGTGATTCAGAGCGTCGAGATTTCTCTCCCACCGAAGGCGCCGGGTGATTGCACTAGTCACAAATTTCTTCGCACGCTCGATTGACGGCACGAGTGACAATCCGGAGGCAAGCCCGGCGGTAATGGCAGCGGAATAGGTGCAGCCCGTCCCGTGAGTGGCCACGTCGCGAACGAACGGCGACGAAAACTCAGTTGTTTTTCCGCCGGCAAAAAGGAGATCGACCGCTTCATTGTCTCTCAGATGACCGCCCTTCAACAAAATGTTCGTCCGGAATTTTTCGGCTAAGGCGCGGACTGCTCGCTCCATCGACTGCCGGCCTGGTATTTCTTCGCCCAGAAGTTCTGCAGCTTCATCGAGATTTGGGGTAATCAACGTCGCAAGCGGAAACAGCTGTTTCTGATAGAGCGCGAGCGCGTCCGGATCGAGAAGTCGATCCCCGCTTGTGGCAATGAAAACTGGATCGACCACCAATGGTGCGCGCAAAAAACGGCCGAGCGCGCGCGCGACGACCCGGACGATTGCGCTGGAGCAGAGCAATCCGGTCTTGGCTGCGCCGATCGGAAAACTTTTCGCGACAGTTTCGATTTGCTCGCGGACAAGCGCCGAACTCACCGGCTCGATTCGACTTACCTTGCCAGGAATCTCGGCCACGACGCAGGTGACCGCAGTCAGACCGTAAACATTGAATGCGTTGAAAGTTTTGAGATCAGCCTGGATCCCGGCTCCGGCACTACTGTCCGAGCCGGCGATACTCAGCGCAACCGGAACTCTGCCGGCACCTTGCCTGCCACGCCGAAGCGTTGCAGGGGCGCGGCGATATTTTGAACTAACCATTCATGCGACGGTCATAGATCGCCGCTGCGGAAGCAAATCAGCCGCCGTCGTTCCCAATCGCTTCGACCGGGCAGCCTTCCATTGCTTCCTTGCATAGCCCTTCTTCCTCAGGGCTTTCCGGTTGCTTGTAAACGTAAGAATGCCCGCCATCGTCGTTGCGCTTGAAATTGGCCGGTGCCGTCTCGCGGCATAAATCGCAATCGATGCACTGATCATCAACGTAAAACTTTCCCGCAACATTTTCGGGGTATTTGTTCGCAGCATCAGCCATAATCTTGTCGATCCTAGAAAGCGGCCTGCCACGTTAAAAGAAAACTGCCGAGGCGCAACGGAATTTGCGCATTGCCGAAATCGCGACCAACCGGCAGAACAGTTCGAGTAAATAGTCTCCAGTGAAGAAACAAGCCTTGGCTACTCTGACTGCCTTTGCGATCGAACTCGTCGTTTATGCGGCGCTGATGATCGGATATTTCTTCCTCGTCCTTCATTTTCTGGGCGACGGCCTGCGAGGATTGGAAATCAGGCATCGATTCGTTTATGCCGGCGTGGCAATTTTACTCATTCTCGCTCAGGCCGTGTTGCTTGAGATTGTAACAACGTTCTTGTTGCGATTTATTCGCCGCCGCTCGGAATAAGGTTATGTTTTTCCCAATATCCGGCTCGCACATCAGCCCGATCTACCTGGCGGTGGTTGGCTTCATCATCGGAGTTTTGGGAGGATTCTTCGGGGTGGGCGGCAGTTTCATCGCCGGACCTGCTTTACGCGCGGTCGGACTCGATTGGAATTTTGCAGTCGGAACAGATTTGGCCCACATCGTCGGTAAATCGGTTGTGGCGGTAAAGCAGCATCGCGCTCTCGGTAATGTCGATCTTCGACTTGGATTGATCATGGCGATTGGAACGATTGCCGGGGCAGAAGTCGGCGCGCAATTGATTCAGGCATTGAAGCGAGCAGGCAATGTGAACCTTGTCGTCAGCATTGTATCGATTGCGATTTATGTCGGTATTTCGACATTTATGATCTGGGAGAGCCGTAAGACCCTGAAATCAGCCAGCGCGCAAAAGAAGAAAGCTGGGCAGGATCATTCCGAATTCAGCCACGTGGCCCGCCGGATCCAAGGGTTAAAAATTTGGCCGATGGTTTCGTTGCCGGTTTCCGGCGTGGAGTCGATCTCTCTCTGGGTTATCCTCGTTGTCGCTTTTATCGGTGGGATTTTTAGCGGCTTTCTCGGAGGTGGCGCGGGATATATTCGAATGCCATCGATGGTTTATGTTCTTGGAATTCCGACACACCTCGCCGTCGGCACCGATTTGTTTGAAATCATTATCTCGGCGAGTTACGGAACGTTCACCCATGCGATCAAGGGCAACGTCGACATTCTGATCGCGCTGGTGATGAACACTGGCGCGGCCGTGGGCGCGCAGATTGGCGCCATTTCCACTCAATATTTTGCCGGCCCAAAGATCCGTCTGGCTTTTGTCCCGTTGCCACTAATCGGCGCGGCAATCGTTGTCTACACCCTTGTCAGCGGCCACAAATTGTAATCGCGATGAAAATTCTGATTTGCAGCGATGGAATGCCAGACTCCGGTGGCACCGCCCGGCTGGCCGGATTACTGGCCCGGCCATTGCGTGCCGAGATTACGTTGCTCGGGATTGCCGAAAAAAGCGATGACGAGCAATCGTTGCGGTCTGCACTCGAACGACAGGCAGAATCATTGCGCGCGCTCGGTAGCTCTCCCGGAATTGTCATCCGTTCGGGCGAACCGGTCGAACAAATTGTCGATCAAACGGCCAAAATAAAATATGATCTCGTCATCATTGGTGCGCGCCGGACCGGGTCGAGCGGTTCCTATTGGCGTTCGCAAAAGACCTATGAAGTGATTAAATCGATCGAGCCGCCGGTCCTGGTAGCAATCGGCGACTGCGCAAATTTGAAGCGGATTCTTGCTTGCACCGGTGGGAAGGAATTCATCGAAGAAGCGCTCCAATTTACCGGCAAACTCGCGGCCCCAATCGGCGCATCGGTCACCTTGCTCCATGTCATGGCCGAACCGCCGGCGATGTACGCCGATCTTGTTCAGTTGGAAGAGGACGTAAATCTCTTGCTCGAGTCCCATTCCGAGCTCGGCATCAATCTCGCCCAGCAAAAGAAAGATCTTGAGCGCGTCGGCGTTTCGACGGACGTCCGCATCCGGCACGGCAACGTCCTGGATCAGGTCTTTGCCGAATTCGACGAAGGCAAATATGACATGGTGGTGACCGGTTCATCGCGAACGCGTGGAATGTTCCGGCATTATATCATGGGTGACCTCACGCTCGGCATTTTGAATCGCGCGGATTGTCCGGTGCTGGTCGCGCGGGCGGGAAAGACGGTCGGACCGCGTGGTTTGTTGTCTGCCTTAAGGGGCCGCCGTCCGAAACCGCGTTGAGCACCGCTTGCGGGCGCAAGTCAGGTCACTATCCTCCGATTTCGAATGAGATCGCATCTGGAATTTTCCCGCGCCATCCTGTTGGTCGCTTCTCTGATAGCGTTCGCGAGTTGCGAAAACAAGAACGGCGGCAGCCGAAACGTGGGATCAACCTGGCGATTACGTGAATGGCACCCCATTGCCGGAGCGCCATGAAGGAACCTCATTCTTTGGCGGCAAGGTCGATCGTCGTCAGTTTCAACCGATCTATTTCGATTTCGACAGCCAGACGATTCGTTCATCGGAGAGCGGAAAAATTCAGCAAATTGCCGATTTCATGAAAGGCGGCGGCAACGAAATCATCAAGACAGTAAGTTTCGGCGCGGAAATGCAGGCGGATTCAGGACACAGCGAAGCGGCCTGGGCCAAAAATCGCCGGGCTGAAATCGGCGTGGTCAAATAGTCCGAATTGTTTCGATCGATAATTGACCGCGCATCAGCGCCTCGCCGACGAGAATTGCGTCAACGCCGGACGCTTTCGCTCGTGCGACATCGTTTTCAGATTTGATTCCGCTTTCGCTCACCAAGATCACGTCATCCGGCACTTCCTCGCTCAGCCTTTCGGTCACGCCAAGATCAACCTCGAATGTCGCGAGGTCGCGATTATTGATGCCGATGATCTCTGCGCCGGCGTCGATCGCGCGCTCCAGTTCTTCCAGGGTGTGAACTTCAAGCAATGTGTCGAGCTGATACTTTCCCGCCGCGTCTTTCAGATCAATCAGTCGTTGTTGTTCGAGCGCGGCAACGATCAACAAGATGGCATCGGCGCCATTGGCCGTCGCTTCCGCGATTTGGAGTTCGTCTATGATGAACTCTTTGCGCAAAACCGGAAGCGAAACAGTCGAACGAACGGTGACGAGATCATTTAGCGTTCCTTGAAAGAACTTTTCATCGGTCAGTACCGAGATCGCTGATGCGCCGCCCGCTTCGTAATTCCGGCCAATTGCGGCTGGATCAAAGGATTTCGCGATAACGCCAGCTGATGGCGATGCCTTTTTGATTTCAGCAATGATCGCAATCCGGCCGTTGCCTGGTTCGAGCGCAGCGCGGAATCCGCGAAATTCATTTCGTTCGAGCGCCTTCCGGTGTAGTTCCTTCGCGCAAGGACGCAGCCGTTCGACCTCAAGCCGTTTCGTCCTCACAATTTCGTCCAGCCGATTCATCGCTAAGTTGCGATAGCAAATCGCGACAGCGGATCGATTGCAATGGAACAAAATAACCGACAACCCAGCTTTCGCAGTTCCCAGGTCAGGGGTTGGGTCGCCCATTTGTGGCGTGAGTGGGCGGTGGAGGGCTTTCGTCCAATCCTGCCGGTGCGTATGAAACCGAACCCGAATGAATGGAGCGATTCGAACCTGACTGCAGCCTGGCTCGGACATTCCACCGTTCTGATCGACTTTTTCGGCACAACAATCTTAACCGATCCAGTTTTGTTCCGGCGTATCGGCGTCCGAATTCCATTCCTGTTCACGATCGGACCAAAACGATTAACCGCCCCCGCGCTAAGCATCGATCAA
>DASPUI010000150.1:0-16677 GCA_035622995.1 Chthoniobacterales bacterium
GAATGTCAGCGGGAAAATGAGGCCGAGCGAATTTTCTGCCATGGTTGTGGCGCGCGGCTGGATCGGTCGGTCCTGGTTGCGCAAAAACCGAAAGGCGAAAGACCAGAGCAGGCGCATCGGCGGCTTCAACGCATGCTTGATCCGCAACGAGGAAAATTGCGGAGGCTTTTTTTCACGTTTGCAAAAGTGGTGCTCGCCGCCGCCGCCGCCGCCGCATTGGCGGAAATTGCTCTGCCGCCGAATGTCCCGCCGCCCACCTCCAGAACCGGCGTGCCACCGGAAATAAATTTTGATCTGGAGAAGGCGATAGTCGGTCATCAGCCGGCGCAGTTTCAATACACGCAGGAAGATGTGAACGCGTATCTCACTTATGCTCTCAAGAGCAAACAAGCCTCACTGAATAAGCCACTCCTTATTTTCAAACGCGTAATTGTTGAGCTTGGCGAAAATAATAAGTGTACGATTACGATGGAGCGGTCGCTTTTTGGCTACTCGCTGTTCCAGCGCGCTTCGTATCAAGTGCAGTTGAACGACGGAAAGATCTCGACAGAGGACAAAGGATGTTGGCTGGGCCGGCTGCCAATTGACCCCAGAGCGATGAAGCTGGGGGATAGTCTTTTCGCCGATCTTTGGGCAGCGCTCGACCGCGAACGAAAACTCGTCGCGAAAATGGGCGGACTCGAAATGCACAACGGCACGGTGACTTTGTCCACCTCACCCTCGCAGTAGGCGGTGCGACCGGCGGCCCGCCCTTTATTCCTGGACTCGCCGGTCCACCAATCGAAATCTCGATTCGGAGAATTAAACGCCTTTGCCGGCCGCCAGTTTCGCAAAAAAGACGCTAAACCGTAATTCTTTCTCGCCCGGCCAGATTGGCCCAAGCTAGGATTACTGCCGTGAAGGCTTTGGGGCTGGCCGCATTTGCTTTGTCGATATTGATTCCATGGTCGACGATCGCCACGCCGCTTGAACGCAGCCTCAGTCCCTCGGAACAATTCGTGATTTATGGCGAGGATAGCTTGTCTCGCGGGCTGATTTCAATTCTGGCGGAGAAAACAAAAGGGGATCTGCTCGGCCTTTTACGGCGGCCGGACAATTGGAAGACGCCGATTGTCATTAATTTGCAAAGCGCGCAGGCCAACATTCCTGAAATTCCGCCGGCCGCGCTGCGGTTCAGTCAAACCGGCTTTGGACTGAAGCTTCAGCTCGACCTGACGATCGACGCTCATTTGAACCGCGCCGCGATCGAACCCGAATTGCTGCGCGCGATTTTATTAGAAATGATTTATCGGAATGAGCCCAATCTCGCTGCCGGTGCAACCTATGTGCAGCCGGCTGACTGGTTTTTGGATGGACTGCTGGCTTGCGCTCCTGGACGGGATCGCCAGGCGCTGATTGACGCCCTTGCGGCGACCGACAGAGTTATTTCGCTCGAGGATTTTCTGCGCGAACGCCCGGAGCAACTCGATTCGCCTGGGCGCGAATTGTATCGCGGCTATTCATTTGCACTCATGCAGCTGTTACTGGAGCGCGAAAATGGACGGGCTGTGGGGCGCTACATCGACAATCTCTCTCGCGCCACGAATGATCCCGTCGCCGATTTGAAACAACAATTTCCCGAATTGGCCGGACCGGATTCGGCCACGATTTGGGCGGCAGAACTCGCCCGCATGAAAATTGATCATGACCGTCAACTGCTCAGCTTCGCCGAGACCGAGCGGCAGTTGGAAGAATTGCTCAAATCGAAAATTCCGGATCCGGCGGAGAAAGGTGACGGATCGTTGCTGCGCGAGTTGGCGCGACGAAAAATTTCGTCATCGGAACGGGCGGCTCTGATCAAGCTAAAACTCGATTTGCTCCTGCTCGCAACCCGAGCCAATCCCATTTTACGGCCCACCATCCAGGATTATCAGCAAATCGCTCAAATATTAGCGGTGGGGAAAAGAAAAGGGGCGATCTTGCGTCTCGATCGGGTCGACGCATTGCGGGTCAGAATTGTAGCGCGAATGAGCGATATTGATGATTTCATGAACTGGTTCGAAGCCACGCAATTGAAGGAAAACAGCGGGCTGTTCCTGAATTATGTCAGTGCCGCGAAGGAACAAGGCGAAGCCCAGCCGCGTCGGCGCGATCCGCTGTCGATTTATCTCGACGCGCTGGAAGAACAATTCTGATCATTGATTCTACCAAGTATGCATCAATCGCTGCCGAACACGATCGATTATATCGAGATGCCGACGCGCGATCTCGCGGAAAGCAAGAAATTTTTCGCTCTGCTCTTCAACTGGTCGTTCATCGATTATGGGCCGGAGTACGCCTCATTTGACGACGGTAGAATGGCTGGTGGCTTTTTCAGTTCGGATAGGACCGCAGGCGCGGAGACTGGTGCACCACTCGTTGTCTTTTATCAGCCTGCACTGGAGAGTGCGCGGGCGAAGGTTGTCCATCTTGGCGGCGAGATTACAAAAGAGATTTTCGACTTTCCGGGCGGCCGGCGTTTTCATTTTCGCGAACCGGGTGGCGGCGAATTTGCCATCTGGTCGGACCAATAGTTGCAAGAGGTCGATGATCATCGATCTGTTGGTTTGCCTATCGAGTTGCGCTTGCGAAGGTTGCGTTTGTATCGTAACCAGCGCAACATAGTGCGCGCTCAATTTGTCATGCAGAAGATAGGATTTGGGGAAGCTCTTGATTCAATCGTGGCGGGCGACCCGCGTTATCATCGCGATGCCTACGTCTTTCTGCGCGACGCCCTTGATTTCACGACCAAGCAGCAGAAGAAACTTAAGGGTGCCACGGTGCGGCACGTCAGTGGCCCGGAATTGCTCGCCGGAGTTCGTCAATATGCGTTAAGGGAGTTTGGGCCAATGGTGACGACCGTTTTCGATTCGTGGGGGATTCGTTCCTGTGAAGACGTTGGCCACATGGTCTTCAATCTGATCGGCGCAGGAATCTTCGGAAAAACAGAACAGGACTCGATCGAAGATTTTAAAAACGTTTACGATTTCGAAGAAGCATTCGTAAAACCATTCGCTCCCGCGAAAGTGGACGAATTGCCGCAACCGCCGCCAAGCTTGCCAGCGCCGAAGCTCTCATGACGAGCAAGCGGGGTCTGGCCTGCGCGCGAAGCTGGTTAATCAATAGCAACGATTTGTGTATCGCATTAAGATAACCGGGATTCTCTTTGGAATGATCGCGAACATCGCCAATTTAAATGCAGCTGCGGCTCATGATGCGGCGGCGATCAGTTTTCCGCCGAGCACCGCAAAAAAATGGGTCTTGCCCGACGGGCTGACCGTGATCGTCCAGGAAGATCACAGCGCGCCGGTCGCGAGCGTTCAGGCATGGTGCGGCACGGGAAGCGTCGACGAAGACGAGCGGCTAGGCGCAGGTCTCTCGCACATTCTCGAACATATGCTGTTCAAAGGAACGAAGACGCAATCGAGTAACGCAATTGCGCAAAAAATCCAGGACGTTGGCGGTTATATAAACGCCTATACATCGTTCGATCGCACGGTTTTTTGGATCGATGTGCCGAAGGATGGCGTAACGACTGCAGTGAGTGTTTTGGCCGACGCGATGATGAATTCGACACTGCCACCGGATGAGTATCAAAAAGAACAAGAGGTGATCAGGCGCGAGTTCGCGATGGGGTTCGACGATCCCGACCGAATGGCAGGACAACTTTTGTTCGCAACGGCTTATCAACGCCATCCCTACCGGCTGCCGGTGATCGGACAGATGGAAGTTTACAATCAGCTGACGCAGGAACAGGTGATGCAGTACTACAAAACCCGTTACGTCCCGAATAATCTCACGTTTATCGTGGTCGGGGACGTCGATGCTGAAAAAATTCATCAGCAATTGGCGGATTTCTTTAAGCCATATCCTGAGAAATCGCTCAAACCGGTTTTTATCCCGCAGGAGCCGATTCAGTTGGGCCGGCGCGACGCGCATAACGCATTTGCAACCGAACTGACCCGATTGTCGCTGGCGTGGCACATTCCCGAAGTTACAAATCCGGACGTACCGGCGCTCGATTTGCTTTCGACCATTTTGGGCGATGGCCGCAGTTCGCGTTTGTATCGTTGTGTGCGGGAGACCGGCCTGGCCTTCAACGTATCGGCTTTTTCCTACACGCCGGGTGACCCTGGCTTACTCGGCGTCGACGCGACGGTCGACCCGAAGAAACGCGACGATGCGGAACGATCGATCCTGGAGATTCTTGAAGAAGTGAAGCGGTCAGGGGTGACGGCGGACGAATTGGCCAAGGCAAAGAAAATATTGCTCAGTCATCATTTGGATTCGCTCACTACGATGCGCGGTCAGGCCTCGGATATTGGTTCGAATTGGCTGTTGACGCGCAATCTCAATTTTAGCCGGGATTATCTGGCAGCGGTGCAAAAGGTGACGCTCGAAGACGTTCGGCGCGTGGCCGGAAAATATCTGGTCGATCAAAATCTGACGGTCATTTCGTTGAATCCGTCCGATTCGTTGAAAGCCACGCAATCCAGTGCGAAACCGGCAACTGCGGGAGAAGTCCAGAAATTGGAACTCACCAATGGCCTTCGCGTTTTGGTGCGCGAAGATTCGCGATTGCCGCTTGTCTCGATCAGCGCCGTTTTTCGCGGCGGCCTGCTTGCCGAAACGCCCGAAACCAACGGCATCACGCGATTGATGGCGAAAAGCCTGCTCAAAGGGACAAAGTCGCGCACGGCCGAGCAAATTGCCGATCAAATCGAAGCAGCGGGAGGATCGATTTCAAGCGAAGCGGGCAACAACAGCTTCGGCATTTCGATGCACGTTACCCGGCCGGACATCAAACTCGCAGTCGATCTTCTTTCCGATGTTTTGCTCAACGCCACCATGCCGGAAAAGGCAGTGACGCGTGAGAAACAAATCCAAATCGCGGCAATTCAACAAGAAGAAGAACAACCGACCACCGTGGCGCGTAATCTTGTCCGTGGCGCTTTGTTCGCTCACCACCCGTACGCCTTGCGGGCGAACGGTACGGTGGAAGCGGTTGAGCGCTTGAATCAGAGAGATCTTCTTGCGTTTCGGGATCGTTATCTGGTCGCAAAAAACTCCGTCATTTCCATTTTTGGAGACGTCCGGGCAGCGGACATGAAACAGCTTCTCGAACAAAAGCTGGGGTCGCTCAAGTCGGGTGCTCTCGCCTTGACCGATGCGCAGCCGCCGGCGCCGTTGACCGAAGTGAAAATCGTTGAAGGAAGAAAAGAAAAGGCGCAGGGGGTGATCATGGTCGGGTATCGCGGCGTCGACCTGTTCAACAAGGACCGACATGCCCTGGAATTGATCGATGAAGCGAGCAGCGATCTCGGCTCCCGGTTTTTCATTCGAATTCGCGAGCAGATGGGCCTGGCCTATTACGTCGGCGCCAGCCAAATTCAGGGACTGGTGCCCGGCCTCTTCGCTTTCTATCTCGGAACCGACCCGCAAAAAATCGAACCGGTGAAGGCGGCGCTGCTCGACGAGATTCAAAAATTGGCCAGCGATGGCCTAACGAATGAGGAACTGGCGCGGGCGAAGAAAAAATTGATTGGGCAGCAGGAGATTGCGAACCAGAGCAACGCTGCCTTCGGTTATCAATGCGCGCTGGATGAGCTTTACGGGCTCGGTTTCGATTATTACAAATTGCTTGAACGCGACGTTGAAAAAGTGACGCTGGAAGATATCAAACAAGTGGCGGCCAAGTATTTTCGAGATCAACCTTACGTCTTGACGATTGTGGGGCCGCCGAAAGAAGCAACGGCAGAGAAAGCAAATTAGATATGGCCGGAGAAACGCAAACCAGCACGGTCAGTGGCGAACTCACGCAGCGATTCATCGAATTCGTCATGATGCATGCACAAAATGCGGCGCTTTTCCTTGGTCAGATTCCAAATCCGAAGACTGGCCAGGGCGAAGTGAATCTTGAGCTGGCCAAGATGTTTATCGATCAACTTGAGATGATTCAGGAAAAAACTCGCGGAAACTTGACCAACGACGAGACGACCGTGCTGCGCAACGCACTTTCGAATTTGCAGATGGCATATGTTGAGGTTGCTCGGAAAGCTCCAAAGGTAGCCGCGCAATCAATCCCTGGACCGGCTGAAGCACAACCAGCCGCGCCACCATCCACTTCCACGCCCGAACCAGCGGCCCCGATTGCCTCGAGCGAGTCCGGCGAATCAAAAAAGAAGTTCACCAAGAGCTACGGTTCGTAGAGCAACGCTTTCAAATTAAGGCAACTGCGGTATTTCTCGGTTGCGAATACCAAGAGTGCCTGCAACCGCGAAAGTTCTGGCAACTGTCGTGCATCTTCTCGAGCGCACCTTTATTCGAATTTGGAACGAAGAGTACGTTCGCGAAAACAAATCCTTCGGTTTAACGACGATGCAGGATCGTCATGTTGACGTGAAAGGTGCCAAGCTGCGGTTTCATTTTCGCGGCAAGAGCGGCAGGATGCATGAAGTGGATGTGACCGACCGCCGCGTCGCCAAAATTGTTGGCCGGCTTCAGGATTTGCCCGGCCAGGATTTGTTTCAATACGTCGACGAGAATGGCGAGCAGCACAACGTGACGTCGCAGGGTGTGAACGGATATCTTCGTAGGATAACAAATGAAGATTTCACGGCGAAAGATTTTCGCACGTGGGCCGGGACGGTGCTGGCGGCAATCGCAGTCAACTCGCTCGGCCCGGCTGAAACGAAGAAACGAGCCAAAGCAAATATTCGCGAAGCGATCAGTGCGTCGCAAAAATGCTCCGGAATACGCCCGCGATTTGCCGAAAGTGTTACATTCATCCGGCCATTTTGGATGCTTGTCAGAGCGGCGCTTTTATCAATTGGTTGAGACAAGAGACGGGCCAAATATTTGGAGACAATACGATCGATTTTCGAGCAGGCGAAAAAGCCTTGCTGGAATTTCTCCCGGCTCGTTTGGAGAAAAAGGCGGCCTAACGATTTCCCTGGGTCGGAGTGGGAGTTGCCCGGGCCTTGGTGCTTTTGCGGACGGTGATTGTTCCTTCAGCCGGCGTCGGAGAGGTTTCAGGATATTTTTTTGTCGTTGGGAAAATTAATCGCCACGGCTGGCGTTTTATCGTGTCGCTGAATTCCGTGATATTTTTGCCAACCGGTTCCAAATCGCGCAGGGTCGACTTCAATTCTTCGGAAGAGTGACGAAAGTTTTGGAGAGTGACGGACAAGTTGTCATTCTTGGTCAGTTGCTCGGTAATTTCCTGGATGTTATCGAGCGATTGCGTGAGCGAACCATTCTTTGCAGTGAGTTCAACCAAATGCTCGCCGAATGTCTTGAACTGGGTCAGAGCCTGGTTCAGTTCCGAATTGTTATCGGTGATGTGATTGAGGTTCTGGGCGGTTGCCTGTAATTCTTTCATTGTCGAGGTCGCCTCCGTCGCCACCGGTTTAATCACTTCCAGCATTTGGGCAATCGCTTCGCTGAAATCGGGCGTGCGTTCGCCGGCGAAAATATCCCCATTGCGGGCGCGACCGGCCGCTTCTGTACCTTGCGTAATGTCGATGGCCATTTCTCCGAGCAACCCAAGCTGCATCAACCGGGTGTGCGCATCGCGATAAACGATCGCATTCTTATCAACCAGGACGTTGATTCGAACTTCAAATTTGGGTTTCGACTCCGGGGAAGCCGGCGTTTCGTTCGGCTCCCCCGGGCGAATTGAAGCGACGATCTCCTGAGCGCGCCGATTTTCCTCCTGTGAAACCGGCGAGAACAATTCCTGGACTTGTCCGATTTTTCGCCCAGCCAGCATTACCGGTGCGCCGAGTTTGATCCCGGCGGCGTTGTCGAAATAAATCTTGTAGGTAACCAGTGGTCGAAACAAACCCGGCGCGCCGAGCAGGATCAACACGCCGACAATCACGGCGACCGTCCCGATGACAAGCACTCCGGTCAGGATTTCATTTCGTCGCAATTGCATCTTGAGTTCCTTCCAGAATCGGTCCTTCGGTGCTGCCGCTCAAGAATTGAACGACCACCGGGTTGGTCGACTGCCTAAATCGATCGGGTGGGGCGTCTTCAATGATTTTTCCCTGAAACAACATAGCCATGCGAGTGGCAATGCGAAAGGCGCTTCCCATTTCATGGGTCACAATGATCGACGTGACTTTCGATTTCTCGGTCAGATCGATGATCAGTTCATCGATCACCGAGCTGATGACCGGGTCGAGCCCGGCCGACGGCTCGTCGAAAAGGATTAGTTCCGGGTCCAGCACCAGGGCGCGCGCGAGGCTGACGCGTTTTCTCATACCTCCGCTCAATTCCGACGGCATTAGTTCTCGCGAGTCTTGCATTCCAACCAAATGCAATTTCTCCTCTACGATCGAATCGATTTCCCTCCGGGATTTATCAGTCAGTTCTTCCAGCGGAAGGGCGACGTTATCGCGGACATTGCGCGAGCTGAGGAGAGCGGAATATTGGTACACCATTCCGATATGGCGGCGCACTTGTTGTAGTTTCCGCCGGCGAAGTCGAGTAATTTCGAATTGCTTGAAAAAGACGGCGCCCTCATTCGGCTGCAAAATTCCAAGGACCAAGCGCAAAAGCGTGCTTTTACCGCTGCCACTTTGTCCCATGACGACGAGCCGGTCCTGCGGTTGGACTTGGAGTGAAACGTCATCGAGCACTTTTTTGTCCTCGAAATTCATCGATACGGCACGCAGCTCGACGACGTGAGAGCCAGGCGTCGTCATGGGAAAAAAACCACGTAAACAATGTTATAAAGCGTGTCCACGCCAATCACGGTCGTGATCGCCGTCACGACGCTCGATGTGGTCGCGTTGCCAACTCCGGCTGCGCCGCCTTTGACAGTCAGACCGCGGTAACAGGCGATCGCTGCAATCAACAGTCCAAACATGAAGCTCTTGAGCACGCCGGTAATAATGTCACGAATCAGGAGCGCCTCGCGGACCAGATCGACAAAGTAGACGAAGGCGATGTTGAAATACATCCGCGAGATGAGACTGCTGGCCGCGATGGCCGCGATGTTCGAGATGGTCGACAAACAGGGCATTAGAAGAAAAAGCGCAAGTACCCGAGGCGCGACCAGAAATCGCAGCGGCCCGATCCCCATCGCCTCGATGGCTTCGACTTCCTCCGAAACTTGCATCGTGCCGAGTTCGGCCGTGAATGCTGCGCCGATTCGTGCCGCCAGCATGATTCCAGTGATGAGCGGTCCGAGTTCGCGGGTGAATCCGATTGCCACCAGACCAGGCACGAGCCGTTCAGTTCCAAATCGCTGCAGCTGATAGCCCGTTAGCAAAGCCATGGTCATACCCAGAAAAAATGAAACCAACCCGACGAGAGGGACCGAATCGACTCCCGCACGTTCGGTGTGGCGAAAAAAACTGGCGGCACGAAACGGCACCCGACCCTGACGCACGCGGTCCCAGGTTTCGTCCAACGTATGAACGACGAACCAGAACATGCTCCCCACCTCGCGAAAGAAATTTTCGCCGACTTCGCCAATCTCCTGCACGACCAGGACAGGATTCGCCGGGATGTTTTCGCTTTTTTCCTCCGCCATTTCGATGGAGAAGTTGCCCTAGTTCGCTGCCCTAACAAAGTGAAAATCGATCAGCTCCGCCACGCAAAAAGCGTCACGAAGCATCCGGGCCCGACTCCGCTGATGAAATCTTCAACCGAAGATCTTGGAATCGGACGTAAATCGTGGTTGCTGGCATAGGCAACCTGGAATTGGCGATCTAAAAACCAATTCAGCAGTTCGGTCTTGCGCCAGCCGGCGCATTCCTGGGCCGATGGATTGAATTCACAGAAAATTATCGGGCTTGGCGATGCGACAATTGTCCGCTCGAGGCCGTTCAGGACATTTAGTTCCCACCCTTCCACATCTATTTTCAGGATATCGATCCTGCGAATATCGATTTTGGCCAGAAACTCGTCGCCTGCGGCCAGTCTTGCGCCGATCGAATCGAGACAGCTGTTTCTTTGGTAAAAAACATGGGTCAGCGGATATTCCCGGGCGAACGACGCTACCGAGTGGTCGCTCCCGGCAAAAAAAAGCGGCAGTTCCACCGCAGCAGTCGAGAGACCGATGTTGTAGACCGAAGCTTGTTTGAATTGTGATACGTTCCGTTGAAGCACCGGAAAAATGAGCGGATTTGGTTCAAACGCGCAGACTCTTCCGCCGGGACCAGTCGAGCGGGCGAAGAATCGCGTCAGATAACCTACATTTGCCCCGACATCGATGATCGTCTGATCGCGACTCAAAAACCGTTTCATTAAATTCACTTCCGCGCCTTCGTACGTGCCGATCAGCATCCTGATTCGATTTGGCAGATAATCGCCGCGGGCAGTGTGAAAGCCGGTAAATTGTTCGATCACGGGGAGCGACCACTCGAGCAACGGTTTACAAAGACGGCGCAGGGTCGAGCTCATTGGAGCAACTAAAGATCGCCCAGGAATTTCCGGATTGCCGCCAGATCGGCAAGCATGTCCTCAGCTTCGACCGCTCGAAATGAATTTGTTCCTCCGGTTACGCGCGGCTGCGCTTCGACGAAGCGATATCGCAAGCGCGCTGCGTTCGCGAGTTGGAGATAAAAATCTTTGTAACCATCTTGGGTTCCAATTTCGGCGACTAATGTGTCCGGCGCGCAAAAGGCGATGTTGGCCAGCGCCGCGCCGTGCGGCGCCAAAACCACTTTGGCTGCGCCGAACGAAGCGACTTGTTCGCTCCACGGCATCGATTCGAGTTGAACGATCGAGAAATTAGCGTCGCGGAGGAGCGGTTCGAATTCGCTTTCGTTAATCACCCTCCGGACGGCGGCGCCTCTTCTCGAAATGTACAATCTGCCGGATGACGACGATCTGTTGGAGCTGACGGCATCGTGCAACGAACGCAGCATCTCGATCTTCCACGGCGCAATTGCCTTGTTCGAATGATCCATCGATGGAATGACTGCGTCGTCGATTGCAAATCGGTCGCCGGCATCGACGTAGAGAATTTTCTCGCGCGGAATTTTCAGCGCGGTCAGGGAGGCGCTTTCATAACCGTCGCGTGATCCGTTGATGAGAAGACGATCGAAATCGAGCCGCCCAACTTGCACCAGTGCGACGCGTGGAACGAGATCGATCAACCAGTGATAATAATTTCCCGGAGCTTCGGGTGTCACCGCAATCGCTGTTTTGCCAGACAGCATTCGAGGCTTCGGCAAACGCAATTGTGAAAAGCGTGGCTGATTTTCCACGCCCCAGACTTCAGGTGAGAGATCAGCCAGCAATTTGTTGTCACGGGTAACGATCGAGCCGCCGTAACGGGCCCAGAAATCGATGTTTCTCAAATGATAAAGCAGGGCCGGCTCAGCCCTCAGATCGACCAGCGCTTCGTTAGGTCGGACTGGATTTGGGACAGACTGGACTCGAACCGCTGGGAAAATTTCCGTTACCTCGCTGGATGACAGACCACGGTAATTGCGAGTGGATTGCTCGATCGTCGGAACGTTTCGGAAAAGCCGGACTATACCCCGCTTCGCATTTCGAATTGGAAGGACGAAGCGTTTGAGCGGGCGCAGCCGCCATTTATGCCGGCGAATGAAATTTCTGAGCTGCATCCTCGCGCGATAAGCGCTAAACCAGAAGACAATTGCCGCTCATTGTCTCGATGAAAATAATTTTTCTCGTTTGCGCGATGCTCACGTCCGCTGCATTAGCTGATGCACCGGGGCAGAGCAAGCCCGACAATCCATCCGGTCCGATGACAAAAAATAATTTCGCTTTGGTAATTCACGGAGGCGCTGGAACGATCGAGCGCGGGAAAATGACTCCGCTAAAAGAGAACGAATACCGGGCTGGTCTTGAGAGCTCATTGAAAGCAGGTTACGAGATTTTGAAAAGCGGGGGCTCCAGCCTGGATGCAGTGGAAGCGGCCGTGCGCGTGCTTGAAGACGATCCCCATTTCAACGCCGGCAGGGGCGCAGTCTTCACCAGCGCTGGAACGAACGAACTCGACGCTGCAATTATGGATGGAAAAACGCTCCAGGCCGGCGCGGTTGCCGTCCTCCGTCACATTCGGAATCCGGTTAGTCTCGCACGGATGGTCATGGAAAAATCGCCCCACGTAATGTTGAGCGGGGAGGGGGCGGAGAAATTCGCGACTGAGAACGGCCTGCAACTGGTCGATCAGAAATATTTTTTTACGCAGGAACGCTGGGACGCCCTGCAGCGGATGAAAGCCGCTGAGAAAAATCGTCATGCGGCCGTCACCATTACTGATCAAGACCGGCATGGAACGGTGGGCGCGGTGGCACTCGATCAGAATGGAAATTTGGCGGCGGCGACTTCCACCGGTGGAACGACGAACAAACGCCCCGGCCGAATCGGTGATTCGCCAATCATTGGCGGCGGCACTTACGCGAATAACGCGACCTGCGCTGTTTCAGGGACCGGTGACGGAGAGTATTTTATTCGTGCGACCGTTGCGCACGATATTTCGGCGCTAATCGAATATCGCGGAATGAAACTGGATGATGCAACGCAAACCGTTCTCGACAAGGTGGCGAAGCTCGGCGGGACGGGCGGCCTGATTGCCGTGGACAAAAATGGAAACATGGCGTTGCCATTCAACACTTCCGGAATGTACCGCGGTCAGGTTGATTCCAGCGGAAAGTTTTTAGTCGAGATTTACCGGTGAAAGTTGTAGAGGCGCTGGTGCCGGGCGCCTAACCACCAAGAGGTGACTGGCTCCGCCAAACATGTTGCCCGCATTTTCCGTTGTCATTCCCTGCTTCAATGAGGCCGCCAGAATTGGCGGCACCATCGGCGCAACGCTGGAATATTTGGAAAAGAATTCACCGCAAAGCGAATTGGTCGTGGTGAATGACGGATCGACCGACCAAACGTCGACCGCTGCGCGCGAGGCGTTGAGTCGATCGGCGCTTCAAAGTCGTCTTCTCGAAAATTTTCCGAATCGTGGCAAAGGTCACGCGGTGCGCAAAGGCTTATTGGCGGCGCAACAACCGATCGGGTTGTTCTTCGATGCCGATCTTTCGACGCCGTTGAGCGAAGTGCCAAAAGTGATTGAGCCGATCGTGGCCGGGGATGTCGATCTTGCGTTTGGTTCGCGGGCGCTGGACCGGCGTCTGATCGGTCGTCATCAACCGTGGACGCGCGAACACGGCGGTCGAATTTTCAATTTACTGGTCAGGCTGAGTTCTGGCCTGCCCTTTTGGGACACGCAGTGCGGGTTCAAAGCATTCCGGCTAAACGTCTGCCGGCCAATTTTGGAGGCGGCGCGGTTGGAGGGCTTCGCGTTCGACGTCGAATTGCTCATGCTGGCGCAGCGCGCCGGCCTGCGGCTGCGTGAAATCCCGGTGCGATGGGATCATTCCGAGGGCAGTAAAGTGCATTTTCTGTACGATAGCCTTCGAATGTTGCGCGAAGTGATCGCGCTGCGCTCGCAGTCGCCCTCTATTTCTTAACGATCTCGGCGTTCTCCAGCATCGCGATGCCGCCGCGTTCGGCGAGTTTACCTTTCAGGGTAATCGTTTTTCCGCATGAGCTGGCAAGTTCGTCGTTGATAGGCTTGTGCTCACCAACCACTAAATAAGCTTTGCCGTCGCTTACGATCCCAACCGGGCCGCCGTTTTTGATGCAAGTCGAACCACACGATTGACCATGCTTTTCGCCGATCGCATTATGATCGACATAGCACATCATATCGACGATCTCGCCCGTGATTTCTTTCGCGGCCGCGGCGTCGCCACTTTCTTGTTCATGCTCGTGAGCAACCGCGCACGGAGAAGTGGCAATCGCAAAAGCAAATAGCAGGGTGGCCGCAATCTTCAAAGCAGTGGGTTTGTCCGAGTTTAACATGCGAAACTGTCTGCCGCTTTTACGCGGGGTCAACTCACACCCGCGGACCGGTCATTTCTCTTCTTTCTCGATCAACTCCGCGAATTGATCGAAAAAATAAGACGCGTCGTGCGGTCCGGGCGCCGCCTCGGGATGATATTGCACGCTGAATATTGGCAACTCTTTGTGCCGCATTCCTTCGACGGTTTGGTCGTTCAGATTAAGGTGCGTGATCTCAACATTTTTTGGCAGCGAATCTGGATCGACTGCAAATCCGTGGTTTTGCGCAGTGATCGCAACCTTGCCGGTCTGCAAATCTTTTACGGGTTGGTTTGCCCCGCGATGGCCGAATTTTAATTTGAAGGTTGAACCGCCGAAGGCGAAGCCGAGGACCTGGTGGCCGAGACAGATTCCGAAAACAGGCTTTTTCCCCATCAAATCGCGCACCGTTTTGTGCGCATAAGGCAGCGCCGACGGATCGCCCGGGCCGTTCGACAGAAAAATCCCATCTGGATTGAGGGCGAGTGCTTCATCGGCCGACGTAGCAGCCGGAACGACGGTCACGCCAAAACCTTTTTGCCGCAGCAATCGCAAAATGTTTTGTTTAATTCCGTAATCGTAGGCCACGATCTGGAAACGAACCGGCGGGAGTTTCGGTTTGTTTTCAGTGCTTCCATTAGAAATCGACCACGGGCGGCTTAATTGATCGTCCGGGTCCCAGCGATAAATTTTCGGCGTTGAAACCTCTTGCACATAGTCCATTCCGATGACGCCTTCGCCTTTGGCCGCCAATTGGACAGCCTGCTCGGTCGATATTTTCTCACTCGTCAGGCAGGCTTTCATTGCGCCGCGGGTACGGAGGTGCCGGGTGAGGGCACGTGTGTCGATCCCCTGCAAACCAGGGATCTCCCATTGGCGCAAGTAATCATCCAACGACATTTCCGAACGCCAGCTGCTCGGCAACTCGCTCAGTTCCTCGATGACAAAACCGCGCACGTGCGGTGACTGACTTTCCTGGTCGAGCGAATTGATTCCGTAATTGCCGATGAGCGGATAAGTCATGGCCACGATCTGCCCGCGATAGGAGGGATCCGTCAACACTTCCTGGTAACCGGTCATCGCAGTGTTGAAGCAAATCTCGCCGACGCGCGTGCCAGTGGCCCCAAATGATTCGCCTTCGAAAATCCGGCCGTCTTCGAGAGCGAGAATAGCGCGCATCGGCGGTGATTGTCGATGTTCGCGTGCGAAATTCAAATGTCCGCAAAAAGAAAATGCCCGAAATCGAATATCTCGACCCGGGCATTTGAAATTTTACCCCGCGGGTGCCGTTTAGGTGAATCTCCCGTTCCCTTTCGGTAAACGGCGGATGACCGTCGCCAGAGCGTCTGACTTCCAATCAAGGCATGTCATCCTCTCCAATTTGCGACTCAGCCTCCTGAACTTGCGAAATATCGGTTCGGGGATCACACCTGGAATCTCGAACATCGCAGGGCAAATTTTTGAAAGCCGTCGCTAGAGAGTTGAGCGGAAAGCACTGGTTTCCTTCCCAACCCTCAACCAACGGCTCTCGCTCTCAAAGAACTACTCGCGCAATTCCGCGCCGAGTTCGCGCTGCAATCGTTCGCGAATTTTCGCGTGCGCCGCAGTCACTTCCTCGTTCGTCAGTGTGCGATCCCGGTAACGGTATGTCAATCTATATGCGAGCGACTTTCGTGCCTCACCGAAGCCGGTTGTGAATAAGTCGAACAGCTCCACTTGCTCCAATAATGGTTCTTTTGGATTTTCAATCACCCGTAAAATCTCCGCGTGCGAAATTTTGTCGGGCACGATCATCGCGACATCGCGAGCGATCGCCGGGAATCTCTCTAGTCCCCGAAACGTTTTCGGATTTTTCTCCGCCATCAAATGCAAATCAGCATGCAATTCCGCAACAAACACAGCACCCGGTGCACTCGACACGCTGCTTGAAAGCTGTCCGCCAAAGCCGATCATGCGATCGCCCGAGTAAATATCGACTGGCAGTGCCAGATCGGGAAATTTTCCCGGGCGAAACGACAGTTTTGAGACGACCGCTTCCAGCGCACCTTTTAAATCGAACAAATCGAGATTGCGTTTCGTCTGTGACCGCCAGCCCGCCGAGCTGGCCGCGTTTCCCCAGAGCAACATTGCAAGGTGCCGCTCTTCTTTTCCATTCGGCGGAATGAAAGTCCGGCCAATTTCGAAAATCGCTATCCGGTCCGCCCCGGTTCGAATGTTTCGATCGAGAACGGATAACAATCCGGCCAAAATGCTTGGCCGCAGCGCGACGGCCTCTTCACTGAGGGGATTCCGCAGTTCGATCGCGCCCTCGCTGAACGCGAATCGTTCGCGCGGCAGCAATTTCGAAGTGCGCACTTCGTAAAGACCAACGGCGGCCAGACGGTTGCGCCAGGCCGATTCCTGATCGTGTGCATGATCGGCTGCACTGGAGGGCGAATAACGGCCACGTTCGACGCCAGCAATATTGTTAGCGCCGTAAGCGCGGACGACTTCTTCGATGAGATCTACATCACGCTGTAAATCGCGGCGATAGCTCGGGATTTTCCATTTGGTTAGTTTTGCCGCGCTGGTTTTCTTTAGTCCAAAGCCCTCGAGTATCTCGTCGATTTGTCTCGGCTTGATTGTAATCCCAATCACGCGATCGCATTTCTCATAGGTCAACGAAACGTCAGGCGGATTTGCGGGAAGCTTGCCAGCAGCGTGAATTTCCTTGGCCGGGACGCCGTCAGCGATTTCCTGGATTAACTCGGTTGCACGTTGCGATGCGCGCAGAACCATTTCCGGATCCACGCC
>DASPUI010000151.1:0-3234 GCA_035622995.1 Chthoniobacterales bacterium
ATTGTCGATCTTGCTCGCCGCGCCGGACGCCTGCGAAGGCGGGCCGCGTTTTTCGATGATCGTGAAAATATCGCCGAGAATCTGGCACGGGTGCTCATCGTCCGTCAGCGCGTTGATCGTCGGGACGCCGGAAAATTCGGCGAACTCCTCAATGTCGCTTTGGGCATAAGTCCGAATGACCGCGCCGTGGATCATTCGGGCGAGCACGCGCGCGGTGTCCTTGATTAATTCACCCCGACCCAACTGTGCATCTGCCGCGTTCAGGTAAATCGTTTCGCCCCCCAGCTCGCGAATGCCAACCTCAAACGAAACGCGCGTCCGAGTTGAGGGTTTGGAGAAAATGAGCGCCCAGGTTTGCCCGGCGAGCGGCTGCGCCGAAATTTTGCCGCGGTTTGTTTTGACCTCAGCGGTGCGCTGCAAAATCCGTTCGATTTCTTCCCGTGAAAGCTGCTCGATGCTGAGTAGGTGTTTCATTCCCGTTGCCACAGATTCACACAGATGAAACACAGATACAAAAATGTTTAGCCTGCTCCGATCTGCGAAAATCTGTGTCCATCTGTGGCTATTTCTCCTCCGCAAGATCGACCACCAATTGTTCGATCGCACTCAGTCCCTCCCCGGCTTCCGTGCGCGAAAGATTCAACGCCGGCAACAGTCGAATTACCGACGTTCCGGCCGGGACGGTAAGCAAGTTACGCCTGTGCAACGTCTTTACGATATCGACCGCATTGAACCGCGGCTGAAACTCTATTCCGATCATGAATCCAAATCCGCGCGCGACCTTAATCACTTTCGGAAATCTCTCCTGAAGTCCTTGTAATCCGCGCAAGAGGAATTCGCCCGTCTCACGCGCGTTGTTGGCCAGATTCTCCCGCTCGATGACGTCAAAAATCGTCATGGCCACTGCGCAGGCCAGCGGCGTTCCGCCAAAGGTGCTCGCATGCGTTCCCGGGCCGAGAGTGTTGGCGAATTTCTCCCGGACCCAAAATGCGCCCATCGGAAATCCGCCGCCCAATGATTTCGCCATTGAAATCCCGTCCGGCAGGTAGGGGCGATTGCCCTCAATCGCCCGTCTGGCTTCGGACGCATTCGAGTCAACGGCGTTATTCTCCAAAATGCGCTGCCAGCTTTGAAATGTTCCCGTTCGAAAATGTCCCGCTTGCACTTCATCGAACAACAGGAGCAAATTGTGCTCGTCGCAAAGGCGGCGCAATCCAATCAAGTATTCCGGCGCTGCGATTGTAACTCCGCTCTCACCCTGGACCGGCTCGACCAGGATGGCAGCTGTCGATTTTGTGATCGTCCTTCGCATCGCTTCGAGATCGTTAAACGGAACCTGACGAAACCCTTCGACTTCGGGGGCGAACCCCTTCTTCACTTTTTCCTGTCCGGTCGCCGCGATGCCCGCAAGGGTTCGTCCATGAAATGAATTAGTCGTGGTAATGACTTCGTAGCGGCTGGTATCGCTGCCGAACTTTCTCGCCAGTTTGAAAAGACCTTCATTGGCCTCGGCGCCGCTGTTGCAAAAGAAAACTCGGCCGGGCGCAATGTGATCAACCATCCGCCTAGCCAGCTGCCCCTGCGGCTCGGTATAATAGAGATTGGAAACGTGAATGAGTTTCCGTGACTGCTCCGCCAGCGCTCTCGTTATCTCCGGATGGGCGTGGCCCAACGAGCACACCGCGATTCCGCCGGCCAAATCGAGGTAACGCTTTCCGTCAACGTCCCAAACGTAACTTCCCTCGCCGCGCTCCAGCACAAGATCAAACCGTGAGTAGGAGGGAACGACAAACTGTTCGAACAACTCGCGGACGCGTTTCGTTTCGTTCTGCACAATCGCGGAAGACGGCGCTGGAAGAACTTCCTTCACAAAACGACCTCGGTTCCAACGCCAGCGTCGGTAAAGATTTCAAGCAAAACGGAATGCGGAATGCGGCCATCAACGAACTGAACCTTTTCCACGCCGCTCTCGATAGCTGCCACTGCACTGTCGACTTTTGGAATCATCCCTTCGCCAATCACGCCTTTTTTTCGCCACTTCGGGACTTCATTGACGGCCAGATGGCTCAAAAGGCTCGAGCTCTTCTTTGGATTGCGAAGCAAACCGGGTACGTCGCTCATAAAAACAAGACGGCGCGCTTTCAATGCAATCGCTGTTTTGGCGGCTGCGATGTCGGCATTGCAATTGTAGATTTTTCCGTCGTCACCTCGCGCGGTCGGACTAATGACCGGGGTGATGCTCCGCCGAATACACTCGCGCAACGGTTCAACATTGACGTCGCAAACTTCCCCAACAAATCCAAGATTGACGGCCTCGCCATTTTCATCCGTGGTCGAGAATCTTCGGCACCTAAAAATATCCGGACCGGCAAAACCTCGTGCCTTGCCACCAAACGCCTCTATCGCCTTCACAATTTCGGGATTGATCTCGCGCGATAGTACTCGGTCCACAATCTCGGCGCCCTGGGAGCTGGTCACGCGATAGCCACGCACGAACTCGGACTTGAGCTTCGATCTCTCGAGGGCGCGCGTGATTGCCTTCCCGCCGCCATGGACAACGACCGGATTGATCCCCACCGCTTCAAGAAAAACGACATCCCGCGCGACTCGATGCCGTTCCTCCGGATCGGGCGAATCCATAAAGCTGCCGCCATATTTCACGACAAAGATCTGACTTCGGAACCGTTGAATGTAGGGCAGCGCTTCGAGTAGCGTCGCCGCTTTCGAAATAAACTTTTTCATCAACCACCGAGCGTCGCTGGATCGGTCACGTCGCCTTTGTTAAACGCAACGTAATCTTCAGTGAGATCGGCAGCGTAAATCACAAACTCGCCGCGACCAGCATGAAGATCGACATGGAGATCAAATTCCGGTTCTGAGGTAATCCTGGCTAATTTTTTCAAGGCGACATTTGTCGGACGGCCGCGCCGAAATGCAAAAACAATTTTCCTACTGCGTGTCGGAGCATAACCGACATCGACGAGTGCCTGGTCGAATTTTGCTTTCGAATAGCCCAAAGCGCACAAAATTCGCCCCCAGTTTGGGTCGCCACCGCACCAGCTAGCCCGAACCAGCGAGCTGCTTGCGATCGCTCGGGCCGCGATTTCCGCTTCGCGATCGTTGCGCGCACCGCAGACCCGCAATGCGACGACGCGCGAGGTCCCTTCGCCGTCGCGGACAATTTGCTTCGCCAATTCAAGACACACGAAGTTCAGCGCAC
This sequence comes from Chthoniobacterales bacterium, assembly GCA_035622995.1. Taxonomy (GTDB): domain Bacteria; phylum Verrucomicrobiota; class Verrucomicrobiia; order Chthoniobacterales; family UBA10450; genus DASPUI01. Next base: position 3,221 of record DASPUI010000151.1, read on the forward strand.
TCTGGAATTGCTGG
>DASPUI010000152.1:0-2078 GCA_035622995.1 Chthoniobacterales bacterium
CGTTGAAAATTTGTCCGGCTTCCGCTGGTCCGCGCTCGGCCAGGATGAAAAGCGCCGCAGCTGCATCGTCGCGATGTACTTGATTCATAAAGCGATCGTTCTTTGAATCGATGATTGCTTCGCCAGCCAGGAATCGTTGAAGCAAATGAGAACGACCAGGTCCATAAATTCCGGCTAGCCGCGCAACGATGCCGCCGCTCTCAAGCAAAAGCGTTTCGGCCTGGCGTAAAATCCGTCCGCGCTCGTGTTCGGGTTCGGCCGGGCTTTCTTCAGTCACCCATTCGCCACTCATCTGCGCGTAAACGCTTGTGCTTCCGACGAGTAAAACCGTCGATCTAGAGAATCGGCGAAGAAGATTCCTGACGCCATCCAAATAAACCTGTCGGTAAACATCGACCGGGCCCCCGCGCGTACTGGCGCAGTGAATCACGACGTCGAAGCTTTCCTCACGAGCGGACACCTCATCCAGTTTCGTGAGATCGACCGCGTGAATCCGGTAATTTTCTTGCGAAAGCTTTTTGGCGGATGCAGCCGACTTTGTCCATGCGTCGACCAACCAACCGGCATTTTGGAACAGAGCCGCAGTCGATTGGCCAAGGTAACCGCAGCCGGCAATAAGAACGCTTCGCATTATTGCCACCCAGCCTTCATTCGACGGCCCGGGCAATCTCAATTTCGCCAAATAGGTCACGTTGAATCGCACGGACCTGTTTCAGACGAATTAACTCCAGCAGGGCTAGAAACGTCACGACGATCTCGACCCGAGACGCGCTGTCGCCAAACAACTCCGAAAAACGAATAGAGCCGCCGTTCGCCATGCGCTGCAGAATCCGTTCGATCTTTTCCGAAACGGTGAAGCGTTCGCCGAAGATTTCCCGAAGATCCTCGCGGGCGTCCAGACGTTTGACCACATTTTGGAATGCATTGATCAGCTGAAAAATGCTGACTTCTCCGAGTCGCAATGGTCTCGTTTCTTCGGGTGCGCCGTGGTCCCGGGTAAATATTCGTTCCTGCTCCCACTCGCGAACTTGCAATTGCGCCGCTGCTTCCTTGAATTTTTTGTACTCGATCAACTGTCTGATCAAATCCCACCGGGGATCGTCCTCCTCGGCGTCCTCTTCCGGCGGTTGTTGATCGAGCGGAAGGAGGCTGCGGCTTTTGAGATAAATGAGATTTGCGGCCATCACGATAAACTCGCCCGCGATGTCGATTTTCAATTCCTTGAACGCCTGAAGGTACTCGAGATACTGGCCTGTGATCCGCTCAATCGAAATTTCTTGAATGTCGATCTCGTCGCGCTTGATCAAATAAAGCAAGAGATCGAGCGGACCTTCGAAGATTTCGAGCCTGACCTTGTAGTCGGTTTCCACGCTGGAAGCAGTTTAGACAGACAACGCGGCAAGTAAATGCAGGCGGTTGCTGGCGAGGGTCGATTCTGGAATCGAGAACGCCTAACTGTCGGCGTAATCTCGACGATGAACCCACACGCTATTCACCACTCCAAGAGCGAACATGACCATCAGCGCAAATGATCCGCTGTAGCTGATGAGTGGCAACGGGACGCCAGTGATGGGCAGAATCGAGATCGTCATGCCGATGTTCTGGAAAATATGAGTGAAAATAAGCGCGGAGATTCCAACGACCAGGAGCAAACCAAATTGGTCACCGGCAAAAAACGCGACGAAGAGGCACGTAAGTAACAACAAAGCGAACGTGCCGATAAGAAACACTCCACCAACAAAACCCCACTGCTCGCCGATGGCGGAAAAGATATAGTCGTTGTGAACGGCCGTAGCCGGCAAAAAGCCGAGCTCGATCTGCGTATTGGGCGCTTTGAAGCCCTTGCCCGCCCACCCGCCGGAACCAATTGCGATGAGCGATTGGTTGATCGCCCAGGCCGACCCCTGCTTGTCGATGTCCGGGTTAATAAAGGCAGTGATTCGCTCTTGCTGGTACGGTTTCAGGCCGAGATTAATCGCAATCGGAACACACGCGATGCCGATAAGCAGAATGCAAATCAAATAGCGCAACGGCAGTCCGCTGACGAATAGCAAAGCCAGCAAAACCGGCGCCCAAAT
>DASPUI010000153.1:0-13760 GCA_035622995.1 Chthoniobacterales bacterium
TTCGGCGAAGTAATTGTCACCGCTCGCCATACGCCCGGACATACGCCCGAACACATGTCTTATTTGATCGCCGAGGCCGATCATCCGGACGAGCCGTGGGGAATTCTCACAGGCGATTCGCTCTTTGTTTCATCGGCTGGACGGCCGGACTTGTTAGGCGATAAACACACCAAGCGGCTGGCCGAGCAGCAATTTCACACGCTGCGCGATTTCTATCTGAAGTTGCCCGACCACGTGATGATTTATCCGAACCATGGAGCGGGCTCGCCCTGCGGAGCGGATATTGGCGCGCGGCTCAGCAGCACGATTGGTTACGAAAAACGCTTCAATAAATTCCTGCAGCTCGATGACCTGACGAAATTCACCGATTTTGCGATTAAAACGGCGCCACCCGTTCCGACCTATTATCCGCGCATGAAAAAGGTGAATGCCGAGGGGCCGGAAGTTCTCGGCTGTCTTCCGCGTGTAGCCGGGCTGACACCGCAGTTATTCAGGCAAGCAATTGAGAAAAATTCAGGAGTGCTCGTCGACGTTCGCAACATTCTGGCTTTCGGTGGCGGTCATATCGCGGGTGCATTGAATATTGCAGATTCGCCAATCCTTTCAATTTGGGCTGGCTGGATGCTCGATCCCGAGTGTCCGATTCTTCTCGTGCTCGAGAGCGACGACGATCTGGAAAAGGTCCTGCGATTATTCATTCGCACCGGATACACGAAATTCGCTGGCTATCTGATCGGTGGAATGAAAGCGTGGGACGCAGCGGGGTTCTCGCTTGAATCGATCGGGCAAATGAGCGTGCATGAGTTAAACGCGAAAAAATCGTCGCTCCAAATTGTCGACGTTCGCGGGCCGGGTGAATGGAAAAAGGGACATGTTCCAGGCGCACGGCACATCTTTTTGCCGGAATTGCGCAAGCGAATGGGCGAACTCGATCGGTCGAAACCAACCGCGGTTTATTGCGGTAGCGGATATCGCGCGGGCATCGCCACGAGCATCATGAAGCCGGCAGGTTTCGAGAAACTTTGGAACGTGCCCGGCAGTTGGGAAGCCTGGAAAGCAGCCAAACTCCCGATTGAAGGAGCAAACGGCGAATGAATGGATCGACTGTTGCCGAGTTGTCGAGAAGGAATTCGTTCGGCGAAACGATGCGGCCCGATGTTTGGTGGACGCAGCCGCTGCTTGTCTTCTGCGGATTGTCGACCTTTATCGTTTATTCAACCTGGGCTGCGTTTCAGGGCGCGCATTATTATTTCGGTAATTATATTTCTCCGTTCTACTCGCCCGAGATCTTCGGCGCTTCTCCGCACGCCTGGCTTGGGCCGAAGCCGAGTTGGTGGCCAGGCTGGCTTCTATTTTCGCCGGCGCTTTTGATTTTGTGGGCGCCGGCCGGTTTTCGACTCACCTGTTATTATTACCGCGGCGCATATTACAAGGCGTTTTGGGCCGATCCGCCGGCGTGCACCGTTGGCGAGCCGCGCAAAACTTACTGGGGCGAACGTTCGTTTCCGCTCATTATGCAGAATGTTCATCGCTACTTCTTGTACATCGCGATCCTATTTATTTTTATTCTGGCCTACGATGTGTGGGAGGCGCTTTGGTTTGTCGATCCTGCGAACGGAAAGCACTCTTTCGGCGTTGGCGTCGGCACGATTGTCCTGGCGTTTAATGTTTACTTCCTTGGCGGTTACACTTTCGGCTGCCATTCGCTGCGCCATTTAATCGGTGGATTTCGCGATCAACTTTCAAGATCGAGCTCGTCCTTTGCGGCTTACCGCTGTGTCAGTTGTCTCAATCGCCGGCACATGCTGTGGGCGTGGATGAGTTTGTTCTGGGTTGGATTCAGCGACCTGTATGTCCGGCTTTGCTCGATGGGTATCTGGCATGACGTGAGAATTTTCTGACGCATGCCAGAATACGAAACCTTTCAGCACGACGTTCTTGTCATTGGTTCTGGCGGAGCGGGATTGCGCGCGGCGATAGAAGCCTCAGCAGCGGGCGTCTCGGTTGGGATGGTTTGCAAATGTTTGCTGGGCAAAGCGCATACCGTCATGGCGGAAGGCGGGATCGCGGCGGCTCTCGCTAACGTCGACGATCGGGACAACTGGAAAGTTCATTTCGCCGACACCATGCGCGGCGGTCAGTACGTCAATAATTGGCGAATGGCCGAATTGCATGCGAAAGAGGCGCCCGATCGTGTGCGCGAACTGGAGGCATGGGGAGCGGTTTTCGATCGCACAAAGGATGGCCGGATATTGCAAAGAAATTTTGGCGGCCACAAATATCCGAGACTGGCGCACGTTGGAGATCGCACAGGACTGGAGATGATCCGGACGTTACAAGATCGTGGCGTTCATCGAGGCATCGACGTCCACATGGAAATTTGCATCATTGCACTCTTCAAAGACCGCGAGCGGATCGCTGGGGCATTCGGCTACGATCGCGAACGCGGCCGGTTCAAGATTTTTCGAGCAAAAGCGGTGATTCTGGCCACGGGCGGAATCGGCAAGGCCTACAAGATCACGAGCAACAGTTGGGATTGCACCGGCGATGGACACTCACTGGCGTATCACGCCGGCGCAGCATTGATTGATATGGAGTATATCCAGTTCCATCCGACCGGGATGGTATGGCCTCCGAGCGTCGCGGGCATGCTCGTGACGGAAGGTGTGCGGGGCGAGGGCGGTATCCTGACCAACGCAGATGGCAAGCGCTTCATGTTCGATTTCATTCCAGACAACTACAAATCGCAAACGGCCGACAACGAAGAGGAAGGCTGGCGTTACACGCAAGGCGACAAGAACGCACGGCGGCCGCCGGAGTTGCTGACCCGCGATCACGTGGCCCGTTGCATTGTGCGGGAAATCAAGGAAGGGCGGGGTACTCCGCACGGAGGCGTCTATCTCGATATCTCCTGGATCAAGAAAAAGATGCCGAACTCGGAAGAGCACATCAAACGCAAGCTTCCGAGCATGTATCATCAATTTAAAGCTCTGGGCGATCTCGACATTACAAAGGAACCGATGGAGGTCGGCCCGACGACCCATTACATCATGGGCGGCGTGCACGTGAATGCAGATACGCAAATGTCGGACGTGCCCGGCTTGTTTGCCGCCGGCGAATGCGCTGCTGGAATTAATGGCGCAAATCGGCTGGGAGGGAATTCGCTTTCCGATCTGATTGTTTTCGGGAAACGCGCCGGAGAATTCGCGGCAAAGTTCGCCAAAGAAAACTCGTTAGGTCAGATTAATCAAGACGGGATCGAAATCGCCGCACGCGAAGGATTGCGGCCTTTCGAAAACAGTAGCGGGGAGAATCCTTACTCGGTCCAGCGCGATTTGCAGGAACTGATGCAGCACAATGTTGGCATCGTGCGCGACGAAGGCGAGATGCGCGCTGCGCTCGAGCATTTGAAAACGCTCCAGGAGCGCGCTGCCGCGGTCGGAGTGACCGGCAATCGCGATTTCAATCCCGGCTGGCACACTGCGCTTGATTTGAAAAATCTGCTGACGGTCTCCGAAGCGATTGCACGCGCGGCGTTGGAACGGAAAGAGAGCCGGGGCGCGCAATTTCGGGAAGATTACCCGAATAAAGACGAAAAGTTTTCCAAAGTGAGCACAATGATCCGCAAAGCAGGGGATGGAACCATGGAAGTAAAATTGGAACCGCTTCCGGCAATGCCGGATTATCTCAAGCAGGTGATTGAGGAAATGAAATGACGACACAGCACCAGGCCACATTTCGAATCTGGCGAGGCAACGCCAACGGTGGTGAGTTTCGCAACTACACCACCGGCGTTTCCGAAGGAATGGTTGTGCTCGATGCGGTCAATCACATTCAGTCGACGCAGGCGAGCGATCTCGCCTGTCGCTGGAATTGCAAGGCGGGCAAGTGCGGCTCGTGTTCGGCAGAGGTCAACGGAATTCCCAAACTCATGTGCATGACCCGGATGAGTGATCTGCCGCTCGACCGGCCGGTGACGGTGCAACCGATGAAAGCGTTTCCCATCGTGAAAGATTTGATCACCGATGTTTCCTGGAATTTCCGGGTGAAGAAAAAGATCAAACCATTCAAACCGCGACCACCGGACGCGGCCGATGGAACGTGGCGAATGCAGCAGGAAGACATCGATCGCGTGCAGGAATTTCGAAAATGCATCGAATGTTTCCTTTGCCAGGACGTTTGCCACGTTTTGCGCGACCACCGGATGCACGACCAGTTCATCGGTCCGCGATTTTTGATTTACACTGCCGCGCTGGAGATGCATCCACTTGACGTTGAGGATCGCGTTGAAGAACTGCGCAAAGCCCACGGAATTGGCTACTGCAACATCACCAAATGCTGCACGAAGGTTTGTCCGGAGAGCATCCAGATCACCGACAACGGGATCATTCCGTTAAAAGAGCGCGTGGTGGACAAATTTTATGATCCGTTCGGATTTCTTTGGCAGTGGCGGAAGCGAAAACAAGATCGACATTCGTAGAACTGATGTCCCAGCTGAAAAAACTTTCGAAAGAAGCAATTCCGGCCGCGCTGGAGAAAGCGGAACGCTATCGATTGCTCAACGAGCCCGGTGAGGCCGAGAGCATCTGCCTTGATGTTATCGCCAGCGATCCGGAAAATCAGCAGGCGATCATCGCCCTTCTGCTCGCGTTGACGGACCGTTTTGAAAAAGGTTACTCCGTTAGCGATACCCAAACGAAAGAGTTGATCGCGCGAATGAAATCCGATTACGACCGGGCTTATTATTCTGGAATTGTGGCGGAACGGCGCGCAAAAACCAAACTCCGTCAAAATACGCCTGGTTGCCGTTTTCAAGCTTACGATCTCTTTTGCGATGCGATGGCCTGGTTCGAGAAAGCCGAAGCGATTCGTCCGCCCGGTCACGACGACGCTTTATTGCGCTGGAATACCTGCGCCCGCATCATTTCACGGAACAATCTTGTCGCACGCGAGCCCGAAGAACGCACCGAATTATCGCTGGAATAGCGCGCGGGCAGATTTTGCGCCGATCGATGACACTAAATCCGTCGCGAACGATTGCCGAGCTGAAAGAATTGCGGTCGCTGACCGGAGACGAGAATGGCGCGCAGCGCGTCGCTTTCACAGAAAACTGGTCGAAAGCGCGCGAATGGCTTCGAAAAAAGGCCGAAGCAATCGACCATCTCGAGGTTCATTCCGATGCCGCCGGAAATTTTTGGGCGACGTTGCCCGGCAAATCGGACAGAGCGCTGTTGATTGGCGGTCACATCGATTCAGTTCCGAATGGCGGTTGGCTTGATGGTTGCCTCAACACGCTTGCCGGCCTGGAGATTCTTCGCCGGATCGCCTCGCAATTCCACGGCTGCCCGCCGGTGACCGTTCGCCTGGTTGATTGGGCCGACGAAGAAGGGGCGCGCTTCGGCAAAAGTCTCTTTGGTTCCTCCGCCTGCTCGGGCAAGATTGACATGGATGAGACGCGCAAACTCAAAGACAAGAATGGAATTCGGTTGGCAGACGCATTGAGGGAACACGGAATCGATTTTGAAAAAGTTAAGGACTCCGGAAAAGAGCTAAAAAACGCGGCCGCTTACCTCGAGCTGCACATCGAACAAGGCCCGGTCTTGCTCGATCTCAATCTTTCGCTCGGGACTGTTCTCGGAACCTTTGGTGTGGAGAGGCACGCAATTACATTTCGCGGGCAAGCGGCTCATTCCGGAAGCACACCGATGAATCGGCGTCGTGACGCTTTTCTGGCGGCCGCGAAAATGAGTCCGGAGATTTACCAGATCGCAAAACGGAGCGGACCAGGAGTCTGCACGATCGGCTCGTGCCTAACCAAACCAGGGATCGTGACCAGTGTCGTCGAAGAATGCCAGCTCGCGCTCGATCAACGCCATCTCGACGCGGAAGCACTGGCGCGAATGTTGAGCGAAGCAAAAACGGCCAGTGAAAAGTTCGCCCGGGAAGGAAATGTCGATGTTAGATGGGAACGACTTTGGAATATCGAGCCGATTTTGTTCAACGCGGAATTGATTGCGATGTGCGACGAATCAATCGCCGAGGCTGGCGCACCGCCACACCGCATGCCGTCCGGTCCGTTGCATGATGCGGCGGAAGTTGCGCGCGCCGGTGTTCCAACGGTGATGATGTTTGTCCAAAGCCTCTACGGCATTAGTCACAACAAAATAGAAGATACAAAAGAGGAACATCTGGCGTTGGCAGTAACCGCATTCGACAAGCTCGCCGACAAGGTGATGCGCTGGATTGGGTAGGGCCGGCGCTCCCATTTTTAAATCGAATTTTGTCGCATAAGCTGGTAAAACGCGCCTCGAATCGAAGGAGTGCTCTATGCCTACGCTTGCCACCAATGTGGATGGATTGAAGCTGCCGAATCCATTCGTTGTCGGCTCCGGACCGCCTGGAACAAATTTGAACGTCATCACCCGGGCTTTTCGTGAAGGCTGGGGCGCGGTCATCGCCAAAACGATCAGCCTCGACTCATCGAAAGTCGTCAATGTTACGCCGCGTTACGCGAAATTGATGGCGGCGGATGGAAAAGAGCCGGTCGGTTGGGAAAACATCGAGCTAATCAGCGATCGTCCATTCCAAATCTGGCTTGATGAATTCAAGAAATGCAAAGATCAATTTCCAAACGGCGTCCTGATCGCATCGATCATGGAAGAATACCATCGCGATGCCTGGGTCGAAATTGTCGAGCGATGTCAGGAGACCGGCGTCGATGCGTTCGAATTGAACTTTTCCTGTCCCCACGGATTGCCGGAGCGAAAGATGGGCGCAGCGATGGGTGAAAATCCGGAAATTCTTCAAGAAGTTGCCGGTTGGGTGATGGCCGCAGCGAAGAAACCGGTCTGGGCGAAGATGACCCCAAATGTGACGCACATTGAAGATCCGAGCAGGGCCGCGCTGCGCGCCGGTTGCCAGGGTGTGAGCGCAATCAACACCATTCGCAGCGTCATGGGAGTGAATCTCGAAACCTTGCGACCGGAACCGACGGTTGAAGGCTATACCACGCCCGGCGGTTATTCCTGCAAAGCCGTCCGGCCGATCGCGCTGCGCATGATCATGGAGATTGCGACCATGATCCGGCGAGAGTTTCCGGGTCGAAGTTTGTCCGCAATTGGTGGAATCGAAAGCGGCGGCGACGCAGCGCAATTTATTTTGTTAGGCGCAGACACCGCCCAGGTTTGCACTGGGGTGATGAAGTTTGGATATGAGTGCGTAAAGCGAATGCAGGAAGAGCTCCTCGCCTTTATGGAGAGACACAAATTTGAAACGCTGGCCGATTTCAAGGGCAAGAGCCTCGATTATTTCACGACTCATGCCGAGCTCGTGCGGATGCAGAAAGAACGCAAAGCGAAAGACAAAGCGGCGGCTGACGCGGCGGCTGCGAGAAAGATGGTCAGGGCAGATGGCGAATGGAGCGGCGACGATTTCGTAAAACAATCGAACGCGCTTGCGAGAAATTAATGATCTCTGTTCCGCTGTTGGTCGCCGGCGAGTGGCATCAAGTTTCGAATCGCGCGACCGGACCAGTTTTTAATCCGTCGCGCGGTGAAGTCATTGCCGAAGTGCCGATGTGCAAGAAAGACGATGTCGATCTTGCGATCGAAGCTGCAGCCGAAGCGTTTCCGGCCTGGCGCGACACGCCACCGGTCGAACGCGCGCGCGTTTTCTTTCGTTATCGGCAACTGCTCGAAGAAAATTTCGATCGCGTCTGCGAGAACATCACACGCGAGCATGGGAAAACGTTGGCCGAGGCGCGCGGCAGCGTTTATCGCGGGATCGAGAATGTCGAGTTCGCGTGCAGCATTCCAACGTTGCTGAAAGGCGAGACGCTGGAGAATCTTGCGCGCGGCGTGGATTGCGAAACGATGTTGCAACCACTCGGTGTCTGCGTCGGCATCACGCCATTCAATTTCCCGGCGATGGTACCGATGTGGATGTTCCCGCTTGCGATCGCATGCGGAAACACGTTCGTCCTGAAGCCGAGCGAGAAAGTTCCACTTAGCGCGGTTTTAATTGTCGAACTGCTTGAGAAAGCAGGTTTGCCGAAAGGCGTAATCAGCATTGTGCACGGCGGACGCGAGTGTGTCGACGCACTGCTCACGCATCCGAAGGTGAAAGCGATTTCGTTCGTCGGTTCATCCCCGGTCGCGAGACACATTTACGAAACCGGAACGCGCAACGGCAAACGCGTTCAGGCGAACGGCGGCGCGAAAAACTATCTGGTGGTGATGCCCGACGCCGATGTCGCAAAAACCGTTGAAGCGCTTTCCGTCGCGGCCTTCGGTTGCGCCGGCGAACGTTGTATGGCCGGATCAACCACGATTGCCGTTGGCAAAGCGGCCGATCGCGTTCTGCCAACACTGGTTGAAGCGGCTCGAGCAATCAAAGTCGGTCCGACTGATATTGCGAAATCGCAACCGGACATGGGGCCGGTCATCACGGCGCAACATCGCGATCGCGTGATTAGCCTGGTCGAAAGTAGCGAAAGGGAAGGCGCCAAAGTGATCGCTGATGGTCGGGGCCTGAAAATTGTCGACGCACCGAATGGATTTTTCATGGGAGCGACGATTGTCGATCAAGTCGAAGATCGAATGACGATCGCGCGCGAAGAAGTGTTCGGGCCGGTCTTGAACGTGATGCGCGCAGACGATGTCGATCAAGCGATCGAGATCGCCAACCGATCCGCGTTTGGAAACGGCGCTGCGATTTTCACCAACTCCGGCAAAGCCGCGCGCGAATTCAAAAATCGCGTTAAAGCCGGAATGGTGGGAATCAACATTGGCGTGCCCGCGACCATGGCGATGTTTCCGTTCACCGGTTGGGACGAATCGTTCTACGGCGATCTTCACATTCAAGGCCGTGAAGGCGTGCAATTTTATACGCATCAAAAAGTCGTGAGCTCACGCTGGTTTGGCCACGGGGTCGGCGATGTTTGGAAAAAATGAACCGCGGATGACGTCGCTGATTTTCGCCAGGCGATCCGTGATATTTGCTCAATCGGCGGTTTAAATTGTGTGAGCTTGCTGATTAAAAATGGGGAAGTGGTAACCGCAGACGAGCGCTACGTCGCGGACATTTTCTGCGAGAACGAAACGTTCACGCGCATCGAAAAGAAGATCGATAACGTGAAAGCGGACGAAGTGGTTGATGCGTCCGGAAAATATGTTTTCCCCGGCTTCATCGATCCGCACGTTCACATCTATCTGCCGTTCATGGGCACGTTTGCGAAAGACACGCACGAAACGGCAAGCCGCGCCGCGCTCGTCGGTGGGACGACGACGTTCATCGAAATGATCTGTCCGGCGCGGGATGAAAAGCCGCTGGAAGCATTCGAGCTTTGGTTAGGCAAAGCGGAGGGCAAAAGTGCCTGCGATTTCACGTTTCACATGGGTGTGACTCGTTACGACGCCGAAACGGAGCGCGATTTCAAAGAGATTGTTAAGCGCGGACTCAGCAGCTTCAAAATCTTCCTCGCCTACAAGGGCGCCTTCGGAATTACCGACGAAGAACTCTACGCGACGCTAACGCTGGCAAAGAAGCTTGGCGTGATCGTCACCGCGCATTGCGAGAACGCCGATTTGGTTCTTGAATTGCAGAAAAAATTACTGACCGAAGGAAAAACCGGACCTGAGTTTCATTACTGGAGCCGGCCGCCGGTCGTCGAAGCGGAAGGTGTTCATCATCTGATGACATTTGCCGAAATGACCGGCGCGCATGTCTACATCGTGCACACCAGCTGTGAAGAAGCTCTCAATGAAGCGAGGGGCGGCAAAGCGCGCGGCGTCAACGTTTGGGTCGAGACTCTGATTCAATATTTGCTGCTCGATCGAACCCACGCGGAGAAGCCGAATTTCGAAGGGGCAAAAAATGTCATGTCGCCGCCGCTGCGCGATAAAAAAAATCAGGATGTGCTTTGGAATGCGCTCCGTGATGGCTCGGTTGCAACTCTGGCGACCGATCACGCGCCATTCGATTTCGCCCAAAAACAGATGGGCAAAGATGACTTCACCAAGATTCCAAACGGGATTCCGTCGCTCGAAGACCGGATCAATCTTTATTTCACGCACGGAGTTAAAGGTGGGAAGATCGACCTCCAACGGTTCGTCGAGACTGCGAGCACGCAGGCCGCGAAACTTTTCGGGTTATTCCCGAGAAAAGGCGCGATCAAAGTTGGCAGCGATGCCGACCTCGTCGTTTACGATCCGAATTATCGCGGAAAAATTTCAGCGAAGACGCACCAGATGAATCTTGATTACAATTCGTTCGAAGGATTCGAGATTGAGGGGCGGCCGCACGTCGTCACCGTGCGTGGCAAAGTTGCGGCGCGCGATGGCAAATTCGTTGGCGAATTCGGCCACGGTCAGTTTCTGAAACGCGAGCCATCGCATTTCTAATGGGCTCGGTCTCGCTCGCGCCCGACGCCGATGTCGATCTTCAGATCGAGCACAATCATCTTTATAACGCCGATCTTGCGCCGGTGCCGGGGGATCGTCGCACGTGGCGGGTCGGAAGTTTTGCCGCGCTTTGGATTTCGATGTCGGCCTGCATTCCCACTTACATGCTGGCTTCGTCGCTCATTGACGGCGGAATGAATTGGTCGCAGGCGATTTTCACGATCTTCCTCGGCAACGTCATCGTCGTTATTCCAATGATCCTCAATGCTCACGCCGGAACACGCTACGGGATCCCGTTTCCCGTTTTCTGTCGCGCATCGTTCGGTACCCGTGGAGCAAATATTCCCGCTCTGATGCGTGCGTTCGTCGCTTGCGGATGGTTCGGAATTCAAACCTGGATCGGCGGCAACGCGATTTACAAGATCATCTCGATCCTCGCGCCGTCGCTCGCAACCGGCTCAACCCAAAACTTTCTGGGGATCACGTTCGCGCAATTTGTTTGTTTTCTCTTTTTCTGGGGAATTAACATGCTGGTGGTTTACAAAGGGATCGATTGCATTCGCTGGCTGCTGAACATCAAAGCGCCACTGCTGATCGCGCTCGGACTGCTCTTGCTTTGGTGGGCCTATCAAAACGCCGGCGGATTTGGCCCCATTCTGTCGCAACCGTCCGCGTTTGCCGCCGGCCAACCGAAAGCCGGGCAATTCTTTTCGTTTTTTGTTCCGGCGTTGACTGGAATGATCGGGTTTTGGGCGACGCTGTCGTTAAATATTCCGGACTTTTCCCGGTATGCCTGCTCGCAACGCGATCAGATTGTCGGACAAGCGTTGGGACTTCCGCTAACCATGGCACTTTATTCATTTATCGGTGTTGCGGTCACATCCGCGACCACGATCATTTACGGTCAAACGATCTGGGATCCGGTGGATGTTTTGACGCACTTTACCAATCCGGCGGTGCTGATTGTTGCCATGGTTGCGTTGTGCATTGCGACCTTGGCCACCAACATTGCCGCAAATGTAGTCAGTCCCGCCAATGACTTTTCGCATTTGGCCCCACGCAGGATTTCGTTTCGACTCGGTGGACTAATTACCGGCATCATCGGCGTGATCATGATGCCATGGAAATTGGTGGCCGACCCCTCCGGTTACATTTTCAAATGGCTGGTTGGTTACAGCGCGCTGCTCGGACCAATCGGCGGAATCATGATTGCGGATTACTATGTCTGGCGACGTAAGCATTTGCACGTTTCGGCTCTTTATCGAAGTGACGGCGAATATCGTTTCAGTAACGGTTTCAGTTTGATCGCGATTTTTTCGCTGATTATCGCCGTGTTGCCAAATCTTCCCGGTTTTCTTGTTGCTGTGAAAATCGTCGCAGCGTCGGCGATACCCGCATTTTTGGTCAGGCTCTATGATTACGCCTGGTTTGCCGGCTTCCTGATTGCGTTTGTTCTTTATCTTGCGCTGCGCATTTTGGATAGGAAATCGACATGAAATTACCCGAACTGCCACCTTTCGAACACAAACCGAAGAAATACACAGGCCTCTCCGGCGACGAAGTGCTGCGGTTGCGCAAAGAATTCCTGAACCCGGGGATTTTCCTCTACTACAAAAAGCCGTTGATGATCGTGGAAGGAAAAATGCAATACGTTTGGGACGAGCACGGCCGGAGATATCTCGACGCGCTCGGTGGAATCGTGACCGTGAGTGTCGGGCATTGTCATCCTGACGTCGTCGATGCGGCCCGCCGGCAGAACGAAACGCTCCAACATTCCACGACGATTTATCTGCATCCGAATATTGCCGAATATGCAAAGAAACTGGCGTCGAAAATGCCGGGCGACCTGAAGGTTTGTTATTTTACAAACTCAGGGTCGGAAGCAAACGATCTCGCGTTGCTGATGGCGCGTGCCTGCACAAACAACTACGAAGTTATCTCGCTGCGCAACGCGTATCACGGCGGCAGCACGCTAACAATGGGAACGACCGGCAACCGCGGCTGGAAGTTCAACGTGCCGCATAGTTTCGGCGTGCATCACGCGACCACGCCCGATCCGTATCGCGGCTTGTGGGGACGCGAGGATGCCGAGGCCGGAAAAAAATACGCGGCCGACGTGAAGAACCTGATCGACTTCGCTACGCCCGGCCAAGTCGCTGCTTTCATTGCCGAATCGATTCAAGGCGTCGGTGGTTGCGTCGTTTTTCCCGACGATTATTTGAAACACGCTTACGAGCATGTCCGTGCCGCGGGCGGTGTTTGCATTGCCGATGAAGTGCAGGCGGGATTTGGTCGCACGGGTACGCATTACTGGGGATTCGAAACGCAGGGAGTGATCCCCGACATCGTGACCATGGCCAAAGGCATCGGCAACGGTTGCCCGCTTGGTGCGGTTGTCACGACGCCAAAGATCGCGTCAGCGTTGGCGCAACGAACGCACTTCAATACGTTCGGCGGCAATCCGGTCGTTTGCGCGCAAGGCAACGCGGTACTGGATGTGATCGATCGTGAGAAACTTCAAGCGAACACACTCAAGATCGGCAGCCGAATTCTGGCGGGGCTGAGCAAACTGAAGGAAAAGCACAACCTCATCGGCGATGTGCGCGGAAAAGGTTTGTTGCTGGGGATTGAACTGGTGAAGGATCGACAATCGAAGGAACCGGCCAAAGAGGAGTGCGCCCAGGTTTTGGAAAACTGCAAGGAAATGGGTTTGTTGTTAGGCAAAGGCGGGTTGTGGGGCCAAACGATCCGTTTCTCGCCGCCAATGTGTGTCAACGAATCGGACGGAGATTTTCTAATCGAGGTTTTGGATCGAGCGCTGCAGCAACTGTGATTACAGAGTATTGTTAGGGGCGGCATGGCTGGGCGCGATCGCGCCGGCACAGCTTGACCCGTCACCGGCGGCGCAGCCGAAACAATGGTCGCCGGTCATGATTTCGCGATTGTCAATTTTGTCGAGATCGACGTCCCAGAGAAAAACCGGTTTTCTTTCACCGTTGCACCGGAGCCATTGCATGTTCAGCTGCTGGTTGAAATCGCAATCGTAAACTTCGCCCCGCCAACCAACGCTGATCGTGCTCCGACACATCAGACCATCGATCGTGGCCGGGTTGAAGGTATTGATCAGCAAGTCCATGTATTCTTCGAGTTTGTTGTTCAGCCGCAAGTACGCGGCAAAGCGGGCAATCGGCAAATTTGCGATCGCGTAAAGTTTGTTGAAGACAATGCCGAAATGCGCGCCCAGTTCGTGTTTAAACTCCGACTCCAGTTGTTCCTGTAACGGCGGCAGTGAGGCTCCGAGTGGGTTATAAACGAGGTGCAACGGCAAATCAGCGGCAATTCCGTAGCCTAACCGGTTCA
>DASPUI010000154.1:0-10378 GCA_035622995.1 Chthoniobacterales bacterium
CGGCTCCTTAGCGGCGAAGAGGCGCGGTTCAGGCGCAAATGAAGCTGCCAACAATTGCAGTACTTGGGGCGGGCGGGTGGGGAACCGCTTTGGCAGTAATTTGGGCAAACAAAGGACAGACCGTTTCGCTTTGGGGTCAAAACCCGGCCCGCGTTCGTCAGCTCCAACTCACTCGTGTAAATGAGGATTATTTACCCGGCGTTAAGCTTCGGGACTCCATCGGCCTAACGAATGACCTGGAGGATTGCGCATCCGCAGAGTTGATCGTGTTTGCAACGCCCTCGACAGCCCTCCGAACGATCGCAGAACAGCTGCGCGATGTCTCACTAAATGACCGCGCGGTACTGCTGAGCTGCACGAAAGGCATCGAGCACGGTACTGGCAAGCGGATGAGCGAAATTTTGCGCGAGATCTTTCCAAGAAATCCGATCGCTGTCCTTTCGGGACCGAATTTAGCGCTGGAAGTCGCGCGCGGCTTGCCTACAGCAACTGTGCTGGCGTGCGACGAAACCTCGATTGCGGCAAATCTCCAAGAATCGCTTGCTACGCCTCGATTCCGAATCTACACAGGCGACGAGCTTGTCGGAGTCGAACTGGGCGGCGCGTTAAAAAATGTTTATGCGATTGCCGCGGGGGCGAGCGATGGTTTGGAGCTAGGCGATAACTCAAAAGCCGCACTGGTGACTCGCTCGCTCGCCGAGATGATTAGATTGGGCACAGCCATGGGCGGGAAGCTCGCCACGTTTTCAGGATTAAGCGGCGCGGGGGACTTGGTCCTCACTTGTTTTAGTCAACGAAGCCGGAACCGGCGCGTTGGTGAACAGCTCGGGCGCGGCAAATCGCTAGCCGAGATAACATCGTCGATGCAAATGATTGCAGAGGGAATCCCGACCGCCATGAGCGCGCGAGAATGCGCGATAAAACTCGCCGTCGATACACCAATTATCAACCAGGTTTACGCGCTACTTCACGAGCAAAAATCTGCCACCCAAGCAATGGAGGAGCTACTCCGTCGCGAGCAAAAATCCGAACAGACCTGATCAATCCTGGCAAAGTGTCGCCAGCGCTTCCGGATACAATTCATGTTCGGCGATTTGAATTCGCGCGTGCAGGGTCGACGGCGTGTCTCCAGGCAATATCGGCACTTCTCGTTGTTCGATTATGGCACCGTGATCAATCTTTTCATCAACGTAATGGACGGTACAGCCGGTCACCTTCTCGCCGGCGGTTAAAGCCTGCTTCCAAGCTTCCAGTCCCGGAAATTTTGGCAGGAGCGAAGGATGAATGTTGATGATGCGCCGCGGGAAAGCGTGAAGCATCGGAGATTTTAAGATGCGCATGAAACCGGCGAGAACGACCAGCTCGACTCCCGCAGCCCTCAATATTTTGACTAGCTCCATTTCTACCGCTGGTTCAAGACGCGTCCGAAAGTCTCCCGGCGGCAGGTATGCGTTCGACACACCGAATTCGCGCGCAATCTCCAGAATCGGCGCGTCCAGCACGTCGGAAATCACGACGCGCACTTCCGCACGCAATTGGCCCGAACGAATTCGCTCTAAAATCGCTCGGCAATTCGAGCCTTTACCTGAACCGAGAATCGCCAGCGCCTTCATTTCGAACGTCTTCGCAACTTTCCAATCAAGCCCGAGGTGGAGTAACCATCCTCGAACGGGATGATTTCGATCTTTGATCCCAGCTTTTCCAGCACTGCACGCTCCTCGGGATCGAGAGATTCCCGCGTATAGTCGCCGCCTTTTGCGTAGATTGCAGGTGCCGCTGCCTCGAGAAATTTAGTCGCGCGCTCATCCGGAAAAATTACGACAAAATCAACGCACTCGAGCGCGCGGAGCACTTCCGCGCGGTCAAGCTCGCCGGAGACTGGCCGGTCAGCGCCTTTTAATTTCCGGACCGACTCGTCTCCATTGAGGCCGACAACCAAAGCATCTCCGAGGGCTCGCGCATTTTTCAAATAGCGCACGTGACCGACGTGCAACAAATCGAAACAGCCATTGGTGGCGACCAACATTTTTCCAGCGGCCCGCATTTCCCGCGATCGCCGGGCGAGTTCTTTCATATCCAATAATTTGTTCATTTGCCGGTGATAAAATTGAGGGCGGCTGGAATAAGCTCAAACATCGGCGGGGCCCGCCCGACCAGTTCTCCGTCAACGTTGAACGGCATGCCTGGCCGCGATCGCACCGAGATTTTGCGTCCCCGCCGAAAGACGACCCGACTATTCGAGAGGTGCTTTCCAAGCACGATCTGCGCTGCAACCAGCGCTGTCTCCGCGACAGAACCTTTCGGAACAAGAATCACATCCAGGAATCCATCGCTTGGATCGGCCTCCGGGGCGATCGGCAGTCCGCCGCCGACAAATCGACCATTACAGATAACGACATTGTAGAGCTCCGACGACAATTCCTCAGAAGCATCGATCCTAACATGCGTTTTGTAGGCCTGCAGCTGCGGTAATGCGGCGGCCGCGCTGCGCAAATAAGAGAGTGGTCCCCAGGTGCGCTTGATCTCCGGCGTCAAGTTCTCGTCCACCGGAGCGCTGAAACCGCCGGCGGAGACATTAACAAAATAATGCGTTCTCTCCATGCGCGCCCGCACCAGATCGATCGGTCGGGTCTTGCCCGCCAGCAATATTTCAATGAGATTCTCGAGCGTGCCGGATAATCCAAGGACGCGGGCAAAATCATTTCCAGTACCAAGCGGTACCACCCCGATGCAAACCGGCGTCATGGGCAAACCGATTCCATTTACAATCTCATTGAGCGTTCCGTCACCCCGGCGCAAACAAAGTATCTGCATCCTGCCCGAATCGCCTGGCGTGCAAAACGTTTTGGCGTCCCCCCGCTTTCTCGTTAGGCGAATCCCCGCTGCTCCGAGCCGCTCGAGTTTTGCGACTAGCTCTTTCGCTTCGGTTGCCGAACCGGCCAGCGGGTTAAAAATGATGCAGGGTTTCAATGATTGTCGGGCAACTCGCAACGACTGTCGATGTTTGCGTGCGGGGCGCAAGATTCCGCTTGCGTTTCGCCAATTTCCGACAACTTGTAGGCGCGAAATTCGGGGCCATGGCGAAGCACGAAATTAACGGGAGTAAGGGGCGAGCGAGGAATGATTTTCACATTTCCAACGGGCCGAGTGAACGCGCAGGCGAGTCGGAGGCGCGACCATTTGATCTACCTGATGCGCCTGAGCTGCCACCCTTGATCGGCGCGCCGCTCTTATTTGCGATCGCGCGCGATCCGCGCACGATATTCACATATTGGAACATCGATTGGTCGTCTGTTTTTAGAGATACCAGACCGGCTGACCGGCACGTGCATCTGCGGGTGTATTGCGACGACGCGCAAGAATCCAGCGTGGCTGTTGAACCGATGTCCGGTAGCCATTATCTGGCGGTTATGCGGCCCGGCCGGAAGTACCGGGTTGAGATAGGTTTTTACGAACCGCAGGAGACGTGGCGGTCCGTCTCGACGTCCGATCAGGTCACGATGCCAGCCGAGGGAGTGGTGGAAAATCTGGATGTGGATCTGGCGACGATCCCGTTTCATTTGAGTTTTCAGCGACTGATCGATTTGTTTCGCGGGCAAAACGGCGACGCTTTGGTTGAGATTATTTCCCGCTTGCAGAAACGCGCCGTTAGCGATGAAGACCGTCAGCTATTGGGTCCGGGAGATTGGGAAATTTTGCGAGCAATGGATATGTCGGTGGATAAATTTGCAGCTGGTCGTCGCGCGTTTCTCAATCCTGTGGTTAATGAGAAGCTGCGGAAGCGCGCGGAAGTAGTTCTCGGCTTCGGGTCTACCAGCCCCGCCCGGCCGTTCGGCGAAAGTAGCTGGAGTTGAATCAAGTTCTGGCTGAGCTCAGCTTCGGCCTGGGTTCGTTGGCCTCGCAAGATTGCTGCGCCGAACGCCGTAGCAGAAGTAAAAAATAATGCCGATGATGAACCAGACGATCAGTCGTCGCCATGTTGGCCACGGGAGCGCGGACATGAGAGCAAGAGCGGAAATTGCACCGGCCGGAGCGACAAACCAGACCCACGGTGTTTTGAATTTGCGGGGGAGTTCTGGCTCTCGCACACGCAACACGATCACTCCGACCGAGACGATGACGAACGCCAGTAATGTTCCGATTGAGGCAAGGCTGCCGGCGTCGCGCACGGTGAAGATCGCGGAGAAAATCGAAACCCCAACGCCGGTGATGATCGAAGTCAGCCACGGCGTGCGAAAACGAGGGTGCACCCGACTAACAAATGGAGGCAGTAAACCGTCGCGCGCCATACTATAGAATACCCGCGATTGGCCTAGCAACATTACCAGAATAACCGAAGAAAGGCCGGCAATCGCTCCGAGTTTTATTAACGTCCCCATCCAACTCATGCCGGCATGATCGGCCGCGACTGCGATTGGATCCGGCACATCGAGTTGAGCGTACGGCACGACGCCGGTGGCGATTGCCGAAACAAGAATGTAGAGAACTGTGCAAATCAGCAGAGAACCGATGATGGCGATCGGCATGTCGCGTTGTGGGTTCTTGGCTTCTTGTGCAGCAGTGCTCACCGCGTCAAAGCCGATGTAGGCGAAGAACACAATCCCCGCTCCTGTCATAACGCCGCTCCAACCGAAATGACCATGACCGGTCGGCGGCGGAATAAACGGATGCCAGTTCGCAGTCGCGATGGCGCCGAATGCTCCAAAGATGAAAAGCAGGACGACCGCTACTTTTACGAGCACAATGAGATTGTTGAAATTTGCCGATTCTTTGATCCCGACGACGAGCAGCGTTGTTACGACAAAAACGATGAACACAGCGGGAAGATTGAAGACCGCGGTCGCATGGGCGAGTGCGGCCGGATCGGCCCCGGCGGCCTTTATCTGATCCAACAGTGCCGTGCTGCTGACAACCCATCCAACTTTTGCATGTACCAGCGGCGCGACAGCAGCCGGAATATTAATCAATTTTATCCCGCGCGCGGCGGAGAGCTCCGGCGGAATATTAATTCCAAAATCACGCAGGAATGACACCACGTAGCCGGACCAGCCGATGGACACGGTAATCGCGGCAACAGCGTATTCTAAAATAAGGTCCCAGCCGATGATCCAGGCAAAAAGTTCTCCCAGCGTAGCGTAGCCATAGGTATAAGCGCTGCCGGCCATTGGAACGAGCGCGGCGAACTCGCTGTAGCACAAGGCCGCAAAAATAGATGCGATCCCGGCCAGGACAAACGAAAGGACAATTGCCGGACCAGCATTTTGCGCGGCAACAGTTCCGGTCAGCACAAAAATGCCCGTGCCGATAATTGCTCCAATGCCCAGCGCAGTGAGATTTATCGGGCCAAGAGCGCGTTTCAAACTGTGATCCGTCAATGCTTCAGCCTGCAAATCGGTGACGCTTTTTCGTCTGAATAAGTTCATGAGTTGGTTTCGAGTTTGATTTTTGGAATGATTTTGCCTAACGAATTAAGTCACGGATGATTTTCGCCAGAGAAAGTAAACCGGCACACCAGTGAGGACGATGATCAGACCCGGCCAGGAGGTTTGGGTGCGGTAAATCGCGAGCACGATCAAAATAATCGTCGCCGCCACGATGTACAGTGCCGGCAGAACGGGATAACCAAATGCACGATACGGCCTCTCCGCATTGGGTTGTCTGCGACGCAAGATGAACACGCCGGCGATCGTGAGCACGTAAAAGATCAAGACCGCAAAAACGACGTAATCGAGCAAACGGCCATAAAGATTTCCGAATTGTTCGATCCCAGCGACGAGCGCCGGTGGATTGGAGCGGGTGCGCGGCAGCACCAGCAGGCAAGTCCAGATCCCTTGGAGAACCAGCGCCACAGCGGGGACGTGTTTCGCGTTAAGACGAGAGGTCGACCTGAAGAACACACGATCTTGCGCCATGGCGTAATACACGCGGGCGCCGGCAAGAATAAGTCCATTGCAGCAGCCGAAGGTGGAGATCATAATTGCGATCGCCATGATGATGCCGCCTGGGCCACCGAACATAGCCTGCATCGCTGCGGTGCCGACGCGATCGTCCGATGCGTGTTGAATTTTTTCGAGTGGCAAGACGCAGAGATACGCGACATTCGCGAGCAAATATAGGCTGATTACCAAGCCGGTGCCCAAGGAAAGTGACAACGGAATGTTCCGCCGCGGCTCGCGAACCTCGCCTGCGGTAAATGTGATGTTGTTCCAGGCATCGGCGGAGAAGAGCGAACCAACCTGACCGACACAAATCGCGATCAGCATTCCGAGCGCGCCGCTCGTTGCCAGGATTTCGGGAACGGACGCTATTTCCGATTTGATCGGCGCCACCGTTCCGGGTGCCCACATGTGGGCAAAGTTTGCTGCGATCGCGTCAGCATTGCGTCCAAAGAAAATTCCGAGCACGACGAGGGCGAACAGCGACAAGGTTTTCGCCGACGTGAAAATATTTTGAATCAATTTGCCCAACGACAAGCCGCGCGTGTTTACAAACGTGAGCAGCGCGATGATGACGAGTGCAACCAGTTGTTGAGTCGAAAGACTGATCGCGTAATTACTCGACAAAATAATTGGCGGAACGATCCAACCGGTTGGCGAGATCGACGGCACCAGGACGCCAAGAAACCGCGCGAAAGCGACTGCGACTGCTGCGATTGTCCCGGTCTGAATAACCAGGAACAAGGTCCACCCATAGAGAAATCCCCACAGAGGCGAGTAGGCTTCCCGCAAATAAACATATTGGCCTCCGGCCTTGGGCATCATCGCCGCAAGCTCGCCGTAGGTGAGCGCCGCGACGATCGTGAGCATGCCGGTCACCGCCCAGACCACCAACAACCATCCCGAGGAGCCGACCAAGCGCGCGATGTCCGCGGAAACGATGAATACGCCCGAGCCAATCATCGATCCCGCAACGAGCATGGTCGAATCGAGGAGACCAAGTCCCCTAACGAAATTATCATCAGCGGTTGCAGGTTTGTCTGTCATTCGCGTGTGTCGGACTTCCAATTCGCCAGGGTCGGCGGAGAGTTAAGCATTTCGGAAGCACATCGGGCAACGTGAAAACACATCCACGATCGAATGGATAGAACAATCGCGTCCGACCAGCTCAAGAGATTTGGCGCTGCAAGCAAATGTGCTATTCTCCGGCGCTTTTATGGCTCAGCGCTCGATCACATTGCGCGGACGGTTATCGACATTGATCGCAGCCGCGCTCATTTCTGTAAACGGATCGTTCGCTGCTCCGAGGACGAATCCGATCCCGAGTTCAGCCGTCCCCGAGTTTGAGGCATTGCCGTTAACGCGCTCGCGCCAAAACCATCTTATCGTTCACGCATTCGTTAATGGAAAGCCGGCGTTGCTTGGGGTTGATACCGGGGCCCCTGTTAGCGCGATCGCGCTCAAGCGGCAGGAGCATTTTCGATTGACTCAGGTACCTGCCAATTCCAAGCTTCCGCCCCGGTTACAAATCAATGGCGCGTTCGATAGTGTCGTAATTGCGCACAAGCTTGAACTGGGTGCACTCGCGTTGGTGGATGAGCCGCTTGTTGTGGTCGATCTTAGCAGTTCGAGCCGTGCCGCCCGGCTTCTGCACGAGCCAGAAATCGATGGAATCCTTGGGGCAGACATTCTCTTTCCGACCAAGGCGGTCCTGGATTGCCAAAAACAGATGCTGATTCTGAAACTCGATCCGGACAAGGAAGGCCCTGGTCCTGGAGTCGAGTATCGCGGGTTCAAGCACATGCCAATCGAGGTAAGCGACGGCAATAACTTGTATGTTGATGGAGCCGTAAATGGAGCGCCGGCCCGTTTGATGATCGATACTGGAGCGTTTGCGACCTTACTGCATCGGGAATTCGTTCATCGGTTGCAAATCCCGCTCCGCAGGACGTCGTATCAGTCTTCAGCGGTCAACCTGAAGCAACGCGGCGTTGAGGTCGCGCGGATCCGGCGGTTATCGGTTGGGTCGGTAGACATTATCGGAAATGATGTGGGCGTGGTTGATCTTGGGGGGTTGATCCACACCGAACTCTTGAAAGGCTCGCCTCCGGTGGTCGGTTTGCTCGGAGCGGAGATTTTGCGGTCACACCACGGGATCGTGGATTTCGGAACACGAACTCTTTATTTAAAGCGATAGCCTTTGATATGCAACCATTTGGTTGCATATTCTCGACGTGGATCAGATATTTAAGGCCTTGGCCGACCATAGTCGGCGCGCATTGTTGGATCAGCTCTATCAAACCAACGGGCAAACGTTAACCGATCTTTGTCGACATCTCGACATGACCCGTCAGGCCGTCAGCAAGCACCTGCGCATTCTGACTCGAGCGGACTTGGTTGTTCCGCTTTGGCGTGGTCGCGAAAAACTGCACTATTTGAATCCTGCACCGCTTA
Organism: Chthoniobacterales bacterium; assembly: GCA_035622995.1. Classification (GTDB taxonomy): domain Bacteria; phylum Verrucomicrobiota; class Verrucomicrobiia; order Chthoniobacterales; family UBA10450; genus DASPUI01. Next base: position 8,391 of record DASPUI010000154.1, read on the forward strand.
AACAAATTTCTGAGCGATGGATCGCCAAATATCCTCGGGCCTGTCTGAGCGCACTTTCCCATCTCGAGAACGCCTTGGAGAAATTAGAATCTCCGGCGAAATAAAGCCCGAGTGTGACTATTCGACGTCGACCTCCCGAACTCCTTTTTGGGCACGGACGGCTTCGACTTGATTTCGGATCTTGTCAGAAAGCCCTGCGCCGGCCGAGACCGCTGGGATTAAAACAAGCGGCGAAGACGCATCGGAGGTAGTTAGCTCAATATTTTCGATTCCAACAATTCGAGAGAGAAAGGGCTGGCGCGTTTCCAAATCCTTTACCCGATAAAGCTCAAGGGTGTCTGTTACCCTGCTGAAGACCCCTTGCGACGTCTTGATTCGCTCGGTGGTTAATTCATAAACTCGGTTTTTCGTCTGGAGGTACTGCCTGGCCGCTATGAGAATTGGCGCCAGCAAAAAAATGAGGACGTACGGACTAAAATTACTTAATTCCCTGGAGCCGCTCCGTTTTGTCACCACAAAAGCCGCGATCACAATTGCCGCCAAGAACGCCGCGAGCAAAAATTTACCGAAGTTTTGCCACTGCGACGAGGTTCCACGCCAAACTGTCGTTTCGGCCATCGTGAATTTCTAGCGCGATGGCCGCGATCACACAAGCATTCGTCCTCGGCGCCGGCCTCGGAACGCGACTCCGCCCGTTGACGGACGATTTACCTAAACCGCTCGTCCCGATCTTTCAAAAACGGCTGATCACCTTCGCTCTCGATCATTTGATCGATCTCGGAATCGGCAGGTTCTATATCAACACCCACCATTTGCCGGAGCGTTTCGGCGAAATCTTCCCGGAAGCGACGTATCGCGGCAACCGCATCAGATTTTTTCACGAACCGGAATTGCTCGAAACCGCAGGCGGCATCGCCAACGTCGCTCCTTCGCTAGGCAATGGCCCTCTCCTCGTCTACAACGGCGATATTCTAACCGATCTGCCGCTGGCTTCGTTAGTGGACAGTCATTTTTGCGGTGGAAATCTGGTAACTCTGGCGCTGCGTTCAAACGCGGAACCCAAGCATGTTGCCTTCGATCCAGGCAACGGCCGCATTGTCGATATCGGAAATCAGCTCGGTACTGACGCAGCGCAGGAGTTCCTCTTTACTGGCATTTATCTAGTCGACCCCAGGTTTGTAGATCTTCTCGATCGCGGCGTGAAGAGGTCGGTCATTCCTCATTTTATCGAACTGATTCGACGGAGGGAAAGAATTGGCGGGGTCGTGATCGACAAAGGCCATTGGTGGGACGTACGTGATCGCGCCGCCTATATCGCGCTTCATCAAAATCTTCCGTCCCTCAAATTTCCAAGCTACCCGGTTGATGATGTCAATTGGACGGCGCCGATTCACCAAACGGCAGTGGTCGATCCAACGGCCACGGTAATTGGTTGGTCGGCGGTTGGGCGCGACTGCCGGGTTGGTCCGGATGCTGCCCTCGAAAACACAATCGTCTGGCCGGGGTCACAAATTGCTTCCAGCAGCAGGCTGTTTGGTTGTATCGTCCGCACCCACAAAAGCGTCTCCGGCATTTACCGCGATACCGATATTTAGTAATGAAAACCGAGCGCCTGCTTCGCCAAACACGGATGCATTTTCCGCGTTTCGCGGTTGATGAGATCAAGATTACGCCAATCGAAAAAGGTGGGTCTGATCGCAAATTCTACCGCATCCAATGCTCGGCCGAACAGACGCTGATTCTGGTAAAACACCATTTGGCCCGCGACGAGAATCGTCACTATGTCGAGATTGCGCGCTTTCTCGAGGCGCATAACATTCGCGCACCAAAAATCTATTTTCACGATCCGGATGAAGGTTTGATCTGGCTGGAAGACTTGGGTGAGCACGATTTATTTAGTTATCGCGACGAGAGTTGGATGGTTCGACGGGCTTTTTATGAGTCTGCGCTCGACGAGATTGCGAAGTTGCATCGGTTACCGGAATCGG
>DASPUI010000155.1:0-2311 GCA_035622995.1 Chthoniobacterales bacterium
CCATTATGCGGCCCCGCGTTTCGATCGGGTAAAGATCGGCCAAAATCGTTGGCGCGGCCGGGCCGTAACCTCCTTCGCCAATTCCTACGCAGATTCGCGTGGCAAAGAGAATTCCGAACGTCGCAGCGAGGCCGGAGCCGCCGCTCGCAAGACTCCACAGGATCACCGCAGTCCCAACAATCACCCAACGCGACACGCGGTCGGCTAGGAAACCCAGTACCGGCGCGCTCAGCATGTAGGTAACGAGGAACGCACTACCGAGCCATCCCGTCTTTGTCATAGCATTCAGGTCGCCGGGAGAGAAAAACGTTTGCCGAATCTCTGGTTCGACGGCAGCCAGTACTTGACGATCGATGTAATTAAAAAGGTTGATCGTCAGCAGCAAGCCAAGCGCTATCCTCGCGCCTGAGGAGGGACGGCCACTATTTTCCATGCGAGAGTTGCCGATTGCAGACGAGCACCGCCAGATTGTAAATCATAAACAATGGCTTCGATTTCCGCCGCTGAGCGCATGCTTTATTTCTTCGGACGAATCATTTCCAGCTGCTTTTATCGCGTCAACGCCTACGGCGCGCATAACTTGCCAGCTGGCGGCTGTTTACTTCTTCCTAACCACATTAGCTGGGTCGATGCCATCGTCCTCCAACTCGCCTGCCCTCGCCCGATCCGATACGTCATTGATCAGGAATTTTACCATAAGCCGTTGCTCCGCCCGCTTCTTCGCACAATTGGCTGCATTCCAATCGATATTCGCCATTCGCGTTCCGCGATTCGAGCTGCGGCCGAAAGACTCGCGGCTGGCGAGATCGTTTGTCTCTTTCCTGAAGGCCAACTCACGCGATCAGGAACATTGTTGCGACTGAGGCGCGGCTACGAGTTAATCGCGCAACACGCAAACGCCCCGGTTGTTCCGGTTTGGCTGGACCGGCTCTGGGGATCGATCTTTTCGTTTCAGGGTGGAAAGTTTTTCACCAAATGGCCAAAAGAGATTCCGTATCGCGTCAGTGTCGCATTTAGTACGCCGCTGGAACCCGCTGCCGCCGACATCGCAACCGTTCGCGAAGAACTGCTCAAGCTTGGCGAATTCTGTTATAGCCGGCGACCGGGCCTGAATCGACATCTCGGCGAAGCCTGCCTGCGCGGCTTGAAACGGAACCGCTTCGGCATCGCGGTAATCGATGGCCTGGATCACAGTGAACTGAGTCGCGCCAAACTTCTCGGTGCCGCAACCGCGTTAAGCCGGTACTTCCGAAGGGAATTTTCCGATCAACGGATCGCCATCGTTCTGCCGGCCAGCAAGGGTTCGATGGTCGCAAATTTGGCCGTGACATTGGCCGGCAAGGTTCCAGTGGATTTAAATTTCACCATGGGCCGTACCGCCAATGAATTCTGTTGCCAGCGTGCGGAGCTGCGCGTCGCAGTCACCGCAACTGCGTTCATGGAACGCCTAAAAGATTTTCCGTGGCCTCAACGGGTTGTGAAATTGGACGAGCTGATGCCACAACTGAAATTCCACATTTTTTGGTGGTGGATGATGTCGATCATTTGTCCCACCTGGCCGCTCTTACGCATCTTGCAACTTCCGAAGGTGGGCGGGAACGCCGAAGCAAGCCTTCTATTCACCAGTGGCAGCACAGGCGATCCCAAAGGCGCGATTTTGAGCCACAGAAACATTGTCGGTAACGTTTCCCAGTTCTGCGAGCTGCTGGATCTCGCAAAATCCGACGGGATTCTCGCGTCGCTTCCATTTTTCCACAGTTTCGGCGCCACGGTCACGCTTTGGTATCCACTGATCGAAGGCGCTCGAATTGTGACCTATCCCAGTCCGCTCGAGGTGGCAAAGAACGCAGCCCTCATCGAGAAATACAAACTGACATTGCTTCTGGCGACGCCTACGTTCTTACGCGGTTACTTGCGAAAAGCCGAGCCGCACCAACTTCGCAGTCTTCGGCTGGTGATCACCGGCGCGGAAAAACTCCCGGTCGATCTCGCGAAAGCGTTCGAGGCACGATTTCAACACCGAGTGTTCGAAGGCTACGGGCTGACCGAAACATCACCGGTTGTGAGCGTAAATCTGCCAGAGCCGCAGCCAAAGCGTGGCGAACAAGTGCAACCTTCCAGTCGTTTGGGTTCGGTCGGAAAAATGGCGCCGGGTATTGCCGCCGAGATCAGGAACCCCGAAGACAATCAAAGACTTTCGCTAAATGAAACCGGCATGGTTTGGTTCCGCGGAGTCAACATTTTCGAAGGCTATCTGCATGATCAAGAACGCACCGCCGAAGTGTTGCACAGCGGCTGGTTGAAAACCGGA
>DASPUI010000156.1:0-5986 GCA_035622995.1 Chthoniobacterales bacterium
CGATTAACGCGAAGGGAACGCCAACCGAAGTGGTTGCGAAAGTGTCGGCGGCAGGGTTTCCCGTTTCCGAGAATGAAATGGCGGCCCTGGCAAAAAATCTGGGCGAGGGGACAATGTTCGGCCGCGCCGGCGGCGCGCCGACCTTTGCGGTCGGGATGGCGCACATGTTTACGCGCGTCTCTTCGAATTCAACGGCGATGTCGCTTTGGTATCACTTCGCGATCATGTTCGAAGCGCTTTTTATTTTGACGACGATTGATGCCGGAACGCGCGTCGGGCGATTCCTACTTCAGGACTTGTTAGGCAATATTTGGTCGCCGCTGGGCAACACGCGGTCGTGGAGCGCGAATTTTGTCGCGAGCGTGTTATTGGTCGCGGCCTGGGGCTGGTTTTTGTATCAAGGAGTCATCGATCCGTTAGGCGGCATCAACAGTCTTTGGCCGCTCTTCGGACTCGCGAACCAATTGCTCTCGGTTATTGCCCTTTGCCTCGGAACGACATTGCTGATCAAGATGCGAAAGGCGAAATACATTTTCATTACGGTCGCGCCTCTCGTCTTTATGTGTGCAGTCACGTTTTCGGCCGGCTACCTCAAGATTTTTTCGGCCGACCCAAAACTTGGGTTTTTGAGCGGGGCACAGTCACTTGAGGAAAATATGAATTGGATTGTGGATCGGGGGAAGATGGCGGACCTGATTCGCCAGGCGCATGTCTGGCAATTTGATGCGATCGTTGCGGCGGCTTTTCTCCTGCTCGTGTTTCTAATCGTTGTTGGCTCCGCCATTCAGTGGTGGCAGCTCATCCGCGGAACGAAGCCGTCTGTGTTGCGGGAAAGTGATTTCGTCGCAGTCTCTCAACTTGAGCCGGCGCGCTGAATTGCGCTCCGGAACTACTTGCGACGCAGCGGAATTATAATTTCTTCGTCGTGACGGCCGAGAATGACGCGACCGTCTTCGATTCTTTTGACGGTAATCTGATAAGTCTGCGTCCCGAGGAGCAATCCAAACTGCTGGCCTTCCTGCATGGTTTTTCCGTTAATGATGGCAAAGCGTGCCTTCTCATCCATGGTGATCGAGCTGACAACAAACGCCGTTACCGGAATCTCGCCGCCCCGATCGAGCCCGGAGAGCTTCGCCGCCGGCTTCCAGCCGATCGGCCAGAATGGATTGCGGCTACTCGCATCCACTTTGAATGAAGATTTGTTTTTGAGATCGATCTTGGTCGGCTCGTCGGCGCCCCTGACCGCAGTGGCGGTGAAGATCGCGATCCAGATTAGTAACAGGATTGTTTTCATCGTTTTTCGATCACCGTTGTTGCGGAAATTGCCACTTGCTGAAATTGCGGCTGTTCTGCAACCGTGTGGATACTCAACTTTTTGATCGAAAGGAGCGGCTCCGCGTTTTCCAAGTCGGCCAGCGCCTGGCCAACGGCCACATAGTCGCATTGGGGAAGCTCAATCAACCAATTATATTTCGTCCAAGCTGCCAGCTCGGTTTCCTTGAAGGTGTTATTGTTTTCCAAACGCGCGGCTGCCTTATCCACATGCTCATCGGCGAAGAAGCCTTTCATCCGTGGGGGAAACCATGCAATAGGCGCTCCCTCCGGGCTCAAAGCCTTGAGCGTGGCGAAACGGGCGGTTGCGTCCTTGGCCTGGCGTTCGAGGTTCGTCGCCTTTTGCATTTCGCTCTTGGAGGTGTCGAGCTTGTGCTGAAAGTCAGCAATCGCGTTTTGCGCATCGTGCCGGCTTCGGTTGAGCGGTCCGAGGAAGAATGTGAAATAGGCGTAAAGCAGGAACACGAAGCCCATCGTGCTGAGCGCGAGCTTTTTGATTTCGTCGGTACTGAGTTTGGGAAAGTTCATTCCGATTCGGTTTTATGCTTCACCTTGGCTGGCGCCGGCGTTGGTTTTGGTTCCTCCGTTGTTTTGAAAGTGGCGGAAATGCTGTAACGCGCCATCGGCGTCCTGACGCCGCCGAGGTTTGCGAACGTTTCAGCGTCCTCGAGCGTCTTGAATTCGACTTTCACGTCGTGGTAATTCTTTTCGAGTTGTTCGCGCAACATCTGGCGTAAATCCTCCGCCGCAGAACGCGGCTCGCGCGCGGCTGCGACGCCTTCGATCATCAGGCTGACAGTTCGTTCATCCTCCTGAATCTGGCCGTCGAATGCGGTAAGCTGAACGTTGGGTCCGACACAGTGCGAGATTTTTTCCAAGACGGGCGCCCAAAAGAATCGTTTGTCGATGTAATTGTCGAGCACCCGGGTTGCAGTAACCATATTGGTCAGTTCGGCAGCATGCTTTTGAGCGGCCGTGACTTTCGGCTCGATCTTTGCCCACTCGCGTTGGACGTTGCCTAACCGGCTCTTGATTTCCAACGTTCGATACGCGGTCCACAGATAGTAAAGAAAGAGCATCGTGCCGCAGCCAATCAGCACCAGAACGCCAATTTTCAGCGGATCTCGCTGGCGCTGGCGCTGTTCGAGGATTTCCTCGTGAAGGAGGTTGAGGTGAAGAGCCATGTTTCAGTTAGCCGCGAAGATACTCGAAGGCTGCGCCGCAGGCGACGTTGAGCGATACAAATTCGTTAGGCAAATTTTGCCGTTTTGCCGCCGGAAGTGCCAGTTCTGAAGTTTCAAGCGGATCCCAGATTTCACAGGCAAGGCCCAACTCGTCGCTCAGTGTTTGAAGCACCGTCTCTGCCCGTGCCAGTCCGCCGGAAACAAAAATTCGATTGATATTTTCTTCGCGCTGACCCTCAAAGAACCCGATTGAGTTGCGGACCTCTGTTGCCAGGCGATTGAGTGACTGGCGGCAGATTTCCGTCATTGCCTCGTCGCCCTGCTGAATCATGTGCCACGCTGCCTCCGATTCAAGCGAGCCTTCGGCGGTGAGAGCTTGCATCAATGCCTTGCCGCCGTAATCAATGCTGCGCGCAAGCACTAATTCGCCTTTGCTCCCAATCAGGACCGTGCTCTGGGAATGTCCCATGTCGAGAAGCAGGAATGCGTCTCCGACAAACGTTTCCGGATTGGCGAATTCGAAAGCGTTAAAGGAGCAGACGGGAGCCAACTGAATGATATCGAGCGGCACACGCGTTTTGCTCATCGCGGCCGAAATTTGTTTGATCGTTTGCCGCGACATTCCACCGACCAGATACTTGTGTTTTGTCAGAACGCCGCTTTGCACGGCTACATTGCCGGATTTGCTCTCGGAGGCCAGGCTTGGCGAACCGCAGGGCGCATTGTGATTTACCACCGGAGCGATGTCCAGAACCAGGTCTTTGCATTCTTGATTCAAGACCGCGAGACCATTGAAGCGAAGGGCGTTTCGCAATAGCTCGACTGGCGTCTCCGGCTGTTCGACGATCCGCAACAGAGCGTTCGGGTCGGAGATCGCGATAGAACACGCTTTTGCACCGTTGCCCAGGTCCTTAAATAGCAGCTTCAATTCGTCCGCGAGCGAATCTGGCGAATCAAGGTCTTCCGGGACCTGGCGAGACGCAAAACTGCTCAGGACAAACGTAGAATCGCCTTTTCGCCGGATGGTAACGCCTTTGAAAGCGTGTTTTCCCAAGTCGATGCCAATAACAGAATCTCCGCGTCTGGCCATGGTGCAAAACTCCATGTAGCGGGAAACGTGCCGGATGGCGGCGCTTTTGGAAGAGAACCTCCCTTCTTGGGAACGAAACCCGTTCAGTTAAGCGGCAACGGGCGCGTGATAGCCAAAAAATTCCCGTTCTTTGATTATTTGCGCCACCTCCGGCGGGACCATTTTTTCCCAGCTTCCATCGCCAGATTGCAATCGGGCGAGCGTGTCGGGGGGGTATATCCGCAAATATGCGGGCTGATAATCCCTGATCTCGTGAATGTACTCATTGTCGATCAAGTAGCGATAAAGCGACCGAAGATTCGGTGCGACTTCGAGTTGATGCGCAGTCACGATCCTCCCGCTTGATTCGTCGATCATCGGATAAACGTAGAGCGTTAATCCGCCTTTGAACATTCGGCCGAGCGCTTCGAGAATCCCGCCTTCGAGATTCAGGTAATATTTCTCGTCGAAGATTTCCAGCAAACTTGGCACCCCCATCACCAGTCCAACCAGCTTATTGGTGTAACGCGAGAGATAGCTGGCCAGCCGATAGTATTCGCCAAATCTCGAGATCAGCACGGTCCGGCCGAGCGCACCAAGAATATCGACCCGCGCAAGAAAATCGGCATGATTGAGTTGTCCTTCCGAGAGCAAATTCTCCAACGTCATCTCCATCAAAACAACCAGCTCCTTTTCCGGACAGCTAGACTGCTTGAGAAACTCGCGTCGCGCGCAATCCAGCATGTCGTTTGTTGCCAGAGTGACCGGACGAAAACTCCCGCGCTCGACCAGAATCGCCTTTTTGTAGAAGACCTCGGCTGGTTGAACCGTCTCTCCATCCGCCTGAAACATGACCGCGCTGGTCAGGCCTTGACTGACGAGTTGCAGACTCATTAGTCGGTTATCCACGCCTTTAAATGCCGGCCCGGAGAATTTGATCATATCGACTTCAATCCGATCGGGCGCGAGATTTTCTTGCAGCGAAGAAATGAGGCGTTGCGGTTCCGAATAATAGAACGCGCCGTAGATCAGATTAATTCCCATTATCCCGAGAGCTTCTTGCTGGTCGACGTTTGCTTCGTCGAGCAGGCGAACATGCATCATGATCTGGCTCGGTTCGCCGCGCGGTTGCGTTTGAAAACGCACTCCCAGCCAGCCGTGCGCTTCGTTATGCTGCTTGAAGCTGCGGGCAGCAACCGTGTCTGCAAAAACGAAAAACGCCCGTCGGTCGCCGATTTTGGCATCCAGCCGTTCGAGCAAAAGTGCGTATTCGTGATCGAGCATGGTATTCAAACGCACCCGGCTGACGTAGCGATCGGTGGCTCCATAGATCGCATCGCTGAAGGTCATGTCGTAAGCCGACATCGTTTTCGCGATCGTTCCGGCAGCGCCGCCGACGTGGAAAAATCGTCTGGCAACTTCCTGTCCGGCGCCAATTTCGGCAAAAGTTCCGTAACGTTTTCCGTCCAGATTGATTTGGAACGCCTTCCGGTTTGTTCCGACGTCCATTTCGGCGTTCATGGGAATACTCTAAAGGCCGCCTGTATCAGCGGAACGGCTGGTCAAGAAAGGATACCGCTAAAGCCGCACCAGTTCGGCGCTCTTTGCAGGAATCCAGCCTCGCAAATCGTTCGGCAGTTCGGCGAAAATCCAATCACCACGTTTACTCAAAATCTTGATTTCGCTGCCAGCGGGCAAAACCGAAACACTTTGCGCGGTATCGGCAGTCGCTAATCGGACCGGGGTCTCTCCGCCAACGATAATCGCAAAACCGCCGCCGGTGCTCCCATTCCCGATCAACAGAACTGCCGTGATCGCCAGGGCACAGATCAGGAGTGACAGGAGAGACCAAGCCAGAATTCCACCCGAGCGCCGTCGAGAAAACATCCAGCCCGCAAAACAGAGGATCGCGACCCAAAATCCGGCGGCTGCTGCGATAGCGTACTGATTGGTGCTCGCAAATTCGGCGAAATGCTCTGCTTTGCCCGGGGACATCTCGAGCGCGCGGGCTTCATCGCGCGCTATTCTCAAGTTGGCCTGTGCTTCAGGATGGTGTCGATCCAATGCCAGCGCTCGCTCGTAATTTAAAATCGCGTGGCCAAAATCTCCCGTGTGGAAGTACGCGTTGCCAAGGTCGTAGAATAAATTGGCGCTGAATGCACCCGCGCGAACCACTTGTTCGTAGGTATCGATCGCTTCTTTGTAATGACCTGCCGCGTACTCCTGATTTGCTTTTGAGAATTCAGCCTCGCTTTGAGCAAAAGCTGTCGTAGCCAGCCCGAAGTTCGCGACCAGACAGACCAAAGTGGCAGACGAATTTCGGACATTCATGTTCGCAGATTCTCGATCAATTCCAGAACTTGGCGCCGATTTTCCGCCGAGAGAGTATCAGCGCCATTAC
>DASPUI010000157.1:0-19862 GCA_035622995.1 Chthoniobacterales bacterium
AATGTCTTCCTCGGTCACTTCTTCACGAAGGAGCGTCGATTTGCGCCCTTTCTCTTTTGCGGCCGCGTCCGTCAGTTTCCTTTCCAGCTCCGGAATGCGTCCATATTGAATTTCGCTCGCCTTGGCCAGTTCGCCGCGACGTTGCGCTCGCTCCAGTTCTGTGCGCAATCGATCGAGTTCCTCCTTCCATTTCCGTTGCTCGTCGATGATCGCTTTTTCTTTCTGCCATTCCGCCTTGAGCGCGCCGGATTTTTCCTTCAACTCGGCCAGTTCTTTTTCGAGCTTTTTTAAACGTTCCTTGCTCGCGGGATCTTTCTCTTTCTTGAGCGCCTGCCGCTCCATTTCGTGTTGCATGATCTCGCGCTCGATCACGTCGATCTCGGTCGGCATCGAATCCAACTCGATCTTCAAACGACTCGCCGCTTCATCGACCAGATCGATTGCTTTATCGGGCAAAAATCGATCACTGATGTACCGATTCGATAAGACCGCGGCCGCAACCAGCGCCGCATCTGTGATCCGAACACCGTGATGAACTTCATAACGCTCTTTTAATCCACGCAAAATTGCGATCGTATCTTCAACGGTCGGCTCGTTCACCATCACCGGTTGGAATCGGCGTTCGAGCGCAGCGTCTTTCTCGATATATTTGCGATATTCATCCAGCGTGGTCGCGCCGATCGTGCGCAATTCGCCGCGCGCGAGCATCGGCTTGAGCATGTTCGACGCATCGACCGATCCCTCGGCTGCGCCGGCGCCGACGATGGTGTGCAATTCGTCGATGAATAAAATGATCGCGCCCTGCGAATCGGTCACTTCCTTCAAAAATGCCTTCAGCCGGTCTTCGAATTCGCCGCGGAACTTCGCGCCGGCGACCATTGCGCCGATGTCCATTGCAATGAGTCGCTTGTTTTTTAGCGATTCCGGCACGTCGCCCGAGATAATTCGGCGGGCTAGTCCTTCCACGATCGCGGTTTTCCCGACACCGGGATCGCCGATCAGAACGGGATTATTTTTGGTGCGTCGCGAGAGAACCTGCATGATCCGCCGGATTTCGTTGTCCCGTCCGATGACCGGATCGATCTTGCCCCGGCGCGCCAGCTCGGTCAGATCGCGCCCATATTTTTCCAGGGTTTGATATTTCCCTTCGGGATTTTGATCGGTCACACGCTGCGATCCTCGCACCTGTTGCAGGGCCTGCATCAACTTGTCGCGCGTGACGCCGAATTCTTTCAGAATTTTCACAGCCGGAACCCCGCTAAGCGGGGCGCCTGACAGGGCCAGGAGATAATGCTCGGCGCTGGTGTATTCGTCTTTCAGCTTCGCCATTTCCTTTTCCGCGCCATCCAGCACGCTTCGCAGTTCGTTTGAGATTCTAAGATCCACGGAAGCGCCATGGACCGTTGGCCGCTTTTGCAGCTCGCTCGTTAGGCGGGCGCGCAGCTCACTCGCCGGGGCGCCGATCTTCTCCAAAAGCGGCCGCGTAATTCCGTCGCTTTGATCGAGCAACGCCAAAAGGAAATGTTCGTTTGTGACTTCCTGCTGATTAGATTGCGAAGCGAGGTCCTGCGCTGCCTGGAGCGCCTCCTGCATTTTCTGAGTGAACTTGTCGATCCGCATTCCTCAACATATTAACGGCACCAGCATCTGCAATTACTCGCAACGTCCATTGCAGCCACGCTTCTCTCCGCGTATGAGTCTGTGCGATGAGCGCGAGCGAAACATGGATCGGAAGGCAGGCACTGTCCCTTTTGCGGCCGGGAGCTTTCCGCCGCTACATCGTTGGCTCGGCGATTTCCGATACCGGCACGTGGATGCAAATGATGGCGCAGGGCTGGGTCGTCAGTGGCTTAACGAGCAGCACATTTCTCCTCGGCCTGGTCACGTTCTTCACCGGCCTGCCCACTCTCGGCCTCGCGCCGATTGGTGGATCTGCGGCCGATCGATTCGATAAGCGAAAAATTCTGATCGCGACCCAGGTAGCACAAACTGTTTTTGCGGTTGCCCTGGGTTGGCTCGTTCTCACGAATCGGATTCAAATCTGGGAGGTCATGATTTTTGGAGCCTTGCTCGGAATGGTGATTGCATTCGAAATGCCGGCCATGGCCGCGTTAGTTCCCGAAATCGTAAAGCGTGAGGAAATCGCGGCAGCGATAGGCTTGGATCGAACGATCTTCCACGGTTCGCGGCTGATAGGAGCTTCATCGGGCGGTCTTCTCATCGGCGCGTGGGGGGCGGCATCAGCATTTTTCTGTAACGCCGTTTCGTTCGTTGCCCTGATTATTGCATTAGTTTCCCTCCCGAAACGCCCGATTGGTTCGGCCGAGGAAGAAGAACAGCGCAAGAGCGGATTTTCTGAAGGCCTGCGTTACGTACGATCGAATCGCATCATTATTTCCATGATCATGCTGATCGCATGCAATACGATTTTTGTTTTTCCTGCCATCTCGCCGGCAATGCTGCCGCTCTACGTGCGCAACGTTCTTCGGCTCGGACCCAGCCAACTCGGCTGGCTGATGGCGGTGAGCGGCACCGGCGCATTTCTGGGCGCGATTGGGCTTCTCAGCGTTCAACGCGCGCGTCGTCTCAAATTCATGAGCGGCAATGTGCTCGCCATCGCGGCCGGCGTTTTTGGCATGTCGCGATCGCATAGTTTCCTGTTCACTGCTATCGCGATGGGAATCATTGCGATCGCGCTCTCGATGAACTTCGGCCTCGCCAACACCATCGTTCAGGAACATGCGCCTTCACATTTGCGCGGCCGCGTCTCCGCTGTTTTCGGGATGAGCTTTTTCGGGCTGATGCCAATCGGCGGCCTTTTTGTTCCGGGAATTTCTGATTTGATTGGAATGAGAACTGCCCTGGCAGGAGCCGCCGTGATTTACGCAGCGCTCGCCGTCACCGTTTTGAGCCTGGCCGGTCGTCATGTTTGCGACCGCCCGATGGCCCCTATCTCGGAATCGGAAATGGCGCCGGCAGCGTGATACTCGTTAGGCCGCGCATGATCTCGTTTTCGACCTGCTGGAATTCGCATCGGCACACCGATGGCGAAGAGATGCTTCGCGAGATTGCCGAACTCGGGTTCAAGCGGGTGGAGCTCGGCCATGGCATTCGAATTTCGCTGATGCCCGGCATTCAAAAATTTTTCGATGAAGGAAAAATTGAATTCAGCAGCCTGCACAATTTTTGTCCTTTGCCGGTGGAGGTTTTGGGCGCTTCTCCCGACTGCTATCAATTTTCGTCACCGAGCGCGTCCGAACGCGAACGCGCTCTCAAACAGACGTTTCAAACGATCGATTTCGCCCAGCGGTTCGGCGCGCCGTTTGTCGTTTTGCATTTGGGCAAAATCAGAATGCAATCGATTACCGACTCGCTCATTGGACTGGCAAAAAGAGGGAAACTTCTCTCGCGAAAATACGTCCGCGAAAAGATCCGGGCAGTTGAAAAGCGAGAAGCGAATGCCGCACCCTACCTCGTCCGGGTGAAGGATTGTCTGCAGCGGATCGTCGCCTACGCCGGTAAAAAGAATGTGAAGCTTGGCGTCGAAGGGCGTCGCGGCTATGAAGAGATCCCGAGCGAACGGGAATTGCCGGACCTGCTTGACGAAATGAATTCGCCGCAAGTTGGCTACTGGCACGACCTCGGCCATATTCAAATCAAGGCGAACCTCGAGTTTCTCGATCACGCCGACTGGCTCCGGAAAATTGGGCCGCGCACCTTTGGGTGCCATGTCCAGGATTGCATCTGGCCGGCGCAAGACCATCAGCCGCCGTTTGCCGGAGACATCGATCTTATGAAGCTCATTCCGCTTTTGCCACGGGATTGCGCGTGGGTTTGGGAAATGAGTCCACGAAAAACGGCCGAGGAAATCCAGCAGTCGGTCGAACTTTGGGAAAAGCACTTCGGCGAATGAAGAAAATTCTGATCACTTTGCTGCAGCTTTCGGTCACGATTGCTCTTCTGTGGTGGGTTTTTCACGATCCCGAACAGCGCGACAAGATGGGCAAGGCCCTGCGCGCCGCGGATTATAGATGGGTTGCGGCGGCTATTTGTGCCTACGTCACCGTGGAAGTTGCCGCCGGAATCCGTTGGCAAATCTTACTGCGTGTGCAGGGCATTCGACTCAATTTTTTCCGACTATCTGCTCTTTTTTTAATCGGGATGTTTTACAACCAGTTTCTGCCGGGCGGGACCGGTGGAGATATTATCAAGAGTTATCTCCTCCTGAAAGAGACGGCGCAGTACAAGGCGGGCGCGCTCCTCGCGGTGGTCTTCGATCGATTGATTGGCCTTGTCGCATTAGTCACCATTACGGTGACGTTGGTTGCCTTGCGATTCGATTTACTCTGGCGAACCCCAGTCACGGTCGAATCCGGTTTTACCCCGCGGCAGTTGTTGATCGTGCTGGGCGTTCTTCTGAGCGTTTCTATCACCGGACTGCTCGTCAGTTTTATCGTAAGCGGTTTCAATCTCTTCCATCTGTTGCCGCACAGGTTTCCGGGTCGCGATAAACTGATCGAGATTTCGGCCGCCTATCATCTCTATGCTCATCATTGGCTTGCGACCTTGTTCGCGTTCGGTGCATCCCTGGTGGCCCATCTGGCGACCTTTACCACGTTTCTTTTTGTTGCTTACGCCCTTCACGCTGAAGATGTGCGCAAACAACCACCGATGCCGGTGCCGGCGGTCGATTTCTTCGCCGTCATGCCAATCGAGCGCACGATCACGGCCATCCCAATTAGCCTTGCTGGAATTGGTCTGCGCGAAAAGCTCCTTCAAGTCATGCTCAACAATCTTTGCGGTATTACCGTCGAAAAATCCAAGCTCATCGGGTCGCTTGGGTTTCTTGTGATTATTATCTGCTGCGCGCCAGGTGGAATCGTCTATTTCTTTTACAAGCCGAGCGGCGCTGCCGGTCACGTGAAGTTGCGCGAGATGCAACGCGAGGTCGCCACGCTTGAACATGAAATCGGCGAAGGAAAATGACGCTATTGAAGACGCCGGCGTCGCGATGAAAAGTTTACGAAGCCAGCGCCTTCGCCTGCATAAAAAAACAAGTTGCTTCCACGTTATCCGTCCATTTGTCAGCGCTACCTTCGCCATGACGGTTGATGGCAAAATTACCACTCGGAAATTTTCGCCGGTCGATTTCACGTCACGGGAAGACAAACTCCACCTATTTCGTGAGCGTGCGATGGCTGATGCAGTCTTGGTCGGACACAGCACGCTGAAACGCGACAACGTTCGGCTGGCTTTGCCGGCAGAGTTACGAGAAGAACGAATCAAACGCAACCAGACTCCCGCTCCTATCCGGGTGATCGTCTCAAACGAGGGCAAGATCGACCATCGTCTTCAGATTTTTCAATCCGATGTCTCGCCAATCGTTATTTTCTCGACCGTGCGAATGCCGAGAACAGTGCGAGCGGCACTTGCGAGTAAAACGATTCTCCACTTGCAAAAAAAAGGAAATGTCGATCTTTCCGCGATGCTGCGAACTTTGCGTCGCAATTACAAAGTGCGCCGCCTGGCTTGTGAAGGCGGTCCAATTTTGTTTCGCGCGTTGCTCGAGCGCGGCCTGGTCGATCAACTCAATCTGACTGTCGCGCCCTATCTTTTTGGCGGTAAGAATGCACCCACGTTGACCGGATTGAGCAAAGAGTTTCTGCCGGCGAGCGTGCAATTTCGTTTGAGCGATCTGCGCGTTGTGGGCGACGAATGTTTTCTGACCTACCGAATCAAGTCGCGTCGCTGATGCTACGATTTACTTTTCCGGCACGAGGACGCCTGACCAATTCGCCGCCGCAGTTTGGACAAGTGGAATTCATCGCCGCCGCACAGTCTGGGCAAAACGTGCATTCAAAGATGCAAATGCACGCGTCGCCCTCGGGGGCCAGAGTCCGCCCGCATTTCTCACATCGCAATTTCATTTCCAGCGCCATCGTGAGAGTGTAATTCAGTTTTAGGCAACCGGAATGCACAAAACAAACTCAATCGTGATGCGAGCACCGAAGAAAACAATCTTTGAAACAGCCGCCGACTTGCAACTCTGGCCAAAAATCCTGCCGCATTACCGTTACATTCGTTATCTCGAACGAAGTCCAAACCGAAACGTCGTGATTATGGCTGCTAAGCGATCCGGAATTCCAATCAAATGGACTTCCGAAGAAATTATCGACCGCGAAAACTTCGAGATCCGCTTTCATCATTTAAAGGCGTTCACCAAAGGGATGCGTGTTATTTGGACTTTTAAGGAAACTCACGACGGCGTTCGGGTTGAGATTTCACATGATCTTCGCTTTCGCGTCCCCGCGCTTGCCGCCATCTTTGATCCCATCATCGGCAGTTTTTTTATTCATCATGTTGCGAACAGGACCCTGCATTGTATGAAAGCGCATGTGGAAGCTGAAGCGAGGGCCAATCAGGTAATCGCATGAGCCGCCGACGAGCCGTTATCACAGGCATCGGGCCGATCACTTGTATCGGAAGCGGGCGCGAGAATTTTTGGAACGGCGTTCGGGCTGAGAAAACCGGAGTCAGCCGAATCTGCGGCTTCGACCCGCACCCGTTTCAAGTACGCTGCGCAGGCGAGATGGCGAACTGGAATCCCGAGGAATTTTTCTCCTTCCAGCGCCTCAAGCGTCTGGATCGTTACGCTCAATTTGCCGTCGCGTCGGCAAAGCTTGCTCTCGATGACGCAGGAGTTACCTGCTCGGCGGAGCAGCCGCAGGATCGCGTCGGCGTCAGTTTTGGGACTGCTCTCGGCGGCATTTGCAAAGCGGAAGACCAACACGTCCGTTACCTCAAAAAGGGAGTACATGGCATTAATCCGATGCTGGCGCTCCAGGTTTTTGGTGGCTCCGCTCATTCGAACATTTCGATTGAGTTTGGATTCCGCGGAGTCGCCACGACCAACTCGAACAGTTGCGCGAGCGGAACCATTTCCGTTGGAGAAGCACTTCGTTATATTCGAGACGACTTTGCCGATGTGATTGTTGCCGGCGGCGCCGAAGCTCCGCTCAGCGTGCTGACTGTCGGGGCGTTCGATATTATCAAGACCATGAGTCGTTGCAACGATCCGGACGTCGCATCGCGGCCGTTTGATCGCCTGCGCGACGGTTTTGTCATCGGCGAAGGCGCCGCCTCGTTGATTGTTGAAGAATTAGATCATGCTCGTGCGCGGGGCGCGAAAATCTATGCGGAGGTTCTCGGCTACAGTTTAAATAACGACGGCTTTCATATGACCAAGCCCTTGCCCACCGGCGAATCGTGTGTTCGCGCGATGCGCGCAGCCCTCGCCGATGCCCAACTGAGGCCGGAGCAAATTGATTATATCAACGCTCACGCAAGCTCGACTCAGCTCAACGACAGCACCGAGACGCTTTCGATCAAACAGGTGTTCGGGGACCACGCCAAAAAAATTCCGATCAGCGGGACAAAAGGCTATCACGCGCATCCACTTGGCGCGACTGGCGCAATCGAAGCTTCAATCTGCGCGCTGGCATTGGACCAGCAATGGGTCCCTCCGACGATCAATTATCAAAATCCCGACCCGGCCTGTGATCTCGACGTCGTCCCAAACCACGGGCGCAAAGCTGAATTGAATTACGTTCTGAGCAATTCGTTCGGCTTCGGTGGAATCAATGCCTGCGTGATTTTGGGGAAAATCAGGTAGGCTCGGCTCACCTGCGGCTGCCGCGTCCGATCAAGGCCAGTCGACTAGCCAGCAAATCGAGCGATTTCCGTTTGTTTGCCGCAACGGCTGAGGCGTTCGCCCTCAGGCGACCCAGTACCCGCCCGTATGCAGAAGATAAAGGAACACTTGCACCGCAAACATCGGGACTGCGAGGTAGTACTCCGATTTTTTGAAGTAAGCGCCAACGAACAGGAAAATTGGAAACGCCATCAGCACGAAGCGCGTGTAGGACATGAACGACCCGGCCAAGGCTGGCACCAGAAGACTGACAGCCGCATAGGCGAACAAGGCTTTGTTTTGTGTTCGATAAATTCCGACGAGAATTGGTGCGCAAACCAGAAAAGCAGCACGATCAATCGCGCTGGTAGTGTAGTCGTGCAAATGCAGATGAATGTCGACGAAGTTGTTCAAAAACCAGCGGTAAGGCGAAAAAATGTTACTGAGTGAGTTCTGAGCGACAAAGCCATTCTGCGAATTCAGACCTTCGAAGAAACCCCCCAGTTGCCATCGACAGATCGCGAAGTACGCGAATGCGCCCAAGACCGTCGCCAACAGCGGCAGAAGATAGGTCCTGGCCGCCCGCGTCACGTTGGCTCCGAAGTTGTCACCTTTTCGCATCACATCCTGGAAGAAAAGGACTCCGACGGGAACGACCAATAGTAGCCCTTGAACCCGCGCCAGAGGAGGTAGGAAGCAGAAGAGACAGGATTTGGGAATGTCTCGTTTAAAAAGATAGTAGAAAGCCATCAAGCAGAGCGAGAGATAAATCGCCTCGCTGTAAGCGACACTCATAAAAAACGCTGTCGGAAACGCCAACAAAAGAACAGTCGCCCTGAATGCCTGTTCCTTTGAGTAGAACAAGCAAGCTAGTTTGTACATGTAGAGGGAAACCAGGAGCGAAAAGAAATTGGCAATAAACCAGGCCGCGATAAGACCTTTGTTGAAAAATACAGGAGTCAACAGCTTGATCAGATATGGGTAGAGTGGATAAAAGGCATCGCTCGATGGGTCGGCCCCGTATCCTCTTTGCGCTAGAAGCAGATAGTGCTGGGTGTCCCAGGTATTAAATGGCCGGAATAGCTCCGGTAAGCCTTGAAGATCGAAAACCTGACCTTGAAGATCGAAAACCAGGTTTGCATGGTAGAGGGTCCAGTTGAAGGGTAGAAACTCGTGACCAAGAAGAGCCAGCGCTATAAAGGCAACCTTAACCGCGAGATACAGGGTCATGAGATCCAACAACCGAGGATCCGAACGGTTCACGGCGCGAAGTTTTCTGAAAATAGTCGAAATGAACATGGAACGATGCTCGCTAAGATTTGGAATTATCGATCTAACAGATCTGGCCGATTGGTTCGGGTGCGCTTTTCGGCCTGCTCTTCCCGCCACTTTGCGATCTCGGCGTGGTTTCCAGAGAGCAGGATGTCTGGAACTTTCCAACCGCGAAATTTTGCGGGACGGGTGTACTGTGGCGCTTCGAGCAGACCTCTGCTGAAACTGTCGTCGGTCGCCGATTGTTCGTGGCCGAGCACTCCGGGTAAGAGCCTGACGACCGCGTCGACCATCACCGCCGCTGCGATCGCCCCATTCGTAAGGACGTAATCTCCGATCGAAATCTCGAGATCGACCAGATGTTCGATCACCCGGTGATCAACACCTTCGTAGTGGCCGCAAATGATGATGAGATGCCACTCGCGCGACAGGTCGGTCGCCAACTGCTGATCCAGCTTTCGTCCGGCCGGCGACATGAGAATAATTTTCGATTTTCGATTTTCGATTTTCGAGCGCAGTTCTTCCACCGCTGCGAAAATCGGTTCCGGTTTCATCACCATCCCCTGCCCGCCCCCGAATGGCGTGTCGTCAACAACGTGATGTTTGTCGCTCGTCCAATCGCGCAGGTTGTGAATACGAAGCTCGACAATCTTATTTTCTTGCGCGCGTTTCATCATGCTCTCGCCTAGCGGCCCACGGCAGATTTCAGGAAACAAAGTGAGAATATCGATCTTCATGTGCGAAGAGAACGTCCAACGCTCAACGTCCAACGTCCAATCTCGAAATTAACTGGAGAGCGGTTCTGCGAAACGCCGCTGGCGTCCTGCAAGCTTATTCCACGATCTCGAGAGTGGCGCGCTGTCCGTGACGCGACGCCGAGCTATTCAACAATGCACGAATTGCGTGAATCGTCTGGCCATTACGTCCAATAATGCGGCCAACATCGCTTTGGCGAAGTTGAACTTTAAAGATAGTCGTCCGGCCGCTCGGAATTTCGGTCAGCACCATGTCGTCTGGAAATTCAACGAGTTGCCGAATGACGAACTCGAGAAACTCCTTCATCGAAAAAAAATCTTAGCCCGCCGCCGGGGCTTCGGCTGATACCGGCGCGTTCGTCGCCTGTCTCTTGTTCTTCTTGAGAAGGCTTCTGACCGTATCGGACGGTTGCGCACCTTTCTTGATCCAGTGTTCGATACGATCGATTTTCAACGCGCTGTTATGGCCGACCTTCGTCGGATCGTAAGTGCCGACGATTTCAATGAACTTGCCATCGCGCGGACTGCGGCTATCAGCCACGACCACTTTGTAGTACGGACGATTTAACGCGCCTTCTCTTCGTAATCTAATTGAAACTGCCATGTTATTTTCTCATTCGCGCCATTTGCGCCATCATTTTCTTCATTTTGCCCGCGCTTTTCATCATCTTTCGCATCTGATCAAAGCGGCGCAACAAATCGTTCACCTGGGTGACGCTGGTGCCGCTCCCGCGCGCGATGCGTTGACGCCGCCGAGCATTCAAAATGTCGGGGCGCGTTCGCTCTTCATTCGTCATCGAAAGCACAATCGCTTCCGTGCGCTTGAGCTGCTTTTCGTCAATCCCGCGGTCGCGGGACACTTGCACGTTACCCATGCCGGGCAGCATGCCAAGAATATTTTCGAGTGGTCCCATTTTGCGCATCATTCTGAACTGGGCGAGGAAATCGTTGAAATCAAACGACGCGCTGCGCAGTTTGCGCTCCAACCGGGCCGCGTCGTCCGCTTCCATCGCTTCGGCCGCCTTCTCGACCAGACCAACCACGTCACCCATTCCCAGAATGCGGCCAGCCAATCTCTCGGGAACAAAAATTTCGAATTGATCGAGCTTTTCGCCGGTGCCTGCAAATTTGATCGGACGGTTGGTGACTTCACGCATCGACAATGCCGCACCGCCGCGCGCGTCCGAATCGAGCTTGGTCAAAATCAATCCGGTAATGTTCAGCGCATCGTTGAAATGCCTCGCAACACTCACCGCCTGCTGGCCGGTTGCGGAATCCACCACCAGCAGAATTTCCTGCGGCTGAAGCAATTCTTTCAGCTCTTTTAACTCGGCGATCAGCGGTTCGTCGATTTCCTGACGGCCCGCCGTATCAAAGATCTTCGGCCCACCCGAATCCGAACCGGACGGATGCTGTCCCGCTTTCTCAACAGCGGAGGCAGCCGCGCGCCCCACGTTTTTTTCGCCCGGATCCGGCGTGAAGACCGGAACGTCGATTTGAGCGCCGAGCGTTGCGAGTTGCTCGACGGCGGCGGGACGTTGCAAATCAAGCGCCACTAAACATGGTGAATGACCCTGCGCTTTCAGCAATCGAGCAAGCTTCGCCGAAGTTGTTGTCTTACCCGAGCCATTTAAGCCGACGATCAAGATCCGCTGCGACCCGGTTAGATCCAGTGGAGCAGCATCACCCCCGAGCAAGGCCGAAAGTTCATCATAAAAAACCTTCACGATCTGTTGCCCGGGTGTGATGCTCCGCAGGACTTCTTCGCCTAACGACTTTTGCCTTATTCGCCCGATAAAATTTTTCGCGACCTGGAAATCGACATCGGCCTCGAGCAAGGCGAGGCGGACCTGGCGCAACGCGGCGTCAATGTTCGACTCACTGATCTTGCCGTGGCCACGGAGATCTTTGAAAATTTCCTGCAGCTTGTCGCCGAGTTGCGAAAACATCTCGTTCGAGGAACGCGCTCTATGCGTCCGTTATATCATTGGGGACGACACTCGCCACGGGAGCAGGCTAACGTCGTCTCTCCAATCACTTCTTTTTTGGCGTTGGAGTTGCGGTTGGAGAAGGCGCGGCCGCGGCGGCGACCTCGTCGATCCCAAAAGTCCAGTGCGCTTCGACTTTTTTACCTTCCGATTTCGCGGTTAAGATGACGGTACACGAGTTATCACGCAGCTTTTGCGTGACCTGATAGGCAACGGTGCCGGTCTTCGGATCGTATGTTGCCGGAACGACACCAAGGCCGCTGACCCGCATCTGCACGCTGCCGGCATCGACTTGACCGAGCGCGCTGACGTTAGCTTTGATTAAAGGCAATGCCGTCCGAACGGTCTCACCGTCGGCCGGCTGAGTCGAAAGATTAGCCGCGCCCACCTGAGCCACGGGCGCACCTCCGGAAGTCGACGTTCCGATCATTTTTACCGCGTCGGCAAAAACTTTTGGCTTGTTCGCCTCAATCATGTAGCGGCCTAACGAATCAAGCGCGGAAGAGTAAGTAATCGGCTGGCCATAAACTGTAAAAACGGCTTCATAGCCCGCATTCTTGGCAATCTGCTTGGCTTGTTCGTTATAAAATCCGTAGGGAACCGCAAAACAATTGACTTTGATTGCCAATTTCTGCTCGAGCAATTGCTTGGAACCGCCAATCTCGTCCTCAAGCCATTGCTGGTATTCCTGCGGGTTTAATTTCCTTTTCGTGACCTTGTCGTACGGCTTGCGCAAATCCTGATGGGTCTTGGAATGCGCTTCGATGTCAATTCCGGCATCCCGCATCTCACCAAGCTCATCCCACGTGATTGCTTGGCCGCCACCGAAATGACCACCCTGAACGCCTTCGGTGTAGATAAACATGGTAAAGGTGTAACCGAATTTCTTGAGAATCGGCCACGCCACTTCGTATTGAGATTTCCACCCGTCGTCGAAAGTCAGGACCGCGGCCCGTGGAGGAATATTTTTTTCACCGCGCTTCCATGCCAGCAGGTCCTGCATCCCAATAACGGCAATTCCGTGATCCTTCAGTTCTTGCAGTTGCTTCTCAAAATCCTGCGGCGTGATTTCGGTATCCGGGCGACGCACCTTGTCGACCAATCGATGCCAGCCAAACACCAGAACCTCAGCTGTTTGGTCGACAACCTGTTTGCTGGCAAGGCCCGGCGCTGGAGTGGCCGCGGGTGTTTTGTTCTCGCTTGCCGGCTTTGATGGAGGAGCCGCCGGAGTGGCGCTGAAGGAAGAAGGGCCGGACAGCATCAGGCCCAACAACGCAACGGGAAAAAGCAAATTTTTCTGAAGCATAAGCAAGCTAAACGCCTAAGTCGCGGCGCGTAAAAAACAAGCGGTTTTTCGTGTCGAGGCGCAATCGCCGAAAAATCTTTGGCGAATTAAATGCTTTGGAGTAAAAAAACAAATGCTCCAAATACCTCAACGCATCCTCGCGTTTATCGTCCCTTGTTTGTTGGGGGCCTGCGCGATCGTGCCGACAATTGGAACCAAAAATACCAGCAAGACTTTCACGACCGTGGTTGTCGATGCCGGCCACGGCGGAAAGGACAACGGCGCCTTTCGCCGTTATGGCGGGGCCGAAAAAATCGCGACCCTCGACGTGGCCAAGCGGCTCGAACAAAAACTGCACGAGTCTCAAATCAAGACCGTCATGACCCGAACGACCGACGTCTTTATTCCGCTCGATGAGCGGGTCGCGATCGAGAATTCGCAGAAGAACGCGATTTTTGTGAGCATTCACTTCAACGATTCACGTCAGCGGGGCATTCACGGCTACGAAACATATTATCATTCTGCGAACTCAATTGAACTGGCCAACCGGATTCAGCAAAAACTGCTGACCATTCCCCATTCAGCCAATCGCGGAGTACACGCGGCGAACTTCCGGGTTTTACGGCTGGCTGTTTATCCCGCGGTTTTGGTCGAATGCGGATTTCTTAGCAACCGGTCGGAAGGAGGGGAAGCGCGCGACGCCGAATATCGCGAATTACTGGCCGACCGGATCGCCGAAGCGATCGTTGAACAACGTTACGGCAGCGGAATTTATCACGCGCCCGCCCAGGCAGACGCGCAACCCGCGAACCAGGGCTCCGGCCTTGCGTCGCCGACTTTGCACACACGCTAAAATTCCTTGCCGCGCTGCTCGTGTCCGATTGCCGCTAAAATGATGATGGCGACAAAAACCGCCGACTCTACCAGCGCCATCGTCAACGCGTAATTTGGAGCGCCGCCGGCCGTACGGAAATGCTCCGCCAGCCAGGCCTGTTGCTGCGCTGCATACGCCGCCGCGAAATTTCCCAGTTGATAGGCCAGCCCTGGAAATGTTCCGCGAAAACCTGACGGCGAAAGTTCATTTAAATGAACCGGCACAACTCCCCACGCGCCTTGCACCATGAATTGCATTAAAAAACCGCCAACGATCAGAAGCACCGTCCCCGGCGCGAAAACCCAGATTGGAATCAGCAGCATGCCGCAGGCAGCACACCAAATAATCGAGCGCCGCCGCCCCCATTCTTGCGAGCCATAACCGACGACCATTCCCCCACAAATGGCCCCAAGTGAATAAATGATCGCGACGACCGACTTTTCGTTTACGCCGAAACCGCGCTGTTTCTCCAAGAATGTGGCGTAAAGATCCTGCGTACCGTGGGACATGTAATTGAAAGCGGTCATCAGCAGCGCCGCATAAAGAAACAGAATGCCGTGCTGCCTAACAAACGTTCCGAGATCAAGCCGCCTGGTTTTTGCCTTGTCGCGTTGCCAAACCGGCGATTCAGGGACGCGTGCGCGAATGTAAATTACCAAAAAAGCAGGCAGCGCGCCCGCAACGAAAAGTCCGCGCCAACCGAAAATCGGAAATACTGTCCAATAAACGACAGCCGCAAGTAAATAGCCCACTGCGTAGCCCTGTTGCAAAATTCCGGAGAACAAACCGCGCGTCTGGATCGGCAGCGATTCCATCGCCAACGAAGCGCCCAGTCCCCATTCGCCACCCATGCCGATCCCAAAGAGCGCGCGCAAAATGAGAAAGGTCGAAAAATTCGGCGCAAATGCGGTCAGCAATTCCATGACCGAATAAAAAATGATATCGATCATTAACGGAACGCGGCGCCCGAATTTGTCGCCCAGAAATCCAAAGATGAACGCACCGATTGGTCGCGTCATCAGCGTCAGAGTGATCGCAAACGCCACGTCCGGAATGCTTTTTCCAAAATCACGCGCAATTGGAACAAGGACAAAGGTGAGCAGGAAAAAATCGAGGGCATCGAGAGCCCAGCCCAGGAAGCAGGCGGAAAAAGTGTTGCGCTGCGTTCGATCGAGTGAGTTGAACAATCGGACCGCTTTCACGCCAAGCTCACCTAATTCTCAGGCCGGGCGAAGTCGAGACATCTCTTATCCTAGCGCGAAACAAAGGCGGAAATGAGGAGCGCCGCTTAGAAATCAACGCATCTACATATCATGATACGTCAATTTGTTTGTTGATCTCTGGCATAAACGCCGCTTAGTTCAAAACCAATGGCTTCGGAACTTCATCCTCATCCACTGGAAGCATTGCTGCGCCAGCGCATCGTCCTGCTCGATGGCGCAATGGGCACCATGATTCAGCGCTGCAAGTTGACCGAAGCCGATTATCGCGGGAACCGCTTCCAACACTGGAAGGGGAAAGACCTCAAAGGCAGCCTCGAACTTCTCAATCTGACCCAACCAGAAATTATCGAGGAAATTCACGCCCAATATCTCGAGGCCGGCGCGGATATCATCGAGACGAACACTTTTAGCGCAACGACGATTGGGTTGCATGATTTTCTGTTCACCGGCCGGCCCCCGGATGGACGCAAGGACCAGAAATTTTTCCAACGCGTCATTGAACAGGCCGATCTTCGCGCACTGGTCCGCGAGATGAATCTTTCGGCCGCAGCCATCGCGCGCCGCGCTGCCGATCATGCGGCCAAGCAACACGGTATGCCTCGGTTCGTTGCGGGTTCGTTAGGCCCACTTCCCGTCACGGCGTCGATTTCGCCGGATGTGAACGACCCGGCGTTTCGCGCAGTCACTTTCGATCAATTGCGGCAGACGTATTTCGATCAAGCGAGTGCGTTGATTGAAGGAAATGTCGATTTTCTTCTCCTCGAAACTATTTTCGACACGCTCAACGCCAAAGCTGCCCTCTTTGCAATTGCCGACGCTTTCGAGCGCCTGGGAAAGAAAATTCCCCTGCTGATTTCCGCGACCGTCACCGATAAGGCGGGCCGCACATTAAGCGGCCAAACGGTGGAGGCCTTCCTCATTTCGATCGAGCATGCGCAACCGCTGGTAGTCGGTTTGAATTGCTCGTTAGGCCCGGATGAAATGGAGCCATTCGTGGAAGAATTCGCCCGCGTTTCGCCATTTTATGTCAGCGCATATCCGAACGCAGGATTGCCCGATCCACTTTCCGATACCGGTTTTCCCGAAACGCCTGGATCATTCGCACCAAAACTGAAGAAGTGGGCAGAGAACAGCTGGATAAATTTGGTCGGCGGTTGCTGCGGAACCACACCGGAACATATTCGCGAGATCGCGAGCGCGGTCCGCGATTGCAAACCGCGAGAGATAAATCGAAGGATAGCCTCCACTTTGCCCCAGGAATTTGGGACGCGACAAAATGCATCCCTCCAGTTGTCCGGGCTGGAACCGCTCAACGTCACGCCCGAATTCGGATTTGTCGTGGTCGGTGAAAGAACCAACATCACCGGTTCGCCGAAATTCTCGAAGCTGATCCTGGCCGGCGATTACGAGAGCGCACTAAGCGTAGCGCGGCAGCAAGTGGCCGGCGGCGCAAACATCCTCGACGTCAATATGGATGAAGGAATGATCGACTCCGCCGCCACCATGACGCGCTTCCTAAATCTGATTGGGAGCGAGCCGGACATTTCGCGCATTCCGATGATGATTGACAGCTCGAAATGGAGCGTGATCGAGGCCGGTTTGAAATGTGTTCAGGGAAAGTGCGTCGTGAATTCGATCAGTCTGAAAAATGGCGAAGAGGAATTTCTCCGCCAGGCGCGAGCCGTCAGGCAATTCGGGGCAGCGGTCATCGTCATGGCTTTTGACGAGCAGGGCCAGGCTGACAATTTCCAACGCAAGATCGATATTTGCGCCCGGGCTTACAAACTTTTGACCGAAAGGGCTGATTTCTCGCCTAACGACATTATTTTCGATCCAAATATTCTGACGGTTGCAACCGGATTGGAAGAACATCGCAATTACGCCGTCGATTTCATGAACGCAAGCCGCTGGATCAAATCCAATCTGCCGGGCGCGCGAGTCAGCGGCGGAGTGAGTAATATTTCATTTTCATTTCGCGGCAACAACAGGGTGCGGGAGGCGATGCACTCGGCATTCCTGTTTCATGCAATCCGGGCCGGCCTCGATATGGGGATCGTTAATGCAGGTCAGCTGGCCGTTTATGAAGAAATCGAGCCCGGGCTGCGCGATCGCGTTGAAGACGTGCTACTCAATCGTCGCCCGGATGCAACCGAGCGATTGGTCGATTTTGCCGAGAGCGTACGAGCGAAAAACAAGAGCGACGTTGCGAGCGACGCGTGGCGGCATGAGCAGGTGGAAGAGAGACTCAAGCATGCCTTGGTAAAGGGAATTGTCGATTACATCGAAGTCGATACGGAGGAGGCCCGAAAAAAATTCAGCCGCCCGCTGGAAGTGATCGAAGGACCGTTGATGGCCGGGATGAGCGTGGTCGGCGATTTGTTCGGGGCGGGCAAAATGTTTCTGCCGCAAGTGGTAAAGAGCGCGCGTGTCATGAAGAAGGCGGTCGCCTATTTGATGCCGTTCATGGAAGCGGAAAAATCCGCAGGGGCGAAACCACAGGGGCGAATCGTGATGGCAACGGTAAAGGGCGACGTCCATGACATCGGCAAGAATATCGTGGGAGTGGTCCTGCAATGTAACAATTACGAAGTGGTGGACCTCGGCGTAATGGTTCCGGCCGCAACAATCTTACAGATTGCGCGCGAAAAAAATGCCGACGCAATCGGATTGAGTGGGCTGATTACTCCTTCGCTGGATGAAATGGTACACGTCGCGCAGGAAATGGAACGCGAAAATTTCAAATTGCCGCTGCTGATCGGCGGCGCGACGACTAGCCGCGCTCACACCGCCGTCAAAATCGCGCCGCACTATCGCAACAGCACCGTTCATGTTGTCGATGCATCGCGAGCAGTCGGCGTTGTGAATTCGCTCCTGAATGAGAAGCAACGCGTCGCATTCGACGCCAACACGCGGGCAGAATATGCCTCGCTCCGCGAGCAGTATGCCGCCAGGACCCGCGACAAAAAACTGCTCTCGATCACGCAGGCGCGCGCAAATCGAACCGCCATCCAGTGGGAGGGTTACGATCCGCCGCGGCCAGGCTTCTCCGGGACGCGACTGGTCTCGCCCTCACTCGTTAGTCTGCGGGAATTCATCGATTGGTCGCCTTTCTTTCACGCCTGGGAATTACGCGGCCGTTACCCGGAAATTCTTAACGACCCGGCGATTGGCAAACAGGCCAGCGAGCTATTCGATGATGCTGAGAAAATTCTAGACCAGATCATCGCTCGGAGATCGCTAACGGCAGTCGGAATATTTGGTTTCTGGCAGGCAAACTCAATCGGCGACGATCTCGAGCTGTGGACAGAGAAGCGAAGTCAGAAGCTTGCGACCCTTTATTTCCTGCGGCAGCAAATGCAAAAGCCGGATGGTCAGTTCAACCATTGTCTGGCGGATTTTGTTGCACCGAAAGGTGACGATTTCGTCGGCGTATTTGCGGTGACTATTCATGGCGCGGACGAGTTGGCGGCAAAGTTCAGAGCGGAACATGACGATTACAGCGCAATCATCGCCAAAGCGCTGGCGGACCGATTGGCGGAAGCATTTGCCGAGTTCCTCCACAAGCAGGCGCGCATCGCGTGGGGCTTCGGACAAACTGAGAACCTGTCGAATGTCGACCTGATCCATGAAAAATATCGCGGGATTCGTCCGGCCCCGGGTTATCCGGCATGTCCTGATCACGCGGAGAAACGAACGCTGTTCGACTTGTTGGACGCGGAGTCCACGACTGGGATCAAGTTAACCGAATCGTATGCGATGCATCCGGCGGCGAGCGTTTGCGGCTTCTACTTTTCGCATCCGGAAGCAAAATATTTTGGGATTGGCCGAATTGGCCGGGACCAGGTCGCCGATTACGCAGCGCGGCGTGGTGAAATATTCGAGGTGGTCGAAAAACGACTCGGACCAAATCTTGGTTACGAGCCGATTATTTGATGAAAGGACGATCTCTGTCGCTCTAGTCGGGGATTCCAACTGCTGGACGGAAAATCGGGGCGAGAGGATTTGAACCTCCGACCTCGTGGTCCCAAACCACGCGCTCTACCAAGCTAAGCTACGCCCCGCAGATCAGCGTGATGCTTATCACGAATCGTCATTTCTCGCATCTGGAAAACTGATTACATTGGAGAATCTCAGAATGAAAATAAGTGGACGCATCATTCTTGCCATTTTGATCGGCAGAACCCTCGTTTTGCCGGCGCAGGAAGCCACCAACCTCGATCTTCAGGGACGTCGCGGCGAGGTGGCCTCGCCCGAGCGACAACCGGCGCCGAGCGCAAGCGTGCCGGAATTGTCGGATATCGACCAGATTTTCAAGCAAACCTCGTTAGGCAAAGAAGCTGACGAACAGCGTTTGCACATTGAGTGGCGACAGTTGGCAAACCAGATGACGAATGATCCGGAAGTCATCGCGGCCAAAAAATCGGCAGGTTCGGCCCGCAGCGATTTGGAAAAACGGGAGCGGCTGCGCGCATATTATGATATTTACTACGGCAAAATGCGGGCGTTGGCCTCGAGCGACGAGATGAAGCGCGCGCTCGATGCGCTGAAGCAGGAGCATTTGAGGTACATTAACCAACCTCGTGTCCGCCATGAAACCGACGGAGCGTTGCCTACGCCGGTACCGACACCGCATCATCGTCGCAAGTAACCAAGATTGTTGCTGCCCGAATGGTAGCGGTTATGATAACGGCCCAAATTACGGCGCGTTCGTCTAGTGGTTAGGACACGGCCCTCTCAAGGCCGGTGCACGGGTTCGACTCCCGTACGCGCTGCCA
>DASPUI010000158.1:0-70297 GCA_035622995.1 Chthoniobacterales bacterium
TTGTTAAAAACATATTCATCATCATCGATGTAGATGAAGTTGAACCCAACGGTCTGGCCATAAATGGCCCATACCGCCAGTGCCAGAAATATGCAGACTGCGATCGAGATCCAAGGACGGCGAAGCGGAGAAACCGGGCCACTCAAACTGGCGACGGGAGTCGTCCGGGCACGAGAGCCGCTGCCGGAAGGCTTGCGTTTTCTCCGTCGGCTCATGGAATCCTTGGATCAAAATTCACGGCTGGTGTCACGGGCGACTGATGACCTTCGCGGGATCAATGCGGTTTGGCAATGCCGCCATCTGCCGCAGATGTCGGAAATACTTGCGCGATCGCAGATCAAAAATCCGAAAATCGCAAATTCAGTGGCGGTGAGGGAGGGATTGCGCTCCGGCGCGATCCAATATTGATGCCCTGCTCCTCAATTTCCCTCACCTCGCCGAAGCTCGGTGAGGGAGGGATTCGAACCCTCGGTGCCCTTTTGAGGCACGGAGCTTTAGCAAAGCTCTGCTTTCAACCACTCAGCCACCTCACCAAAGTGCGAGCCGCACAGCCGTTACCGAGCTGGACCGGCACTAGCGGCGACAATATGCCGTGGAATTGGCGATTGCCAAGATGCACATCGGTCGCATCCGCAAAGATGCGAACTTTAACGGTTCGTCAATCCCGTGGAACTCAGTAACGAATTCCCGGATTCGTGCCTCTGTTAATCAGATCAGCCTGCGCGTTCTGCAGATTTTGTTCCGATTGGTCGGATTGCGGCTGGGTTTGCTGTCGCTGCAGTGCAGCGAGACGTTTCTGCTCCAGAGTCTCCTGTCCTGCCGTTTGAGTAGTCTCGCAACCGATCAAAATGGCGCCGCAAACGACAAGGCCAATGAGTTGAAGCGGTTTCATGTCTTTAACGATATAACAAAGTCAGAGATATTGTAGCGACGTTTGTGCCAAACGTCGGTGCGAGGTGCGCCGCTCGTTAAATATCAGGCCCTCCACGATCTTGCACGCTCGACGTTGAGCACTGGCCGCGCCGTAGCCTTGCGAAGGAGGGTTCGACGTTTAATCTTGTCGAAGACGTGCAGAAGGAATTTCCCAGGATCAAAAATTTTATCGATGGCGTGCTGGCCGAGCCGGTCGGCGGCAAATATCTCGAGAACATCGAACCCGCGACCGGCAAAGCATACTCGCAAGTGGCGGACAGCGACGCGCGCGATGTCGATCTTGCGGTGGCAGCGGCGGATAAAGCGTTCGCCGATTGGTCGAAGAAGCCGGCAGCCGAGCGATCGAAATTTCTTTTGCGCATCGCGGAGCTAATTGAACGGGACCTCGAAAAATTCGCGCGCGCGGAATCGATCGATACCGGCAAACCGATCTCGCTCGCGCGATCGTTGGATATCCCGCGAGCCGTCGCAAATTTTCGTTTCTTCGCGACCGCCATTCTGCACCGCGAAAACGAAGCGCACATCACTGACGGCGTCGCGTTCAATTATACCTTGCGCCAGCCACGTGGCATCGCCGGGTTGATTTCGCCGTGGAATCTGCCCCTTTATTTATTGAGTTGGAAAATCGCGCCCGCCATTGCCGTCGGTAATACCGCGATCGCAAAACCAAGCGAACTCACACCGATGACCGCATATCTTCTTTGCGAAATTTGTCGCGAAGCCGAATTGCCGAACGGTGTCATCAATGTGGTGCACGGAACCGGTCCGAATGTCGGCGCAGCCATCACCGCGCATCCAAAGATCACAACGATTTCGTTTACTGGCGGAACGGTGACCGGCAAGAAAGTTGCCGAAGCGTGCGCGCCGCTGTTCAAGAAGGTTTCGCTCGAACTCGGCGGCAAGAATCCCAATATCGTTTTCGCCGATGCCGATCTCGATGCTGCAATCGCCGGCAGCGTGCGTTCGTCCTTCGCAAACCAGGGCCAAATCTGTTTGTGCGGCTCGCGGGTTTTCGTTGAACGACCAATTTATGAGGCATTCACGAGGCAGTTCCTCGAAAGAACGACACAGTTGCGCCAGGGCGATCCTCTCGATGAAAAGACGGAGCAAGGCGCGATCGTGAATAAGGCACAACTCGAAAAAGTGAAGTTTTACGTCGATCTTGCGCAAAAGGAAGGTGGCAAGATCGTGCTCGGCGGAAAATCTCCCGACCCGCCTAACGATCGTTGTCGCGAAGGATATTTCTTTCCGCCGACTGTGATTACCGGTTTGCCTGTCTCATGTCGCACCAATCGCGAAGAAATTTTCGGACCCGTCGTCACGATCACACCGTTCGACAAGGAAGAGGAAGTGATCGGCTATGCCAACGACGTTGATTACGGCCTTTCCTCGAGCGTCTGGACCCAAAACCTGGGCCGCGCCCATCGCGTCGCCGAAAAGATCCACACCGGCACCGTCTGGGTAAACTGCTGGCTCGTGCGCGATCTGCGTGTTCCCTTCGGCGGTATGAAAGCCAGTGGCATGGGCCGCGAAGGCGGCGAAGAAGCCCTGCGGTTCTTCACCGAGCCGAAAAACGTCTGTATCGCGAAATAGTTGCGAAGCTATCGCTATGAAGATGACAAAAATCCGTTTTAGCCGCTCAATCCGCGGTCAAACGAATTCATAAATTAAATCGCGCGGTCGATCTTACCAATACATGCCGCGATAGCCCCAGGCGCCGTACCAGCGGCCGCTCCAGTACGGGTCCATTGAGTAGGCCATGTAGTAGTCCTGCTCAATCCGCTGTTGGATGCAGAGGTTCTTATAACGCTGATATTCCGCTTCATGGCCGACATAGGCGATGCCCGCCTTCTCATCCTTGAACGCGTAAATGGTTTTGTTCCCTCGGGTCACCCGCTGAACGTGATTTGCCGTGAGATGCGCGTAGACTTCCTTCTGCAACGGCGTCGAAGGCGTCACGGTGTGAAAGCCCGCCTGCGACAACAGCGATTTCGTGTTGGTCGCCTCCATCTCCGCACAGCTGGCGAAAAACAGAACAGTGGCAACTGCGGCGAAAACGATGACGGCTGTAGATATCAATTTGTTCATGTTCATGGATTTACCTCCAAGCGAAAGAATCGGCTGAAGCCACGCCCGCCAGCTATAGGACCTAGGTCTTATCAGTCTTGTCAGAAGTTGATGGTTGAGAACAGATCCGTCTTCGCCAAGCCCAGGGCCCGACAGGTAGTTGAGAGGCCGAGGAGGCAGACGAAAATCCGTGTGCATCCGGTTAATCCGCGGTTAACAGTTTGTTATGTGCCGAGCGATTAAGACCCTGCATAATTTTTCACCAGCGGCGACAGATGATGAAGTTCGCGCATCGTCACTGCAATTTGTTCGGAAACTTTCCGGATTTACAAAGCCATCGCGCGCGAACGAGGCCGCGTTCAATCACGCGGTGGATGAAGTCGCGCATGCCGCGCGGCATTTGCTCGATTCGTTGGTCACCAACGCGCCGCCGCGCAACCGCGAAGCCGAAGCGCTAAAGGCGAAAGAGCGATCAGCGAAACGTTTTGCTCATGTCCACCACGGGAATGGGCATCAGCATTAATTCGAGCAATAGCAAGATTATGAGCACGAGGAAGAATATATGAGCGGAATACGAGTCTTGGTTGGTACACGCAAAGGCGCGTTCATCCTGACCTCGGATGCCAAGCGCAAAGATTGGAAAGTGGACGGGCCGCATTTTGCTGGCTGGGAGATTTATCACATGAAAGGATCGCCGGTTGATCCGGGCCGAATCTATGCGTCGCAGACGAGCGATTGGTTCGGGCAGATCATTCAACGATCGGATGACGGCGGAAAAACCTGGCAAACGCCGGGAAG
The DNA here is from genome assembly GCA_035622995.1 of Chthoniobacterales bacterium. Lineage (GTDB taxonomy): Bacteria > Verrucomicrobiota > Verrucomicrobiia > Chthoniobacterales > UBA10450 > DASPUI01. The sequence continues at coordinate 3,799 of DASPUI010000158.1, forward strand.
CACTCCCGAGGAATTGAAAAGCGAAGGGCCAATGCCCAAAGGCGAGAGCAACAAGTTCCTCTACGATGGTATCGCCGGCACTCACATGTGGTACGACGGGACGCAGCATCCATGGGAATTCAAACGAGTCTGGCACCTCGAGCCCGGTCTCGATTCCCTCGATCACGTTTACGCCGGCGTAGAAGATGCAGCTTTGTTCGAGTCGAAAGACGGCGGAAAATCGTGGAATGAACTTTCCGGCCTCCGGCAACACGATACCGGTCCGCGCTGGCAGCCGGGAGCCGGCGGAATGTGTCTGCACACAATCCTCATCGATCCGAAGAATCAAAGACGAATGTTTGTCGCCATTTCAGCTGCCGGCGCATTTCGCACAGATGATGGCGGAAAAACGTGGAAGCCGATCAATAAAGGTTTGGTTTCGAATTTCATGCCGAATCCGACGGCGGAGGTCGGCCACTGCGTCCACCGGATCGCGTTTCATCCTTCGAAGCCGGGCACGCTGTTCATGCAAAAACATTGGGACGTAATGCGAAGCGATGACGGCGGCGATTCGTGGACGGAAGTGAGCGGCAATTTGCCGACCGATTTTGGCTTTCCGATCGATGTGCATGCGCACGAGCCGGAGACGATTTACGTGGTGCCAATCAAGAGCGATTCCGAGCATTATCCGCCAGATGGAAAGCTACGCGTCTTTCGCAGTCGCACCGGTGGAAACGAATGGGAAGAACTGACCAAAGGTCTGCCGCAAAGAGATTGTTATGTAAACGTGCTGCGCGACGCGATGTCAGTCGATTCGGCCCACCCATGCGGCATTTATTTCGGAACGACTGGCGGCCAGGTTTACGCCTCGGCTGACAACGGCGATTCGTGGAATCCGATCGTGCGCGATCTGCCGGCAGTGCTTTCTGTTGAAGTGCAGACATTGAAATGATTCGCGTAGTTCTGCCGCATCATTTGCGCACGCTCGCGCGCACGAGCGATGAAGTGGAGGTCGACCTCAACGGGACGGCAACAATCGCGGCGATTCTTGACGCGATCGAAAACAGATACCCGATGTTACGCGGCACAATCCGCGACCACGTCACGCGGCAACGCCGGCCGCTCGTTCGATTCTTTGCCTGCGGCGAAGACATTTCTCACGAATCGACTGATGCGCCCCTGCCCGATCGAATTGCAGATGGCACAGAGCCATTCTTCGTCATGGGCGCGATCGCCGGCGGCTAGGCTTCCAATCCCCTGGGAATGTTGAATCCAGGACCCAACCCGCTCGCATCTCAAGCCTGATGGGACCAATGCTTCATGGAACAGCCGCCTAGCGGTTCCCGGACAAAAAAATCCCTGATCTTGCCGATCGTCGGAGTCGTTGTCGCCATCGCCGCGACGACGACGATGGACGCGACCGGTCTTTTCATGTTCAGCGCGTTCGCATTGCTACCGCTCATGTTTCTGTTCTGGTATCTTGACCATCTTCGTTCGGCGAGCATTGGATTCAAATGGGGAAGGTGGCGCGATTATTTCCTCGCAATTTTGTATCCCATCGTAGCGATCGGTTTTGTTGCATTTATCGCCGCAATGGCAGGCGCGATGAATTTTTCGACGACAAACTGGACGAAAGCCCTTTTGAATTTGGTCCTCCTTTCCATTTCGACGTTTTTGGTCGCGATCATTACCGAGGAAGGATTTTTCCGAGGCTGGCTTTGGGGTTCGTTGCACAAACGTGGAATCAATCCGGAGCGCATCGTGATCTGGACGAGCATCGCTTTCACGCTTTGGCACATTTCAGCGGCCACAATCGCTCCGGACTTCAAACCGCCGCTTGTTCAGGTTCCGATTTTTTTGGTCAACGCCGCAGTTATCGGTGCGGCCTGGGGATTGATGCGGGCAATTTCGGGGTCGATTCTGGTTTCAAGCGCGAGCCACGGACTCTGGAACGGAATCGTATATGTTTTCTTCGGTTTCGGGACTAAAGCCGGCGCGTTGGGGATTACGAATACGCTCGTTTTTGGCCCCGAAGTTGGCATTCTCGGCCTCATCATCAATGCGCTCTTAGCGATTGCGTTGTGGCGTTTTTGGAAAAGAGTCCGAAATGGGCGAATCATTTGAAAGCAAACGCGCGCCCGAACCGGTCGGCGCGTTTCCACACGCCAAGCGTGTCGGCGAATTCTTGTTTCTCTCGGGAATTGGTCCGCGCGCTCGCGGCAGCAAGGAGATCCCCGGCGTCACACTCGATCCAACCGGACATATCATCGATTATGACATCGAAACGCAATGCCGCGCGGTTTTTGAAAACGTGCGCCTCGTTTTGGAAGATGCCGGCGCGACCTGGCAGGACATCATTGACGTCACTGTCTTTCTCACCAACATGAAAAAAGATTTTCCAGTCTACAACAAACTCTATGCCGAATATTTCGCCGGGCCCGGTAAACCAAATCCGACGCGCACGACGATCGAAATCACGGCCCTGCCGACTCCAATCGCGATTGAGTTGAAAGTTATCGCAGCTATCGGATAGGGCACAGATTAACACGGATTTCACAAGATTCCGGATTTTTGAATTCTGGATCTGGGTTTCATCCACCTTCATCTGTGGCAAAGTCAGTTCATGATCGGTAGAGGGGCGGACTTTCATATCGTTGCCGCAGATCACACGGGAATTACCGTTTCGAATCTCGAGCGCGCACTCGCGTTTTGGCGCGACGTTCTGGGATTCGAATTCTCGCACTGCACACATCAAAAGGGCGAAGTGGCAGAGCAAATCACAGGCGTGAAAGGTTGCGAACTCAAACTCGCCGTTCTCAAAGCGCCCGGCGGACACAAGATCGAGCTGCTCGAATATCTCGCACCGTCAGATCGAAAGAACACTGTCGATCTTCGGCCGTGTGACCTCGGCCACGTTCACGTTGCTCTGACCGTTGAAAATCTCGACGCGATTTTGCAAAAGGTCGCGGCAGCCGGCTGGAAAGCCGCGGGCAGACCCCAATCGCTAACCACCGGACCCAACGCGGGCAAACGCGTCATCTATGTTCGCGATCCCGACGGCACGACCATTGAATTCATGGAACTGCCACAGTAGGAACATCGCGTTGGGCTACCTCAACGCGGCAACATTCTTGTAGATCACACCGCCTTTCATGACGAAAACGATGCGGCGTACTGCCGTAATGTCTTTGAGGGGATCGCCATCGAGCGCGATGATGTCAGCTTCGTAGCCGGGCGCGATCGAGCCAATTTGGTCGCCCATCCGCATCGCTTCGGCAGCGAGCGAGTTCGCCGAAACCATCGCGCTCATCGGATCAACTCCCGCGTCACGCACGCGATCAATGAATTCCTCCGCATTACGACCGTGCGCACCAGCGACTGCGTCCGAGCCAAATACCATTTTGAGTCCACGAGTCTTGGCACCCCGACGGACGATATCGTGATCGAGCGACAAGGCCCGCTCCATCGCTGCGAAGCCTTCTTCGGTGTAGCCTTGCGTGCCAAGAAAACGTTGCTTGTTTTGGAGATAATTCTCGATCACGAGGCCGGCTTGCGGATCGAAGTAGGTACCGCGCTCCGCCATCAGTTTCAGATCGTCATCGCTCGCCATCGTGCCGTGCTCCACTTCGGTGCAGCCGGCGATCGTCGCGGCGCGAACCGCATCCTTGTAAGCATGGACGAGCGTGCGCAAGCCCTGTTTGTTTGCTTCGCCACAAACAGCGTTAAGCTGCTCCTGCGACAGCGTCATGCCGCCACCCTGCCGGATCGATTGGGAAGCGAAAATCTTGATCAGGTCTGCGCCGGCGGCCTTTTGTTTGCGCACGAACGCGCGAATCTCGTCCGGTGTCCCGGTTTTTTCGCCGCGGCCCTCGAGCGGTTCGACGGCTGTGAGAATGCGCGGCCCTGGAATCGCGCGTTTGGCAATCGCATCCCGCAATGGGACATCCGTCGGCGAGCCGACGCTTTGGACCGTGGTAAAACCGCCCATTAGCGTGAGCCACGCATTCGAAGCGGCTTGGTAGGCTGCGAACGGCGTTTTCTCTTCAGCTCCCGCATTCTTACCATTCTCGTCGAAGCTCCAGGTAATGTGAACGTGGGAGTCGATCCAGCCTGGCATGACGGTGAAAGCCCGCAGGTCGTAATCAACTGGCGAAGCCTTCGGGTCGAGTGCCACAATCTTGGAATCTTGGACGACGATACGTGTCTCGGGTAAGACGTGGCCGCGCCCGTCGAGCAGCCTGGTCGCTTCGATAACAATGCGCCGCTTTTGCGCCGCCGAGGTCTCAGCAGTGGCTTGGCTCATCGCGTTGCCGGCGAAGGCGATCAAAATACAGAGAGTAATATCACCTATTTGACTCACGAAAAATCGCATCGGTTGTCGTGATACTGAATACCATAACGATCAATGTCCTGAAAACCTCGAAGAATTAGAGAGGGCGATCAGGATTTTTGGATTTCGGTCTCGTAAAAATCGGGCTATTTCTGTCTAGTAAATGAATTTCTCCTTAGGCGAAGATTTTGCCAGGCAGCTCGATGCCGAAGATCCACTGCGATCGTTCCGCGAGCGATTTAATCTGCCTTTGGGCAAAGATAGCAGACCGGTGATTTATTTTGCCGGCAATTCGTTAGGCCTGATGCCGAAGACGGCGCACGGTATCGTCGAACAGGAGTTGGACAATTGGGCCCGGCTTGGGGTCGATGCTCACCACGCAACCGGGACCCCATGGTATTCCTACCACGAGGGGTTTCGCGAACCGGTCGCGCGATTGGCTGGCGCGCAGCCTAACGAGGTGGTCTGCATGAACAGTTTGACCGTAAATCTTCATCTGATGATGGCGACGTTTTACCGGCCGACAAAGTCCAGATACAAAATTCTGATGGACGATCCGGCGTTTCCTTCCGACACCTACGCGATCAAAACGCAGATGGTGCATCACGGTTTTCAGCCGAAGGATGCGCTCGTTCTGGCGCGGCCCCGGAAGGACGAATTTATCGTTCGAATCGAGGACATTCTCGATTTAATCGAAAAGAACCATGACGAACTTGCGGTCGTTATTATTGCGGCGGTGAATTTTTTCACCGGTCAGTTGCTGGACATTCCAACGATCGCGAAGGCCGCCCGGAAGCATGGAATTACGCTCGGGGTCGACCTGGCGCACACAATTGGCAACCTTCCGCTCGCTTTGCACGATTGGAACGTCGATTTCGCAGTCTGGTGCTCGTACAAATATCTCAACGCCGGTCCCGGCGCGGTCGCGGGCGCGTTTGTCCACGAGCGACACGCGACGAATACCAATCTGCCACGCCTGGCCGGCTGGTTCGGGAACGATCCCGACACTCGGTTTCGTTTGCATCTTGAGCCGGAATTCGTTCCGGTTCCGACAGCGGACGGCTGGCAGATCAGTAACCCGCCGATTTTTTCCATGGCGCCATTGCGCGCGTCATTGGCGATCTTTGATGAAGCCGGGGGAATGGAGCCGCTTCGCAAAAAATCGATCAAACTGACCGGTTATCTGCAATTCCTGTTAGGTCAGGCGGGCTCAGACCAGTTCACTGTAATCACGCCTGACGACACAAAGGCGCGCGGATGCCAATTGTCGATTCTCGCGCACAAAAATCCCAAGGAATTATTCAAGGCGCTTCAAACGACCGATGTGAAATGCGATTTTCGGGAACCGAACGTCATCCGCGTCGCGCCGACTCCGCTTTACAACACGTTTCTTGAGGCTTGGCGTTTCGCGCAAATTCTCGGCGCCTAACCGAGCAGCTGTTTGACACAGTCGATCAGCGTGTTGATCGAAAACGGCTTCACCAGGTACTTGACCTGATTCTGATTGAAAAAAAGAGCGATGATCGGATCGGCAGCGAAGCCGGTGATAAAAATGAATCGGTCGCCAAGTGATGGCCGAATTTCCCTTGCTCTCAAATAAAATTCGTCGCCGCGCAATTTCGGCATCTTCAAATCGCAAATGACCGCATCGTATTCGTGCGCCTTGACCTTGAGCATCGCCTCGGCGCCATCGAACGCGATGTCGACGAAGAAGTTTTCGTCGGCAAGGATCCACTGCAAGGCAGACGCCAGTTGCTGGTCATCATCAACGACCAAAATCGCTTTCAATTGAAGCGTGTTAATCGCCTCTGCGATTTCAGGCGATTCCTGTTCCAAAAAACTCATAACGGCAGCGGCTGTTAAGCAGCCGCGGTGCCAGATCACTTAAGCAGTTCGCGGTCGGATTTGATCTCGAAAATGCCCTTTCCAACTTCTCAGCCTGCAATTCTGTCCCAGCCTGCTGCGAGTTCAGCGCCGTGACTTTTCCAGAGGTAATCGGCCACGATTTGATAATCTTTTCCACCCGCCAAGGCGACCCGTTGCGAAGGGTAATGAGACAATCAAAGATTCGATGAAAACAATTTGCCTGTTGTTTGTTTCAAACGTCTTCATGAATTTGGCGTGGTATGGTCATTTAAAGTTTAGAGATAAAGCGCTTTGGATTGCCGTCGTCGTCAGTTGGGGAATTGCCTTTTTCGAATACCTCTTCCAAGTCCCGGCCAACCGCATCGGGGTAACGGAATGGAGCGTGCCGCAACTTAAGATTCTCCAGGAGTGCATTACGCTCGTCGTCTTTACCATAATCGCGTTCATTCTTTTTCGTTCGCCCGTTCGTTGGAACTATTGTGTTTCTTACGCGCTGATCGTCGGCGCGGTTTATTTCGCCTTTAAATTCTGACCGTCCATTCATAGAACCGTGCGTATCGCATGGCGAAATTCGTTTTGATCGGCAGTGGACTTGCGGGCGGACTCCTCGCGGCCTATCTCGGCCGACGCGGATACGACGTCGATCTTTACGAACGGCGGGGTGATCCGCGCGAAGGCAATCTTGTGGGCGGGCGCTCGATTAATCTCGCCCTTTCAACCCGAGGAATTCACGCGCTCGAACAAATCGGCATCGCCAATGAAGTTCTGCAAAACGCCATTCCGATGCGGGGCCGAATGATTCACGAAAAATCGGGCCTGCTCCATTTCGTGCCCTACGACGCTGATCCGAACAAATTCATCAATTCGATCGGCCGCGCGGCGCTCAATACAACCGTCATTGAAGCGGCGCAGCGTTATCCAAACGTCCGTGTGCATTTCAATCATCGTTGCACCGAGGTCGATATCAATTCAGCGACCGCTCACCTTCTCAACACCGCAACAACCCAACTGGTTGCCTCGGGCAGCGCCGTTATCGGAGTCGATGGAGCCTTTTCGGCGGTCCGCCAGTCGATGCAGCGCCAGATTGAGAATTTCGATTACGACGAAAGTTATCTCGCGCATGGATACAAAGAATTGACCATTCCGCCGGGACCGAGCGGTTCCTGGCAGATGGAAAAGAATGCGCTCCACATATGGCCGCGAAAAAGTTTCATGATGATCGCGCTGCCGAATCCCGACAGTTCGTTCACCTGCACGTTGTTTTGGGAATTCGAAGGACCTCGAAGTTTTGCGACCACCAGGACCAACGATGATGTCCGCCGATTTTTTAACGAAGAATTTCCTGATGCGGTTCCGCTCATGCCGCAGTTGTTGGAGGATTTTCGGCAAAATCCAACCGGCTCGTTGGTCACGATTCGCTGCGCTCCCTGGTTTTATCGGGACAAAACTTGTCTCGTCGGCGATGCCGCTCATGCAGTTGTGCCATTTTATGGTCAGGGCATGAACGCAGCCTTTGAGGATTGTGTCGTGCTTGACGAATGCCTGGCCGAATTCCCAGATGATCGACAACATGCCTTTGCTCAATATTTCCAGCGCCGGAAACAAAACGCCGATGCTCTGGCCGATCTCGCCATTGGCAATTTCATCGAAATGCGCGACAAAACCGCCTCGCGCGTATTTCGGGCTAAGAAAAAGCTGGATCACTTTCTCGAAGCCACATTTTCAGGAATTTACCTCCCGCTTTACACGATGGTGACATTCACCCGAATTCCGTATGCCGAAGCTTCCAAACGTGCTCGGATCCAGGATCGCCTGGTTTATGGTGCGATTTTCTGCCTGTTGCTGATAATCGGGTTTATCGCAGCTCTCTTGGCAAGGGGGTAGGCAAGCGTTGCGAGGCTTTGATTTCAAAGAGCAAAAACGGTCTGTGATTCCGGAATTTAGAATGTCTCCCACGAAACGGATTGGGATCGTGCTGCTGCAATTATCGGTCACCGCGGCCGGGCTCTTCTACGTGTTTCACAGTGCTCGTATTCGCGAGCAGGCGATCGAGACGTTGCAGCATTCACATTGGACCTGGCTGCTGATTGGCTGGTGCTGTTACGGAATGGTGGAAATACTTGCGACCCTTCGGTGGCAAATTCTTTTGCGCATTCAAGGCATCGGCCTGAGCTGCCCGCGTGCGTGGACCATCGTCGTGATCGGATTGTTCTTTAACATGTTCCTGCCAGGATTGATTGGCGGCGACGCGGTCCGGCTTTACCTGATCTTCAAACAGGCAACTCGAAAAAAGATGCCTGCCACGCTTTCGGTGGTGATGGATCGATTGCTCGGGTTGTGTTCGATTTTATTTCTCGGTGCCGTGGCAATCCTCTTACGTTTCGGCTGGCTGACTCAGTTCCCGGAGACCAGGCACGTGACTTACCTGGCCGCGGCGATCCTGGGGACATGCGTCGCGGCAGTAGGCTTGTTGTTTGGTCTTGTTATTCTGGTGCCGCAATCTCGACTGGCTAATCGACTTCCATTTCGGAAATCGATCGAGCAGGCTGTTGTGGCTCTTAAGATCTATCGTAATCGCCCGCTGCAAATCGGGCTTTCATTCGTCATCACGCTGGCCTCTCATTTCGCCTACTACTTAGCATTCTACTCCGCGATGCGCTCGTTGGAGGCCGGCGAGGTTCACCGCCTCTCGCATATCGTCGATTTCGTTTCGCTGATGCCGCTGGTGAACACGATTGTTGGCGTGCCGATTTCTTTCGGAGGCGCAGGTGTTCGGGAAGCGCTATTTCAAACCTTGCTCGGACAATTGATGCATGTTCCCGCATCGCTGGCAGCGCTGACGGCCTCTCTTGGTTTTCTCATTCAAGCCTCGTGGGGAATTGTTGGCGCCACCGCTTATTTGCTGATTTTTTCGAGTTGGCGGAATCACAACTGACGACTGGCTGGATTGGCGGGGTCGATTCGAAGTTCTCCTTGACAGTCTAGGTAAAAGATTGAACGATTATCTTACCAAGACTGTCTAGGTTAACAATTTATGGTTAAAGGAAAACCCGATCTCGTTTATGGAACGCTCGACATGCTCATTCTCAAGGCGCTCCAATATGATCCGCGACACGGGCTCGCCATTGCCGACCGGATCCAGCAGATGTCGAACGACATTCTTCGGGTCGAACAAGGTTCCCTTTACCCGGCTTTATATCGCTTAGAAGCACAGGGCTGGATCAAAGCTGAGTGGGGCGTTTCGGATAACAATCGCAGGGCCCGATTTTACAAACTCACTGCCGCCGGCCGCAAGCAACTCTCGGCAGAACAAGAACACTGGGCGCGGATTACGAAGGGAATCGGTCTTGTCCTGACGGGAGCCTGAAAAATCATGCCTCGATTGCGCGCCTGGTTCTCTCGATTGCTCGGACTTTTTCGCAAGCAACGCAGCGATGCGGAGATGACCGAGGAAATTCGGCAGCATCTCGATCTTTTAATCGAACGAAATATTTCTTCGGGAATGTCGCCGAACGAGTCGCGCCATGCGGCGCTCAGAAAATTCGGCGGGGTTGAGCAAATCAAAGAGGCTGCCCGCGAGCAGCGGCTCTGGCGATGGGCCGATGAATTTTTGCAAGACCTTCGCTTCGGCGCACGCATGCTGTTGCGCAATCCCGGCTTCTCGGCACTGGCCATTCTTTGCCTGACTCTCGGTATCGGTACAACTGCGGCAGTCTTCAGTTGGATCGAAGGAATACTCGTTAGGCCCTATCCACTCGTTGCGCATCAGGACCGGATGTTCGCGCTCAGCGCCACGACGCGCGGCGTTCAGGGTTACACCGGAATCTCTTATCCCGATTTCATCGATTTCGAGAAAAATTCAACTCTGTTCGAATCGTTTATCATCGATAAAATCATGGGCACGACGCTGAGCGTTGGGGATCGGGCGGAGCGCGCGTCAGGTGGAATCGTTTCGGCGAATTATTTCGATGCGCTTGGCGTGCAGCCGATGCTCGGCCGCGGCTTCAGGCCGGAAGAAGGGACCGGGCGGAACGCGCACCCGGTCACAGTGATCAGTTACCAGACCTGGCAAGACCGGTACAAAGGTGATCCTGACGTTGTTGGTAAGACACAATATCTGAACGGAATTCAGCATACCATCATTGGCGTCGCGCCGGAAAAATTCCACGGCACCTTTATTGGCTACGGCTTTCAATTCTGGGTACCGACTTCGATGCAGGAAACATTCGATTCGACCGGTTACAAACTGGAAGATCGCGGCGCACGCTGGATTGAGGCCTATGTATTTTTGAAACCGAGAGTGACGCGCGAGCAAGGACAAGCAGAACTCGCTGCGATCGCAAGACGTTTGGAAAAGGATTATCCGGAAACGGATCGCGGGCATGAGATCGCGCTCCTGCCATTGTGGAAAACACCATTCAATCAGGCCGGAGCGTTGTCTACAACACTCGCGATCACTCTTGCCGTTGCGGTCTTTGTTTTGCTGATCGCCTGCGCAAATGTGAGCAACTTGCTTCTGGTTCGGTCGTTACTGCGCCGGCACGAAATGACGATGCGCCTCGCGCTCGGGGCGGGCCGACGTCGGCTGATCAAACAACTCGTTACCGAAGGTTTGCTGCTTTCCATCATTGCGGCCATGGGCGGAATCGCGGTCGCCTATTGGGCACGCAACTCGCTCGTGTTGGCGTTTCCTTCACCGGCTCCGGGCATCATCATGGAGTTCGCCGGACAAATCGACTGGCACGTACTCGCCATCGCGATCGCGATTTGTGTCGGCTCGACGCTGCTGTTCGCGCTCGTCCCGGCAATTCAGGCAAGCCAGGTCGATCTTTCGGGCGCGCTCAAGGCCGAAGCCGGCGGTGTGCTTGCCGGATCGAGCCGTTCGCGTCTGCGCTCCGCGTTCGTGCTTGTACAGGTTTCGCTTAGCTTTGTCTTGCTCGCAGGAACCGCGTTGCTCTTGCAAAGCCTGCAACGATTACAAAAAGCGAGTCCCGGGTTTTCAACCAATGTGTTGGTGTCTGGCGTGGATTTGTTTTCCTCTGGCTACAATGTCGAGCGCGCGAAGAGTTTTCATGCGCAATTGCTCGATCGCGTGCGTGAATTGCCGGGCATCGAATCGGCAACGTTGACACGGGTGCCGCCGTTCACCTATCTCCCGTACTCCACCGCGGCGATTGAAGTGGAGGGGTATCAGGCTGCGCCTAACGAGCAACCGACCGCCGAATACGACGAAGTGGCTGAGCAATATTTCGCGACCATCGGCATCCCGATTCTGGCCGGGCGCGAGATTCTACGCACCGACGACGAGTCCGTGCTGCCGGTTGCGATCGTAAATGAAACAATGGCGGCGAAATATTGGCCTGGAAAAGATCCGGTCGGTCAACGACTGAAAGTCAATGACAAGTGGTTTCAAGTGATTGGCGTGGCCAAGAACGCGAATTACAACACCAAACTGGAACCGCTAAAGCCATTCTTCTATGTATCGCTGCGACAGAATTGGTCGGTGCAAAATTACGTTTTGATTCGCACGCAACAGAATGCTGGTGCCATTCTGAGTATGCTTGCGCGGGAAGTGCATGCGCTCGATGGCACCATCGCACCGCGCGTTGTTTATCCATTGCAGGAGAATGTCGATCGGATGAGCTACACCCAACGGCTTTCCGTCGCACTCGTTGCAATATTCGGCAGTATGGCCTTGTTTCTTGCTGCGATCGGCCTCTACGCGGTGATGTCGTATTCGGTTTCGCAAAGCACGCGCGAGCTCGGCGTGCGGATGGCACTGGGCGCGAGCGTACGGGATGTCTTGCAATTGATCATTTCACGCGGATTGCGATTGACCATTGCCGGAATAGCCATCGGTCTCGCCGCTGCATTAATGCTCACCCGCTTGTTAGGCAACCTGCTTTATCAGGTGAACCCGCGCGACCCAATCGCGTTCGGTGCAGCGATAATTGTTTTGATCGCCGTAGCGCTTGTTGCCTGTTTTCTTCCCGCTCACCGCGCCACTCGGATCGATCCTGTCCGCGCTTTGCGAATCTAACGCCTCGACTCGCACGAGATTTTTGACGGACCGCAAGTTTGCGACAAATCAATCGATCGAGCGTCAAAAACCGCCGGGCGAAGGCGATGGACTGGCGAAAATTCCACTTTGGCCGCTTTGATCGTTTCGATGGCCGCCGTGATGTCCATGTGGATGGTTGTCTGCATTATCTGAATCGTGCGTGCAGCCTGCGCCAAGCAACGCACAGGCAATGAGAAGGTTCTTTAATCGTCTATCCCGCACCAGAAAGAAAAACGAGCGTACCATCAAGCGAATGACAGATCGGCATATGCAAAGGTTACAGTTCCTTTTGAGTAATCCGGACGAGTCAGACAAAAGCCGCGGTTCGGGCTTGAACGGGCGCACGAAGGGCGCGGCTGCCCGCCGCTCCGTGACCATGATCTAAAAGTGTTGTCGTGATTTTCCTAAAGCGTAATCTTTCAACACCGAAACAACTCAACACCGCAACCTTCAACTCTTCACTTCCAAATATGGCTGACACATACGTTCCAATGATTAGTTCCGGCACCGCCGGTTCACTCGGAGTTCTGCACCTGCCGCGAATGTGGCAGAAGGTTTCACTCGAAGCCCAAGGCAAACTTGCCGCCGGTTATCCGGGCATCGGCAAAGGTTTCGATGCGATGACCTGCGCCGCCCTCGGCCTCGATGAACAAGCGGTGAAAGACTTCATCAAGAAAAACAAGCCGACCTATCCGCAATTCGAAACGTGGGTGACGAAAAGCGCGAAGTCACTTAATCGCGAATCGATCGAAAAACACAATGCCGCAGTGCGCGGTTACAATCACGACGACGAAACACGCAAAGTCATTTGCAGCGCGTGTGGAATTCCCGACGACGCGTCTGCGCCCAAGGATGCGGTGAACTTGAATAATCTCGATGACTGGTTTGAGTTTCACCGAGCAGTACTGAAGTAACGCAATCTGCGCAAATCCGTGAAATCTATGGATCGCCTTCAGTTATGCCGTCACTGACTTACGCGGATTATCTGGATCTGGAGAAGTTGCTTACGCTGCAAAAGCCACGCTCCAAGCCGGCAGAGCACGATGAAACATTGTTCATCGTGATTCACCAGACCTACGAGCTCTGGTTCAAGGAGCTGCTGCATGAGTTTGAAAAAATTAACCGCGATTTTTCTACGGGCGATCTCTTCGGCGCGATCCATTCCTTCAAACGCGTCCGCACGATCATGAAAGTCCTGGTCGCGCAGATCGACATCCTGGAAACAATGACGCCATCGTCATTCTCAAGTTTTCGCGACCGGCTCGAGACCGCCTCGGGATTTCAATCGGTGCAGTTTCGCGAGCTCGAGTTCATGCTCGGTTACAAGCGCGAATCGACCATGAAATACGTAAAACCGGATTTCCCGGGGGCGGATCGGCTGCAAAAACGCCTGGGTGAACGCACCGTGATCGATCATTTCTACGATTTTCTTGAAAGTCGCAACGCAAAAATTCCGGCGGAACTTAAAAGGCGCGACCTAACGAAGGCCAACGAGCCTAACGAGCAGGTGCAAAAGGAGATTCTCAAACTTTACCAGAGTTCGCCCGAAGTTTCGATCCTGTTCGAGTTGATGACCGATTTCGACGAAGGGTTGCAGGAGTGGCGGTATCGCCACATCAAGCTGGTCGAACGAACCATCGGCGCAAAGAAAGGCACCGGTGGATCGCCGGGAGTGCCGTTTCTGATGCAATCGTTGTTCAAACCGGTCTTTGCCGATCTTTGGGCGATCCGGCACGAAATGTAGCTCATAATGAAGACTCAATTCGAGTTTCGGGGGACGGTTGAAACATTCACCGCCGGCGCGAAAACTCTACCGCAACGGTATTTCGTTTCGCCCGAAGTTTTTGCCGAAGAACAGGAGAAGATTTTTTCTGATCACTGGATTTTAGCCGGCCACCAAAGCGAAATCCCAAAAGCTGGCGATTACCTTATCGCAGAAATTGCCGGAGAAAGCGCGATCATCGTTCGCACGCCTTCGGAAGGAAGCTGCGGCGCAGGAAGCGACCGCACCGGAAAAATCCGTGGCTTTTACAACGTTTGTCGGCATCGCGGGTCACGACTCAAAGAGGACGCGTGCGGTCACCTGTCAGCAATTCAATGTCCGTACCATGCCTGGACCTATTCGCTCGACGGCAAATTGATCGGCGCGCCGCAGATGGAAGAGAATTTCGACAAGGCCGATTATTCGCTTGCTACGGTAAATCTGGAATTGTGGGAGGGATTCATTTTTGTGAATCTGAAGAATAATCCGATCGCGCTCGCTCAGTGGTTTGGGCCATTAAACAGCAAGTTCTCGGAGTGGAGAATGTCCTCATTGCGCTCGGCCAGGCGGATCGAGTACGACATCCGCGCCAATTGGAAACTCGTTTTCGAAAATTATTCGGAGTGCTACCACTGCGCCGGCGTCCATCCGGAGCTGACGAAATTATCGCCGTCGGATTCTGCGCAAAACGATCTTTTCCAGGGACCATTTCTGGGCGGGTTCATGACGATCGAAGACGGCCGAAGCCTGACGCGGAGTGGCAATGCCTGCGCACGCTCGATTGCCAGCAGAGTTTCCAATCGCGTCTTTTACTATTCGATCTTCCCCAACATGCTTCTGAGTTTGCATCCCGATTACGTGATGGTGCATCAGCTTCTGCCGAAGTCGCCTTCCGAAACGCTGATCCGGTGCGATTGGTTTTTTCATCCCGGGGCGTTCGATCGAAGCGATTTTAATCCGGACGACGCAATCGAATTTTGGGACATGGTAAACCAGCAGGATTGGCATGTGTGCCAGCTGAGCCAGCAGGGAATTTCCTCTCGCGGGTATCAACCAGGACCGTACTCGCCGCGAGAGAGCATTCCGGCCGCGTGGGACGATTATTATTTAAAAGTGCTAAATTAACGAGGGTCAAAGACGCGCCAGGATTTTTGTCGCGGCGGACTTTCCCTGCTCCACGGCAGCATCGGCCGGCAGCCCATGGATACCAATTGTGATCAAGACGTCCCCTTTCAGGACGTTCAACATTTCAAGACCAGTTGTTTTGTCGTGATAGAAGATCGCCTTGTCGCCGAGTCCGTCCACCCTGGTCGATTTAGCATCATCCGCAGGTAGAATTGAAAACATGGTCTTGGTCAAGTTGGGCGGTGCGTCACGGCCGGGGATGACGAGATCAAACACGAGCGCTTTATCGCCGCTAACGGCATAATAACTCCATTCGGAATCATAAAATCCATCGGCGCCCTCCTTGTTTCGCCCTTTGGGATCCTTCACCGGCACACCGAGAATCTTTTCGGCGTCTGCTTTAGTGATGACGGCGGATAGGTCAAGCTTCGACCCGGCCGACACGCAGTAAGTGCTAAAACAAACGCCCGCCAATGCGAAAATCAGTTTACGTTTCATACGTTCGCTAGGTCGAAACTAATTTGGTTGCGGAGATCTAATCTCAAAATAGATCAGAAATCGAGAAACACGCGCGAGTCATCGGCTTGAGTGCTGCTCTTTATCGGACTCCTGGCCGGCAATTATGCGCCTTCCCAAACTGTTTCGCATTTTCGTGATCACGGTCTCCGTCGGGGTCGTTCTCGCTTAGCGACATCACGTGCAGTGGAATTAGCCCATGCCGAGAAACTCGCGAGCCGCGCCGGCAAATAACTGCGTTTTCAGCTCATCTGAAAAGTCGCGACATGATTCGATCAGTTCACCGGCCTCGGCTTCGCCTAACGGAAACGGATAGTCGGAGCCGAGAGCGACACGTTGCGGGCCAAACAATTTGATCAGCGATTTCAGCGCGTCGATGTCGTGCACGAGCGAGTCGACATAAAAGCGGGCGGGGACATCTCCGTCCGCCAGATATTTTTTGGGCTCGGTCTCGTTGTCGATCGCAACCAGGTCCGGCCGGACATGAAACCCGTGTTCGATGCGCCCGATCGTCCCGGGAAAAGCGCCGCCGCCATGCGCAAAAGCGACCCGCAAGTTGGGAAACCGCTCGAACACACCGCCAAAAATCATCGAGCAGATCGCGAGGGAGGTTTCAGCGGGCATGCCGACCAGCCACGGCAGCCAATACTTCGTCATCCGCTCCTTGCCCATCATGTCCCACGGATGAACGAAAATCGCAGCGCCCAGATCTTCGGCCGTCTTCCAAACCAGATCGAGCGACGGATGATCGAGATTGCGGCAATCCGGACCGTGGCAATGGTCGTTCGGGTCAACGTGCGTTCCAATCTCCACACCGCGCAATCCCAGCTCGCGGACACATCGATCCAATTCGCGCGCTGCCAGATCGACATCCTGCAAGGGAAGTGTGCCGAGACCGGTGAAACGTTCCGGATGGGCGCGAACGACTGCTGCGATGTGATCGTTTAACAACCGGCAAAGATCGAGCGTGTCCTTCGGCTTTGCCCAGTAACTGAACATGACCGGCACGGTCGAGAGCACCTGCATCGTGACACCGGCGCGATCCATTTCTTCAATTCGTCGCGTTGGTTCCCAAACATTGTCGCTAATTTCGCGAAAGACCCGGTTGCCGATCAACATTCGCGCACAACACGGCTTATAATGTTCCAGCCTGACGAATCCGCTGTAACCGTATTTCGCATCCAAATCCGGCCATTCGCGCGGCAGAATGTGCGTATGGATGTCTATCTTCAAGGAGAGTGACGAGTGATGAGTGACAACGGACTAGAGGCTACAAGTAACACGACAACGAGCGAACAAAACGCGTCCCCCGTCAACTTGTCACTGCCGTCCTCTAGAACGGCTTGACCGGCGCTGCTTTCTCCACCTTTCGGCCGCATTGCTTGCAGGTCCGTCGCGCGTCGTCCTTCCAGAAATCGAGCATCGCCTGGCTGAAATGCTCCACGATGTCGGCGCAATCGAAATGAATGTCCTCGACCAGCGCGCCGCAATTGTCGCAATAAAAAATTACGTGCTCTTTTTCGCCGGGCGGGCGGCGACGTTCGACCACCACGCCGATCGTATTCGGCGGCCGTTGTGGCGAGTGGGGCACGTTCGCCGGAATGAAGAATGTTTCCCCTTCGCGCACAACATGATCGATAATGCGGTCGCCCTCCCGAATCCGCACCTTGATGTCGCCCTTAAGCTGGTAAAAATACTCCTCCGAATCGACCAGATGAAAATCGTTCCGCGCATTTGGGCCTTTGATCACCATCACGAAAAAATCGCGACCGTCGTAAAGGTAACGATTGCTGACCGGCGGCTTGAATTTTTCGCGGTTTTCCTCGATCCAGTTTTCCAGATTAATCGGCGCCTGTACAGGGGACGGCGCGTTTGACGGCATTTTTGGTTTTGGTTCAGTGACAGTCGCCATAAAACCAGGGTATTTCCGCGTGGGCAAAGCGTCAAATGTAGGATCAGATAGACTAGCGGCGACATTTCAGTTGAATCGCAGAATCGCTCCCGTAATGTCGGCGACCCGATGAGACTTCGTCATCTGATCCTGCCTGGCTGCGCGGGGGCTGTTCTCACGCTGTTGCCTGCATGCGAAGAGATGCCACCAACAATGCAAAGGCCTCTCGCCGGTATGCTGGGGGCGCCGGCGGCTTCCGGCTGGTGGCAGGACGAAGGCGCGCGTGGCTCGCCGAAAATCGTTGTCCACATTAGCGAACAGAAAGCGTACTTCTACAAAGGCAAGACATTGATCGGCGAATCGACTGTCTCCACCGGTAAGCCCGGCTTTGGAACTCCGCCCGGCCATTATCACGTCGTCTCAAAGGATCGCAATCACGTCTCGAGCGAATTCGGCGATTATGTGGACGACAATGGCAAGGTGGTGAAGCCAAACGTCGACGTGCGCAAGGATTCAAGACCACGCGGAACGCATTTCGACGGCGCTCGAATGCCGTATTGCATGCATTTCAATGGCGGTTACGCCATGCACCAGGGTTACGTGCCGCCATTCGCCGCTTCGCACGGCTGCATTCGACTACCGAAAGGAATGGCCGAACACTTCTTCAACGCCGCGCCCGAAGGCACATCGGTCGTCGTTAAGGAATAACGGTCCGTTAGGCCATCACCTGGCGAAAGGCGGCGAGGAAACTTTCCATTTCGTTTCTCTTCCCAAGAGACACACGCATGTGGTCAGGCATTGCAGGGAATAATCGGCCGACCTGAACGTTGCGCTGTTTCATCGCTTCGATCAGCGGGACAACCGGCCGTTTGCAGTCGATCATGAAAAAATTTGCCTGCGACGGAATCGATTTGAAGCCGAGCTTGTCGAGTTCGCTAACCGTGAATGTTTTCGCTTCACTGATCAGCCGCCGCCCGTTTCGCACCTGATCAGCGTCTTCGAGGCTCGCGGTTGCGGCTGCCAAAGCCATCACGTTAACGCTGTCCCACATTTGCTGCGGCTTCATTCGGGCGATCGTCTCTTTCTGCGCGACACAGTAGCCGCAGCGCAATCCAGCCAGGCCATAAATCTTCGAGAACGTCCGGGAGACAATCAGGTTTGGATGATCTTTGATCAACGGAATCAGGCTTTCGTACTCCGGACTGTCGGCGTAGTGAAAATATGCTTCGTCCACGAGAATGACCGTTTCAGCCGGTGTTTTCTCGACAAAGGCGCGCAACTCGTCTTTCGGTGTAACGCTCGCGGTCGGATTGTTCGGATTGCAAACATAGATCAATCCCTTTTGTGCCGCAGCCGACATTTTCGACAGATCATGACCGTAGCTGCTGGTCAACGGAACTTTCACGACCTCCGCGCCATTCGCCTTCGCGTATTCCAGAATCGCCTCGAACGTCGGATCTGCGGCGACAAGATTGCCGCGCGCAGGACCGGTAAACGTCTCTGCGCAAATCTTCAAGATTTCGCTGGAGCCATCGCCGAGGACGATCTGGTCGTGATCGACATTGTTCAGTTTCGCCAGTTTGCCGATCAGAACATTGTTCTGCTCATCGGGATAGCGGCAGCACATACCGAAGGAACTGTGCATTGCGTCGTGCGCCCGTGGAGACGGCCCATAAGGATTCTCGTTTGCGCTCAGGCGAACGATCCCATTGGACGCCGACCTTGGTGCCGGGACGGTGGCAAGCGAGAGATTTGGCCTAACGACAGCCGCAGCCGCACCTACGCCCAAAATCTGCGCGAATCTACGACGGGAAATGGCAATTGTATTCATATGAAACCTCCAAACATGGGATTTTTACGCCGATCAGGCTCGATTGCGAGACCGAATTACGGTCGACACCCCCGTCGCGACCGACGAATCAATTTGATGGCGGGCCCACCAGGACGGAAATAACCCTGTGATCTTCGGGTTTCGAAAAGAACAACGCCGACGCCGGCTGCGCTCTCAGCCGTTCCCGACCGATTGGCTAAACATTGTTGACCGCAACGTGGCGTTTTTTCGCCGGCTTTCTTCAACCGACCAAACGGAACTGCTTGGACACATTCAGGTGTTTCTTGCGGAGAAACGCTTCGAAGGTTGCGCTGGTTTGAAGCTGACGGATGAAATCGTCGTCACGATCGCAACGCAAGCTTGTCTTCTTCTCTTGCATCGAGCGAGCGATTACTTTCCAAAACTCGTCTCAATTCTGGTTTATCCGTCAAGGTATGCGGCCGAAGAAGATCGTCCGATTCAAGAGCATGTTTGGGAGGAAGGCCAAGCCATTCGCCTGGGAGAAACAGCGCGCCGGCTGGGCTCGATGGTGCTGGCATGGGATGCGGCAAAATTTGGCGCTGCCGATCCATCGGACGGAAAGAATCTGGTCTTACATGAGTTCGCCCATCAACTCGATTACGAAAATTATGCAGCCGATGGTGTGCCGGCGCTGGCGAATCGCGCAGAGCAATTAGCCTGGCGCGAAGTAATGCGGATCGAGTTTGCGTCGTTGCGCGCAGCTGAACAAACCGGAATTCCGACGTTGCTCGATACTTATGGGGCAACGAACCCGCCCGAATTTTTTGCGGTGGCGACCGAAGCATTTTTTGAGCGACCGTGCGCTTTGCGGGCCGACCATCCGAAGCTGTACGCGGAATTACAGCGCTATTTTCGGCAGGACCCGGTTGAATATTCGGCGGAGCGAATGAAGTCCGCGCAATAAATCAGTCGCCGATTAGTTCACAAAACTTTTCCAAATCGATATTCCCTCCGGAAACGATGGCAACGATCGGGCCGCTGCCTGCTTTTCCAGTCAGCGCGGCCGCGACCGACAACGCTCCCGCGCCCTCGGAAATGATCCGGGCCTTTTCCGCCATCAGACGCATCGCCCTTTTTGTCTCCTCCAAACTGACAACCAAACAATCATCGACGATCGATTTCATTCGTTCCCACATGCGCGGGAACATGCTTTGACCTCCGGCGCCATCTACAAAAGACGCTTTCCAATTTTCGAAAACTTGAGGCGAACCCTTTCGAAACGAGAGCGCGGCGGGCGCGGCTGTTTCCGGTTCGACGCCGAAGACTTTCACGCTCGGCTTCAGCGCCTTGATCGCGCTGCCAACGCCGGTGATCAATCCGCCGCCGCCGATGGCGGCGACCACGGCCAAGGTCTCCGGCAAGTCCTCCAAAATTTCCAGTCCCATGGTTCCGTGACCGGCGATGAAATTGTCATCGTCGAACGGATGAATGAAGGTTCCTTCGATTCCGGGAAACGCACGCTCATCAAGTGCTTTCCAGGCAAGATCGTAAGATACTGGAAAGAGCTTTGCGCCGAGCGCGCGCATCCGATCGATCTTCGCTTGCGGTGCGGTTTCAATGGCCACCACGCTGCACGGCACGCCGGCATGTAGCGCAGCATAGGCAACACCCTGTCCTGCGTTGCCGGCGCTGATTGTCCAGACGCCGCGTTTGCGGTCTGCTTCCGACAGCATCGCGACGGCGTTGGCCGCGCCACGCAATTTGTAAGCATTGATCGGCTGCAAATTTTCGAGTTTGAGTCGGATGTCCGGAAGACTGGGCCCTAGTTCGAGGCGAATCAGCGGGGTGCGGACAATTGTTTTCGCGATCCGCTCGCGGGCCTGTTCGATTTCGTCCAGAGAAACCGGCCGAACCGGTTTGAGCGCTGCAGACATAACGCCGATATTAGCCGGGGGGCCAGGCAAGCGCACGTTTGCCTAACAAGTGGACATGCAAATGCGGAACGCTTTCACCTGCATCCGGCCCGCTATTTATCACCACGCGGTAACCGCTTTCTTCGATGCCTAGTTTTTTCGCCAAATCGCGCGCGACCAGCAATAGCCTTCCCAATGTCGCTTGATCCGCCTCGGATGCATCGCGCAAACGGGGAATCGCCTTTTTTGGAACAATCAAAACGTGCACCGGCGCCTGGGGATTGACGTCGTGAAATGCGATGGCGTCGGCATCCTCCCAAATAATTTTGGCCGGAATTTCCCGGGCGATGATTTTCTCGAAAATGGTCATGACCCGGGACGTTCAGCGCAGCTCGCACTTCAGCCGTTCGACCGTCGTCGCCCAGCTTAACTTCTCGCGAATAAAACAGACGATTTCTTCGCGGAGCGGATCGCAGGCGCGCGTCCAGAGGCGAGCGCCACGCAAATGCTTTACGCAGGCTTGTAATGAGCAGAGATGCAGGTTGTCCACGCCCGTTTCGAGTAAAAGCTGAATCCGTTTCTCAAGCAAATCGAAGAACGCGAGCTCATAACCTGTGCCCGCTTGATACGCGATATCGAGCAGCGAAATAGAGATCGGCGGAGGCGCGGGCGAAAAGAACGGAACGATTTCCTTGTAGCCAATCACTTTCAGCACATAGCGGACGGTTTGCGAAAGTTGACTGAAGGCGACCACATTTTCATCGGTTCGCAGCCGCAAGTAAAATGCGATGCTCTCGGTTACGTGTTCGGTGAGCCACCAGCTCGGATAACCGGCCTGATCAGCCGCACGATTGATCGCAGCATGCAGCCAATCGCGATTGAACTCGAAAAGCTGGCCCGATTCGCACCGGAGGTAGGGAAATTCTTCTTTAAACGCGACCATTTTTTTTGGTTGAGTTTTTGACCGGAGCAGCGTCTGCGACTGCCGGTTCAGGTTCGACCGCGCCTGGCGGAAATAGCTCGCGTTGCGCGGCATTTGTTTTTACCCGACGACCAAGCGCGTGAATCGCATCAACAAATTCGTCCACGTCACTGAAATGCCGATGAATCGAGGCATAGCGCAAGTACGCCACCTCGTCCAAATCGCGCAATTTCTCGAGCACTTTCGTGCCAATTTGCGATGAGGTAACTTCCCGACCGCTCGTCTCAAGATCGTGGATCATTTCATCGACCGCTTGTTCCAGAGCCACCAGACTAACCGACCGTTTTTCAAACGCCTTTGCCACGCTGCTGACCAGCTTGCGACGATCGAACGGCTCGTGAGTGCGGTCGCGCTTAATCACGCGCAAATCGGAGCGCTCGATTTCTTCGTAAGTCGTGAAGCGATAACCGCAGCCGATACATTCGCGCCGACGCCGGATGCTTGAACTGTCCCGAGATTGGCGGGAATCGATCACCTTATCATCACGCGAGCCGCACTTGGGGCAACGCATAGTGTTGGGGACTGAATAGCACACAACAAATTGTGGCGTCAACCATCTTTCGAAAAACTTTCCACCACCCGCGCGGCCGCGTTTGCCGCTTGATTAATCGAGATAATTAAATCCAATCTCGCGTTAGGTTGGATGCTGACGTCTAAAATCAAATCCGCGCGGCTAATCGATCTCTTGTGCCTGGCGCTTCTGCTTTCGTTCGCGATTATCATTGCATACCCGCGCTGGCGCGCCTGGATCGATTGGCGGGACGAAGGGTTGCTGGCTTACGGCGCGGTCCGCGTGATGACTGGCGAAATTCCCCATCGCGATTTCGTCAGCCTGCAGCCGCCGTTGTCCTATTACACCAGCGCCGCCGTCTTCAAGGTTTTCGGGACTTCGCTTCTCTCGCTTCGGGTTTTTGGATTATCGATCTTTCTACTTCTGCCGCTCCTAATTTACTCAACCGGTCGCAACTTCATCGGACCGATCCTTTGCTTCGCCGCCGCTGCGTCTGCGTGCGTCCTCGGCCTTCCATATTTTCGTTTTGTTCCGTTCGCGGTCTGGCAGGGAATTACAGTTTCGTTCGCGGCCGCGCTGCTTTTTATTCCGGCACTCTCGAAGCGACAATGGCTCGCTTTTCCAGCCGGCCTGCTCAGTGCGATTTCACTTTTCTTACGGCAGGACCAGGCGGTCTACACCGCAATCGCGATCTTCGTTCTGGTAGTCGCCACGAGTTTTACCGGTTCGGTTCCGCGTAATAATTTGCAACGCGCGTTGCTTCTCTGGCTGGCCGGGATCGCGATTGTTTCGATTCCATTGGTTGTCGTCTGGTGGCGAATCGGAGCGCTTCCGGAAATGTTTCGGCAGCTCATTGTTTTTCCTTTTGCCACTTATCGCAAAACCAGCGCCCTGCCGTTTCCAATTTTGTTCGGGCAAAGGTCGTGTCTGGATGCTGCCACCGCGCTTTTGTTTTACCTTCCACCGTTGGTGCAGGCGATCGGCTCGCTTTATATCGTGCGATCGATTATTCGCCGGCGATTTCGTCTTCGCGAAGCTATCTTGACCTTTTTTGTCGTTTGGTCGGCACTCTTCTATTTCCAAGTACTGGTTCGATCCGACCTGACCCATCTGCTGATCACATTGCCGCCATTTTTCCTTCTCACCGCATTCGGTTGGTCGATCGTGCGCGAAAAAATCACCCATCGCCGAACCGTCGAGATGGTCTTATCAGTTTCGCTATCAATCTTCATCGCCTTGTTTCTATGGATTCTGAGGCCGGTGTTGCTGCCCGATATGTCGCAGGCAACCGAGCTTTTGAATCTAAAACGCGGAGGCGTTCGCGTCGCGAAAGCTCCCGTCATTGCAAACCTCTTCCAAAGTTTGCAAACCGCTGTTCCGCCAAACCGCTCGATTCTGGCGTTGCCTTATCAGCCGATGTTTTATTTTTTGGCGGAACGCAGAAATCCAACTCGATGGAATTATTTATGGCCGGGCGACCAAACCGCGCGCGATTACGAGAATTTAATCGCGCAAGCAGAACGCGATCCTCCCGCCGTTGTCTTGCTTTCGGAACGACGCGCAGTCGCCACGTTTGCGCCGACCATTCTGGGTTACATCGAAGCGCATTACGATCTCACCGACACAGTCGGCGATATTAACGTTTACGTTCGTCGCGAATCGAACTAGGCAGTGATTTGTTTTTCGTCGGGCGCAGCCTGAACCGCAGCGGTATCGGCCCCGAGATATTTGGCTCCGAACAGCCAGACCAGGCCCGATGCCAGAATAATTCCCGAGACGAATACGAATGCGATGCGGATGTTCCAATGATCGCCGATGAATCCGAGCATCCAAAACGCCTGGACGTCGCCTAACAAATGGATGATCAAAATATTCATTGCGAACGCGGTGGCGCGGACGATCGGCCGTGAAACGTTCGCCAGCGCCGTGTTCGAAGGCCCGGTGTTCAAAAATAAAAAGAAGATTGCGACAAACATCCCGATCCACGCGGCCGGAAACGGAAGAAAGAGAGTGATGACAAAAATTGGACAAGTAATCAGCATCCCGATTCCAGAAACCCAGAAATCGGATCCCGGAAAACGCGGCCGCAATTTGTCGGCAACCACCCCGCCGAGCAGTGTCGAGGTCAGCCCTGCAACCACAGTTATCAATCCGAAAATCGTCAGAGAATTGCCCGGATCTTGATTTCGAAACTTCAAATAAGCTGCCATCCAATATCCCAATCCGCCCGCTGCGAATGTCATGAGCGTTTGGGCGATGCAATTAATGAGGTACGAACGCGTGCTGAATAGTTTTAGATAATCGCCGAGCCTGCGCTTGGATGATTTTTGCACCAAATGGTGAGCCGAGACACGCGGGTCGCGCTGAGAAAAACAGGCGAGACCAAGCAGCAAACCGGGCACTACCAGAACGTAGAATGCCCAGCGCCATCCAAAGTGACTGCCAATTTGCCCTCCCAGCACATAGCCCAGCGCGCTGCCGACCGGGATTGCTGCGCAAAACATGGCCATAATGCGGCCGCGCCTCTCGAGAGGAAATAAATCGGATAAAATGGTTGGCGCGGCCGGACCGTAACCGCCTTCGCCGATTCCAACACAGATTCGCGTAGCGAACAGAATTCCAAAGCTCGTCGCCAGCCCGGAACCGCCGGTTGCCAGACTCCACAAAATTACTGCAACACCGACAATCACCCACCGGGAGAGTCGGTCGGCTAAAAATCCAAGCAACGGTGCGCTGAGCATGTATGTAACCAAGAATGCCGATCCGAGGAGACCAGTTTGCGTCATCGCGGTCGGGTCGTCAGGGGCAAAAAAAGTGGCGCGAATATCGGGTTCAACCGCAGCCAGAACCTGACGATCCATGTAATTGAACAGATTGATTGTGAGAAGAAGCAACAATGCGCCGCTGGCAGCACGAGCGGCACCCTCCTTCGTCGACAATTGCCGATTGCCGGGCACTGTTCCGGGGTTGTAATTCATACACGTGACTGATTCCGCATTTGGCCGGCGCCTGTTTTATTTCTTGGGCTGCTTGATCGCGCGAATCGTCTATCGAGTCAGCGCGTTCGGTCAAGAACGATTGCCGCCCGGCGGCCTCCTACTTCTGCCCAATCATATCTCATTCGTCGATGCGATCGTACTGCAACTCGCATGCCCCCGACCCATTCGCTACGTGGTTGATCAAGAATTTTATCAGAAACCATATCTGCAGCCATTTTTGCGACTCATTGGCTGCATTCCAATCGACATCCGCCATTCGCGCTCTGCGATTCGTGCCGCGACAGAACAAATTGCAGCGGGTGAGATCGTTTGCCTTTTCCCGGAGGGACAATTGACTCGCTCCGGCACCCTGTTGCGTCTTCGTCGCGGTTATGAACTGATCGCTCATCACGCAAGTGCGCCGGTGGTACCGGTCTGGCTCGACCAGCTCTGGGGCTCAATCTTTTCATTTCAAGGCGGAAAATTTTTTCGGAAATTTCCAAGGCGAATTCCGTATCCTGTAACCGTCGCGTTTGGAAACCCGCTCTCACCCGACTCAGCAGACCTTGCCACCGTTCGCGAAGAACTCCTCAAGCTCGGCGAGTTTTGTTTCAGCCGGCGGGCTTCGTTAGACCGGCATCTGGCCGAAGTGTGTCTCCGCGGGCTCAAACGTCGCCGTTTTGCGACAGCAGTTGTGGACGGAATCGATCACAGCAAATTGCAGCGCGCGAAATTGTTGGGTGCAGCCGCGGCTTTGAGCCGATTTCTACGGAGAAATTTTCCGGACGGACGAATCGCTATCGTTTTACCCGCCGGCAAAGGTGCGGTCGTTGCGAACCTGGCGGTGGCACTTGCGGGCAAAGTCCCGGTCGGCTTGAACTTCACCATCGGGCGTGCGGCGAACGAATCGTGCATCAAGCGCGCGAACATCCGGGTCACAATCTCAGCATCGGCATTCATGGAACGGGTGAAAGATTTTCCGTGGCCGGAAACAGTTCTGCAGCTCGACCAAATTCTTCCGGGCCTAAAACGGCAAATCTTCTTTTGGTGGATGATGTCGATCTTTGCGCCGGCACGTTTGCTTTCGCGCTTGCTTGAGATTCCGAAAGTCGGCGGCCACCAGGAAGCGGTCCTCCTTTTCACCAGTGGCAGTTCGGGTGAACCCAAAGGCGTGGTCCTTAGCCATCGCAACATTCTGGGCAACGTCGAACAATTCAATGTGCTGCTCGATGCCACCAAAAGCGACGCCATTCTCGCATCCCTTCCGTTTTTTCACAGCTTCGGGTCGACCGTCACCCTCTGGTATCCCATGGTCGAAAGTGTGCGGATTGTTACGACTCCGAATCCGCTGGAGTCGGGCAAAAACGCGGCTCTCATTGAGAAGTACAAGGTCACGTTGTTGCTGGCCGCGCCGACTTTTTTGCGCGGCTACCTGCGCAAAGCCGAGCCTCAGCAATTCTGCACTCTCCGCCTCATCATTACCGGCGCCGAAAAACTCCCGCTCGATCTCGCAGAAACATTCGAGAAGAAGTTCGGTCAGCATGTCTTCGAAGGGTACGGCCTAACCGAGACCGCACCGGTCGTGAGTACGAATTTGCCGGATCCATCACCTAGAAAACCCGGCGAACAAGTGCAACCGTCGAGCCGGATCGGATCGGTTGGGAAAATGGCGCCGGGAATTGCAGCTGAAATTCGCGAACCTGAAACCGATCATAAACTCTCGCTGCACGACACCGGAATGCTTTGGTTGCGCGGCCCGAATATTTTCGAAGGCTATTTGAACGATCCCAAGCGTACAACGGACGTGTTGCGCGACGGCTGGTTTAAAACAGGCGACATGGGCCGCTTTGATGAAGACGGATTTCTTTATATCGAAGGACGGCTCTCCCGTTTCTCGAAAATCGGCGGCGAGATGGTACCGCACGAGCTGGTCGAACACAAAATTGTCGATCTTCTCGGCTTGTCTGCGAGTGATTCGCGCCCGGTCGCGATTGTTGGCGTTCTCGACGAAACGAAAGGCGAAGCGCTGGTTTTGTTGAGCTCGGTCGATATCGAGCTTGCCGATCTGCGCGAAAAGCTGCGCGGCGTCGGAATGCCGAATTTGTGGATCCCCAAACAGGTTTTGCGAGTCGAGGCAGTTCCGGTGCTGGCTTCCGGAAAGCTCGATCTCAAGAAATGCAACGAGCTCGTCGCAGAAGAATAATCTCGATGCGATCGTTCCTTCACTCGTTGGCCAACTATCTGGCTGCGAAATTCATGAAGCTGCTCTTCGGCTGCGTCGCGCGCGTGCAAGTGTTGCGCGGCGAGAACGCGAACCAGGCTGGCGGTTTTTTACTTGCGGCGAATCACATCAGCCATTTCGACCCGTTCATTATTTCATCGGTGGTCAGGCGCAAAGTCGATTGGATGGCGATGGCGGAATTTTTTCCGAACCCGCTCCTTGGATTCTTTTTGCACGCGGTCGACGCCTTTCCCGCAGCTCGGGACCGCGCCGATTCAAAGACAATCAGGACTGCGATCGACCGTTTGAAAAATGGACGCATCGTCGGCTTATTTCCGGAAGGCGGCATTCGCGATGGGCCGCGATCGCTTTTGGAGGGTGCCCCTTTAAGGCCGGGTGTTACGGCCCTGGCGCACATTGCGGAAGTTCAGATCCTGCCGTGCGTTATCGTAGGAAGCGATCGCTTCTACGCGGTCAGAAATTGGCTGCCGTTTCGCAGAGTCCCC
The DNA here is from genome assembly GCA_035622995.1 of Chthoniobacterales bacterium. Classification (GTDB taxonomy): domain Bacteria; phylum Verrucomicrobiota; class Verrucomicrobiia; order Chthoniobacterales; family UBA10450; genus DASPUI01. The sequence goes on from DASPUI010000158.1 coordinate 32,232, forward strand.
GTTTGGATCGCGTTTGGAAATCCGATTTCGCATTCCGCCGAGTTGGAAAAGCAGATGGCGCGTCGCGCGATGGAAAATGAACTGGCGACGGCGTTTCAAAATCTTTACGCCGAGCTTGGCAAAGCGTTTGCGCTCACTCCGGACGATTTGCCGCATCCACCGCGCGAACGAATGAAAAATTGCGCACCGGCCGCGAAGAGGCGTCGATCCTTTAGGTCCAGCGCGGTCGACGCGATCATGTGCGCATCGATGAATCTTCTCCAGTCACGTCATCGGTTGCACGAGCAGAGTCGGGAAGAAATGGAGCGTTACGTGATTGAGTGCGAAAAGATGAGTCCGCAGAATTACTATGCCCTTCCGCTTAACGGCGATCTCGTTGTCAAAATCGACAACCAACACGCGCGCACGATTACCTGGCCCAGCCCAATTGAGACGAAATTCACTACCAATAATGTCGCGCGGGTTGACCTGTTCCCCACCGCGCGCGGCTGGGAAGCGCCGACGGTTCTCATGTTGCACGCGCTCATGTCCGCAACTCGAATTGGTTATCGTCGTTGGGCGGCGCATTTCAATGAGCTCGGTTGGAATGCATGTTTTGTGCACTTGCCCTATCATTATTCGCGTGTGCCGCGCGGCTATTGGAATGGTGAACTGGCGATTACCGCCGATTTAGTTCGCAACGCCGAGTCGTTGCGCCAGAGTGTGATCGAATCGCGACAACTGCTGGCGGCTTTGCGAGAACGCGGTTGCGCCGAATTTGGAATACTTGGCACCAGTTACGGCGGATGGATCGGCGCACTGCTCGCAATGGTCGAACCGAATTTTCGATTTGTCGCATTGATGGCGCCGATCGTAAATGTAGAACACGCGATTTGGGAAAGTCCGGCGTCCGCCTTCATGCGACGGGAACTTAGGCGCGCAAACGTTGATCCTGAATTAGTCGCGCGTCATTATCATCTCAGTTCACCGTCGCACAATCAGCCGCGGTGTGACGCCAAACGGGTGCTGTTCGTTTCCGGAGACTTCGATGTCATCGCGCGACCAACCGACATTGAGGCGATTCATCAAAAATGGCGCGGCTCGGAACTGCTGCGTGTGGCGCAGGGCCATTTTGGCTATCGCATGCTGCGCGAGACAATGGAACGGCTGAAAGCCCGCGGTTTGTGATCTCTTAATCGAGCCATCTCATTTCGCCGAGAAGTTGGCGGAAAGATTCGTTTTCGATCGAGAGTGGCGGCAACCATTCTCCGACCGGCTCGCGTTTCCACCAACCCTGCTCACCGATCGGGACGAACGAATAATGGTAAAGCCGCGCGCGAATGAAATGGGGCGGTGAATCCGGAAAAGGATTGTTCGCGATCAGCGAAAGCGTGCCGGAATCATTGTGCAAAAGTTTCCAGACGAAATGAAATGTCCATGGGTAGTCGGCCGGTGAATACATGGCCGCGAACCAGATTTGCCAATCGATCCGCGGCTGATAAGGCGCGATAAATGGCGGACGCCGGTCAGGATCGCCCGGCTTGGCTTTGAATTCATACTCCTTCCAAACTGTGTCGCCACTGATCATCGCATCCTCGGTTCCTTCGAAAACGATTTCGAATCGCTCTTTCCCGACTGTCCCGAATGCACCGTAGGTATTGACCAAATCGAGCGGATCGAACGATGCGTTCATCAGCTGCCGATTTGAAACCAGGTTCGCAACCGGCGCGATGCTGAGATACGCAATCAAGATCGACAGCGCTATCGAGAGGCCAATTTGAATGCCTGACGGTTCAGGTTCCCGCCGCTCCAACCGCTTAACGAGCGCGTTCGGCAAGATTCTGCGCCAGAAAGAATCATCGAAACAGGCAAGGAATGGAATGATCGTCAAATAATTCAGAAACGAAAGATTGCCGCTGATAATGAGAAATATTTGAAACGTAACCAGCAAAACGCCTGCAATGTGGCGCGCCGTTCGCGGTCCGAATGAAAACCAGGGCACCACCAATTCAACAAAATGATTCCACGCCACTTCGAACTTCAGCAGCCAGTGCGGCGAAAAATGCAGATAGCGGCTGATTGGATTTGGAATCGGCTGCGTTTCGTAATGATAAAACAAGCAGGTCAGATCGCGCCAACATTCGTCCCCGCGCAACTTGATCAGGCCGGAGCCGATCATGATTCGAAAGCCAAGCCAGCGAAATAACCAGATCACCAGCAATGGCGGCGGCCGCGTCGGGAACGGTCGCGCATCGAACAGCGGGCAAAGAAAAATCGCCAGGAAACCAGTTTCGAGCAATTGAGTCTCCCAGCCGTAACCGTACCAAATTTGGCCGATATGGACGATCGACATGTACATCGCCCACAGAATCGACATCAGGATTGCATTGGCATAGCCGCAAAGCACGACCAGCGACAAACCAAACCCGATCCAGGCGAAGATCGAAAGTCCGTTGTCCGAAAGTCCGAACCAAAACAGGGTCGGAATTTGAAGCATTGCGGCGTGGCGCGAGCCGAAATGCGCGTGCAAATATCCGAGATATTGCCACGCTGGCATCAAACCGTGCGCACCGATTAGCGGCACCAGTTGATTCGCCGCGACCAGAAATGCGATTGCATAAATGAATCCGAGCAGGCGGAGGATAACGAATCGCGTCAGACGATAATCATTTCCGGCGACAGAAAGTTTTCTAACGAAATCACCGGCGTTCATCAGAAAACGTCGGACCCGCAACCCGCCTTCGCAACCGCTACAGCACCGCAGTATTCAACGTCCAACATCGAATTTACGAACGTGCCAGGGGGGAGAATTGAACTCCCGACCAAGGGCTTATGAGTCCCCTGCTCTACCGCTGAGCTACCCTGGCGCAGAGAGCGACAAAAATCATTCGCATCGTTCAAACTGTCAACGTTCGAAGAGTTTACTCTTTTGGCTTCGCGACGTAGGGAGCCAGGTCTTTTTGGCGGCCGCGAAGCGTGGCCATGAAGCAAACGCCGTTTTGTTCCTTTACTACACCGCTCCAACCCTCCTGATCGATAAATCGCCAATCGTTGAAATGCTGAATCGCGCCGGTCTTGGCGTCGCGCTCTGCCGGAAACAGAAAAAATTGCATCCTCTTTTCCACCACCCATACCTGTGCCACTCGTTGCCCTTCCTCGTCATCGAAAACACGGGTCCCGATGGTCTGAAGATCGGCGAACTCTTCCGGAACATCGTAGTGCGCGAGCCGATGTTTCATAAAAAATAAATCGCCTAACGAGCCCGCGTTCGTCTTGACCGGATCAAGCAGCATCGAATGGGTCGAACTCGCGAGCGTCAGGAGCCGTCGCGCAGTTGGTTCGCCGGGAAACTGATTCATCCGATCAATCAGATGCGAGATCGCCACGACGGCGATTACAGCGATGGCAATTCCGGTGGCCAAAATGGCCGGATTCCTGACAAGCCGCTTCCAGCTTCGCGGTGGCGGAGAGAGAAATGCCTCCGGCGGAACCCACTCCTTAAGTTCCTGCGGAATTGGAATCGAACGGACAAGCTCGGCCAGAGCGCGATCGAAATTTTGCTGGTTAGCGAATTCCTCGGTCTTCCGGCCGCGATGTAACGCAACCCGCATATCCCGATCGTTCACTCGCGCCTCACTAATCGGCGCGCACTGGAGCAGCATCCTTTGATGGCGCGACAACATGCTCAGGTCTCTGCCAGCGGCACCGTGGCGTTGAGCCAGGCTTGGAATTCATGGCGGCCATTCGAAAGGAGCTTTGCCAGTTCGGCCGGTTTCGACTCGGTTATCGCGAGCAATTCAGCCTGATCGAACTCATCCAGGTAAAAAAGGGCGAGCGCGCTGCGTTGCGGGTCGGGCGCGGCCGAAATCCAAATCGCCAGTTGAGTTGCTTCCAGTTTTGCGATCTGCTGCGGCGCAGCGGCGCCGATCTCTTCCTTCTCGAGATCAATCTCTTCGGCCTGCAAACCCTGGCCGCTCGCTTCCAGACAACGCTCGCGCGCCTCGCGAAAGAACCACAATCGGTCAATCGGCGGTTCACCGTCCGCGGAATGTTGGGCCGCGGCCCGCAGCATAGCGTGGAAAATCTCCTGCGCTTTGCGCGCGTCGGCCAGCATCAGAAAACAGAAACGGTAGAGCTGAAGAAGATTTTGTTTGGAGTCCGGCACGCTGTCTACTTTCCGCAAACAGTTACGCGCGGACTTTACATCGACAATCGCAGATGTCGATCTTACGCTGCGGCCAACGACGGCAGACGTCGCCCGACTTCCTCCACTTTCTCGCGGCTGTTGAAAGCCGATATTCGAACGTAGCCTTCACCCTGAGCGCCAAAACCGCTCCCGGGTGTCACAACCACATTGATTTGGCGCAACATGTCATCAAACATTTCCCAACTCGTTAGGCCACGAGGAGTCTTTACCCAAACGTAGGGCGCATTCACTCCGCCAAAGACCTCCCAGCCGATTCTCGCACAGGTTTCACGCAAGATTCTTGCGTTTTCCATGTAATGGCCGATCAGAGCCCGAATCTGCTTGTGCCCCTCCGGCGAATAAAGAGCCTCGGCCGCTCGCTGCACCGGGTAACTGACGCTGTTGGATTTTGTGCTCCAGCGGCGATTCCAGAGAGGATGAAGCGGGATTTTTTTTCCTGAATCGGTGCGCGCCAGCAGAGTCTTCGGCATTACCGTAAATCCGCAGCGCACTCCGGTGAATCCGCCGGTTTTGGAAAAACTGCGAAACTCGATCGCACATTCGCGGGCTCCATCGATTTCAAAAATCGAATGCGGAATGTTCGCTTCTGAAATGTAGGCTTCATAGGCGGCGTCAAACAGCAGGATCGCGTCATGCTGGCGTGCGTATTCGACCCAGCGCCTGAGTTGTTCACGCCTTGCTACCGCACCTGTTGGATTGTTCGGAAAACACAAATAAACGAGATCGACATGCTCGCTAGGCGGCTCCGGAACGAAATTGTTCTGCGCGGTGCATGGCAGATAAACCAGACCTTCATAGCCGCCATCCTTTTTCGCCGGTCCGGTGTGGCCCGCCATTACATTGGTGTCGACATAAACCGGGTAAACCGGATCGGTGATCGCAATCTTGTTTTGGTCGCCGAGAATATCGAGAATGTGACCGCAATCGCATTTCGATCCGTCCGAGACAAAAATCTCGTCGTCCGCAACGTCGATCTTGCGATCACGAAAATCATGCTGCGCGATCGCCGATCTTAGGAATTCGTAGCCTTGCTCCGGACCATAACCGCGAAATGTCTCACGCTGCCCAAGTTCGTCCGCTGCTCGCTTCATCGCGTCGATGGCAGCGCGCGGCAACGGTTCGGTGACATCGCCAATTCCGCAACGAATCAATCTCTTGGCACCATCCGGATTTTTTTCGCAATATTCACGGACGCGTCGCGCAATCTCGGGAAAAAGATAACCCGCCTGCAGCTTAAGATAATTCTCGTTTAAGTACGCCATGCTGTCGCAGCGGTCTGCGACCGCCGAGCAAAACAACGACGGTCATAGACCGCCGCGACAGAAACAAGCTAGTAATTTTTCGCGACGGCGTCCCAATTGACCACGTTCCACCAGGCTTTGATGTAATCGGGCCGGCGATTTTGATATTTGAGATAGTAGGCGTGCTCCCAAACATCCACCCCAAGAATCGGGGTATTGCCGTCCATCAGTGGGCTGTCCTGGTTCGGGGTCGAGATGACTTCAAGTTTGCCGCCTTTGTTCTTGATCAACCACGCCCAGCCGCTGCCAAATCTTCCGGCACCCGCGGCGGCGAGTTTTTCTTTGAATTGATCGAACCCGCCAAATGCCGCCTTGATGTCGTCGGCCAATTTGCCTTCCGGTTCCCCGCCCGCCTTCGGGCCCATAATCTTCCAAAAGAAGGAGTGGTTCGCATGGCCGCCGCCGTTGTTGCGAACGACAGCGCGAATGTCTTCCGGAACCGCGTTCAGATTCTTGATCAAGTCTTCGACCGATTTCGATTCAAGATCTGCTTTGCCTTTGATCGCGTTGTTCAGATTGTTGACGTAGGCCTGATGATGTTTGGTATGATGGATTTCCATCGTCTGTGCGTCGATGTGCGGTTCGAGCGCGTCGTATGGATAAGGAAGTTTCGGTAGTTCGTATGCCATAATAAATCACGTTAGGCCGCGAAAGATGATGGTCAATTCTCATCCGCGGATCAGAATTTTCATTAGGAAGAACGGGTCCGGACACCGGCAACCCGAATTGCAATCCAGTCCCAGTGTTTTGCACCGGTCGATCTTACGAGCAGCGATAAAAGCTGGGGCGATGGCCGAGGCCGCTACGGTAATTCAGATACGTTGCAAGCGCGAGGAGCGGGAAATTCTGGCGATAAAAATCGTATTTTAGATAAAACACACCGGGAAATCCGGTCCCAGTGATCTGCGGTTCCTCCCACGAACCGTCGGCTTTCTGCGAACGCAAAAGGAAACGCAAACCGCGTTGAATACTCGAACGGTCAAGGTCGCCACAGGCACAGATGCCCATTAACGCCCAGGCTGTTTGCGATGCCGTGCTTTCGCCGATTCCTTTCAAGCCTGCATTTTCGTAGGTCGCACACGTTTCACCCCAACCGCCGTCCTCGTGCTGACAACTTTCGAGCCAATCGCGTCCTCGTAAAATCCAGGACTGGGTCATGTCCTCGCCGATGGCACGAAGTCCGCGCAGCACCTGCCATGTACCGTAAATATAATTAACACCCCAGCGGCCGTACCAGGATCCGTCGTTCTCCTGAGTATCAATCAGGAATCGAACCGCGTCCCGCACGCAACGCTGTCTCGGATCAAATCCAACATAACCGAACAACTCCAGCGTGCGCGCGGTCAGATCGCTGCAAGTCGGATCAAGAATTGCATTGTGGTCGGCAAACGGCATGTCCTCCAGCCAGTGAGTCGTTACATCCTTATCGAAGGCAGCCCAACCGCCGTCGCGACATTGGAAGCTGAGCTGCCACGCGATGGCGCGCCGAAACAATTCGTTGAGTCCCTTTTCATCCTGCGGCCTAACAAGTCGCAGCGCCATTAACACCATCGCGGTGTCGTCCGTGTCCGGATAATAAACATTGTGGTATTCAAACGCCCAGCCGCTCGCTTCAGCATGCGGATTATTCATCGTCCAATCCCCGCGGATTCGAACTTCTTTGTTCGTTAGCCAGGAGGCCGCGCGCCGAACCGCTGGATGTTCGGAGGAAACACCGGATTCGACCAGCGAGATAATATTGATGGCGGTGTCCCACACCGGAGAGAGGCAGGGTTGAATACGAAAATCCTCCTCGTCGTTAACAAAGAGTCCGGCAAAATCTTTGACCGCCTTTTGGTAAACGGAATGTTGCTTGGAGAAACCAAGAACGCGCAACGCGATCAAGCAATTGAGCATGGCCGGATAAACCGTGGCCAATCCATCGCTGCCTTGGCCGATGCGTTCCAGCATCCAGCGCTCGGCTTCCTGCAGCGCACGATGACGCATCGGATGAAAACTGAGCGGATGCAAAAATTTCAAGACGGTGTCGACCCGCAGAAAGAAATTCCGCCAGGTAAAGAAGCGCTCGTCGCGTTGCAGACGCAGGTCCTGATTCTCCGTGCCAAGCGGATAGAGCTCGTGCAGTTGTTTTTCGCCAGGAAGCGCGCGCGTTGGTTTGAAATGATTGATAATGGCCAGCGGCACGAGCATGGCGCGGCTCCAGGAGGACATTTTGTAAATGTGAAATGGGGCCCATTTCGGCAGCAAAATCATCTCAACCGGAATCGTGGGTAGATATTTCCACGGAAATTGGCCGAGCAACGCGAGATAAAGCTTGCTGAAGGTGTTCATTCGCGGAATCCCGCCGAGCCGCAAAATATTGGCTCGCGCTTCCCGCATGAATGGAAGATCAGCTGAATAATCAGCGAGCTTGAGGGCAAAATAGGCTTTGACCGACGCGTTAATTTCGCTCGGACCACCGTGATAAATGTTCCATCCGCCGTCCGGCAGTTGGCGTTTTAGAATGTGCTCGGCGCAACGCCGTTGCATTTCGCCATCAACTTCTCCCAGCCAATGCATGAACAGGACGAAGTCGGAACAAAGCGTGCTGTCGACCAGCAGTTCTCCGCACCAGTGCCCGTCCGGGCGCTGCTGCCGCAGTAAATTTTCCTGCGCCTGCGAGATCGCCTGCGGAATTGCCGTTTCAAGTTGCAGCCGCGCGTCAGTTCGCTCGGATTCGGCGCTTCGTAATGCAATCACGTTTTTCGACGAACTCACGATGTCCATCTTATAAGCAATCGCCTAACAATTGTCGAACCTAGGATGCCTGAGCAGTTGAAACGTCGGCGCGTTTGCCAGTCTCATGCCCGTTGCCGCAACTGACTCCGTTGAACACGACTGTCTCGCTGCCCTTCCCGGTCGGTTTTGGCTTTGGCCCGAAATTAAATTTGATGTTCTTCCAAGTGTCGCCGCGCTGCGCCTGCAGACCTAACGATGCCGTCGGCTCGTAACCACAGTGCACCATGCAGTTCTCGCAGCGTGGATCGCGCGCTACCCCCTCGACAACGCCATATCTCTCCCACTCTACTTTTTCAAGCATCTCCGCGTAGCTCGAATAGTGCGCGTCGGTCATTAGATAGCAGGGCCCTTTCCAACCACGAATGTTGCGGGTTGGAATCGCCCAGGCCGAGCAGGTGAGATCGCGATGACCGGCGAGGAACTCGAAATAAATCGGCGTCCCAAAAAGAGTGTAGCGATTCATCCATTCCTCGATCTTCTGGAATTTCTCAACCGTCATCTTGCGCGTTAGAAAGAAGTTCTCGGGACGCAGATTGAGCCGTTTGATCATATCCTTCTTGGCCGCGTCATATTCGTAACCGGGTGAAATGGTGTGGCCATCCACTCCGAGATCGGAAAGATAATCAAACATCTGCTCGACCTCCTCCATATCGGTCTCTTTGTAGATGGTCGTGTTGGTCGCAACCTGGTAGCCGAGAATCTTCGCCATCTTGATCGCGAGAATGCATTCTTTGAACACGCCTTCGCGCTCGACGATCAGGTCGTGAATCCGTTCCAAACCGTCGAGGTGGACATTCCAATACATCCATTTGCTCGGGCCAATCGTCGGCTTGTTCGGATCTTTCGGGCCCTTGCGAATTTCGGCCGCGTCTTTCTCGCTGATCAATCCCGCCTTCATCAGCTCGTCGATTTTTTGATCGACGAACTGCGGGCGGGCCAATAACTGCGACGCCATCCACTCGCGCATTTTTTTACGCATGAACATCGCGTTGGTGCAGATATAAACGATGCGGCCCTGCTCGAGGACGCCGTTCACCAGCGCTTCGATTTGCGGATAAATGAGCGGTTCGCCCCCGCAAATCGAGACCATCGGCGCGTTGCATTCTTCCGCCGCGCCAAGGCAGTCTTCCAGACTCATGATGTCTTTGAGTGACGTGGAATATTCGCGAATCCGCCCACAACCGGTGCAGGTGAGATTACAGGTGTGCAACGGCTCCAGTTGCAGCACGGTGGCGAATTTCTTCGTGCCACGCAGCTTCTGGCCGATCATGTAACTGGCGATTTTCGTCGTTAGGGCGAGCGGAAATCTCATAAGGTCGTGGATGTTAACGAGGGCGGCCTCAGTGTCAACGGCCTGGAAAACCCAAAATAGAGCTAACTAAGCGCTGAAAGCCAGCAAAACCTCCGTCGCTCTGTTAGACGACAACCTACGCCGACTGATTCAATTCTTTCAAGGCGCGCCGTCGGGTAAGGAAATTCCGGACGGATAAAACGAACAGGAAAACCGTCGCGCCTCCAAAGAAAGCAATTGCGGCTACGACGACGTAAGTGCCGTAAAGCGCTCGACCTAATGCCGTGAAAAGGGAAAGCCAATAAAGTGTTCCGTAACAAAGAAGCAGCTCCAAAATATAAATGATCCACCCAAAGCGACGGCGCGCGACTTTGTAATCGAAAAGAACAGCCAAAATCGGCCAGGCCAAGGCGGTCAAGGCAAACGCTCCGGCCTGCCAACTTGAAAACCGCATAACGCCGATCGCATAGGCGTACTCAAAGTCGCTGTTGCTCTGTGGAAATAACCGCTGGACAAAAGATTTACTCGGGGGCGGTGGAGGCGCATGTTCATCGCTGCGTCGCGAGCATTCGCTCAGAGGCAGACAGGTCGCCACCACCAAAACAATCGCTGCAATCAATCTGATTTTTGGCAAGATCGACATCAACTGTTAATACGCGGTCCGTTGGGTAATTCTTTCATCATTTCGTTAGGCACCGCGCCAGCCTCGCCGGATCAAGCTGATCGCGATGGCAGCCAACAAAAGCGCAATGATTTTCGAAACACCGTTTAATCCCTGTTTGCCCATCCAGCGGGTAAATCGCTCCGCATTGCAAAGCGCAAGGGCCACGAGCGCAAGATTCACAAAAAGCGAAATCAAAGTGAAGACGACGCCGACCGAGTCGACCAAAATCAGCAGTGCGGTCAGAAGCGCAGGTCCGGCAATCAGCGGCATCCCTAGCGGAACAATGCCAAACTCGTTGCTGCCACCGCGATCGTGCGGACCGAATCCGACGATCTCTCGGACCGCGAGCGCCAGCAAAATCAATCCACCCCCGACCTGAAAATCTGCGACCGTGATTCCGAGCGCGGTAAAAATGATTTTGCCGAGGAAAATAAAGCCGACCGCGACGAGCAGCCCGGTCAGAATCCCGAGCATTGCCTGATGTTTGCGGTTTTCATGAGAAGCGTTTGTGCCGAGCCCGATAAAAAGCGCAACCAGCCCGATGGGATCGATCGCGACGAACAAAGGGATGAATGCGTATAGGAATTTTTCGATCACACGACTTTTCGGTAAATTGTTGCCACAACTGAACACCAGCCTTCGTCTGAAATTACGGCTTGGCAAGCAGAACGCGGATTCATCAAAATTCCTTCTCCCGGACGGGAAATCCGTGTAAATCTGTGGCCACTTCTGTCTAACAAAAATTCCTATGAAATCTGCCTTTTTTGTTCCGATGATGGTTTCGCTCGGTTTTAGTTCCATCTTGCCCGCTGCCGAAATGAAAACGGTGGACGATTTTCGCGCTGCGGCTGCAAAGGCAAATTCAGTTCTGACTATTCCAGACTGGGAGCAAACGCCAGAGGCGGTCGAGTCGGCGACGAAAGATGCGATCGGGAAAGCGAACGGCGCGCTCGATCAGATCGCGGCCCAGGATTTAAAGAAAGTCACGTTCAAGAGCACAATCGTCGCGCTCGACGATCTGAGTTATCGAGTCGAGAGCGCCGGAAACAAGGCGGAGCTTATCAAGCAAACCAACACCAACGAAGCGATGCGCACCGCCGGCGAAAATGCGGTCAAGGTTTTTCAAGATTGGGCGGTGGGCGTTGATTATCGCGAAGATGTTTACAAAGCGATGAAGGCTTTCGCCGACACGCATCCAAAACTTTCCGGTGAAGACAAAAAGCTTTTTGACGAGACCATGCGCGATTATCGACGCGCCGGCTTGGATTTGCCTCCGGACAAGCGCAAGGAGGTCGAGCAGCTCCGTAAGGATCTGGCCAAACTGGGGACTGATTTTGATAGCAATATCGTCAACGCCAAGGCGCCGGTGATTTTTACAAAGGCAGATTTGGATGGAGTGCCGGATAGCTTTTTTGCGTCGCCTGGCGTGAAGACTGGAGACGACGCTTACACCGTAATGGCGAATGTAACGTTTCAATTTATCACCGTCGAAGAGAACGCGAAAAGCGAAGCGACCCGTAAGAAACTCTACGTCATTCACGACTCTCTGGCCAAAGACACCAACGCGCCGGTTTTGAATCAAATGCTCGCGTTGCGTAATAAGATCGCGCTCCGCCTCGGCTACAAATCATGGGACGATTACCAGACCGAAATTCGAATGGCCAAGTCGGGCGAGGGCGCGAAATCGTACATTAACAATCTGATCACCGGGATTGAGCCAAAGTTTTCGGCCGAAGTCGCAACGCTGCAGAAAATGAAAGCAGCCGAGACAAATAATCCTGACGCAAAAATCTTTGTTTGGGACTGGCGCTATTACTCGAACCAACTGAACAAGCAGAAATATGACGTCGACAAAGAAGCGCTGCGCAATTTTTTCCCTTTCCAAAAGGTGCTCGAAGGAATGTTCCGGATTTACCAGAGCATTTTCGGACTCAAATTCGAGCAAATCACGCCGCCGTTTAAATGGATCAACGATCTCCAACTCTACGCCGTGACCGATTCCGCGACCGGTGAGCCCCTCGGCCTCTTCTATCTCGACATGTTCCCCCGCGAAGGAAAATTCAATCATTTCGCCGAGTTCGAGATCATTGGCGGCAAGTTATTGCCGGACGGCAAATACCAGCGGCCAACGGCAGCCTTGCTTTGTAATTTTCCGCCGGCAAGTGCGGACAAACCATCTCTCATGACGCATACCGATGTTGAAACGCTGTTTCACGAATTCGGCCATGCGTTGCATGAGATCACTACGCGCGCGAAGTACGGCCGATTTGCCGGCACCCATGTCCCGCGAGATTTCGTCGAGGCACCCTCGCAAATGTTGCAAAACTGGGTTTGGGACAAAAAAGTGCTCGACACCTTCGCTGCTGATTATCGCGATCCGTCGAGAAAAATTCCGGCCGAAACAATTCAAAAGATGAATGACGCGAAGTTTGCCAACGCCGGTGTTTTTTATCGCCGGCAGTTCGCGTTTGCAGCGCTCGATCTCGCCATGCACGACGTCCATCCGGAGGACGTGCCTTATGATTGCGTTGCGATCACCAACCCGATTCTCGAAAAAGTCTTTCTGCCAATCGACCCGGACACAACGATGGTCACTTATTTCGGTCACATGAACGGCTACGACGCCGGTTATTACGGCTACGCCTGGGCCGACGCAATTGCTGCCGACATGGCAACCGTCTTCGAAAAAGCGCACGACCGTTATCTGGACCGACAAGCCGGGTTGCGACTACGTCGTGAAATTTACGAACAAGGAGACGCGCGTGATGTTTCCTTATCGATAGAGAAGTTCCTCGGCCGCAACCAATCGGTCGAGCCGTTCTTGAAGAAAATCGGCGTCACCGTTCAGGACAAGCATGGAAAACCGGCTGGCCCGTCGCAGGAAGCGCGGTAGCAATTGCCTCGCGACAGGCGTGTCGGTTGCATAAATTGAAACCCGCAGTCGAAATGGCTGCCGCGACAGAGACACAATGAAAACCGCGGTTCTTATTTTTGCTTTCGGCGCGGTATCGCTTTTTGCCGGCGACCTGGAGCGCAAACTAAAGCCCGCGCTTGACGCGATCACGCCTGACGGGCTGCTCGCGCATATCAAGGTCCTTTCGTCGGACGAATTTGAAATCCGCTCACCCGACGCGCCCGTGCGTTCTGACGAATTCGATTTGAAGGATTGCCATCAAGTGACTGACGAAATTCATCCGGACTGGGACCTGGCGGGCGCAGTGCAGGATGCCGGTTTGCTGTTCGAAGTCGGTTATCAGGTCGCAAACACGGGGAAGTTTCCGAAATGGAAACCGGATAGCGAATTCAAGCCAAAACGCGACACGATGATGAAGAAGTAATGACTGTGCTGCTTTATCTGTTCCCTGGACTTACTCTAATTAACGCATATGCGCGTTGATTTCGTAATTGGCGGGACGCAGAAGGGTGGCACCTCGGCGCTCGATTCGTTTCTGCGACGCCATCCGGAAATTTGCATGCCGGAAACGCGGAAGGAACTGCACTTCTTCGATCGCGCGGATGAAGACAAAGATGACGAAAAATATCACGCGAATTTTCGACCGCAGACACAGCATCGCGTGATCGGCGAAGCCAGCCCGATCTACATGTATTGGGAAAGCGCGCCGTATCGGATCTGGAGTTACAACCCGCAAATGAAGTGGATTCTTGCGCTTCGAAATCCAGTCGATCGCGCATTTTCGGCCTGGAACATGGAGACAAAACGCGGCAATGAAAATTTGCCCTTTGCTGAAGCGATCGAAAAAGAACCGGAACGTTGTCGGGAAGCGCTGCCGTTGCAGCACCGCGTTTTTTCATATGTCGGCCGTGGCTACTATGCCCATCAAGTACGCCGGCTGTTCGACATTTTTGGTCGGGAAAATTGTCTCGTTCTCTTGAGCGAAGAATTGCGATCCGATCACGAACCGACGCTCAAGCGAGTCTTTGAGTTCCTGAATATTAGTGAATCTCCCATTCCTCCGAGAGCGAACATTTTCGAGCAGGAATACGACGCGAAGATCGAGAACGAGCTGCGTTCGCGTTTGATCGACAGGTTCCATTTCGATATCAAGCAGCTCGAAAAGCTCCTGAATCGCGATCTATCATTGTGGTATTCGAAAAAATGAGCCTGCCAATTCCAATCCTGAGTGCGTTGATCGGGGCGATTATTCTGCTTTTCGGTCGCAACCTGTTTTGGCTGTGCGTCGCAGCCATTGGATTCGCGGCTGGAATCGAACTCGGGCCGCACTTGATTCACCAACCGACGCCTCTTCTGGCGCTGACCTTCGCCCTTGTCCTCGGGTTCATCGGCGCTCTGCTTGCACTATTCCTACAAAAAATTGCGATCGCAATCGCCGGCTTTCTGGCCGGAGGAAAATTGGCGCTCGCGCTGGTAGCTGCTTTCTTCGTTCAGCTCTCGAATTATTCGCTAATCACATTCATTGTTGGAGGAATCATTGGCGCAATTTTGTTTCTGACCCTGTTTGATTGGGCGTTAATTTTCCTCTCATCAATCGTCGGAGCCTATCTCATTCAGGGCGCCGTCACGCTTCCGCCGGTTGGCAGCGCGGTGCTGTTCGTCGGGCTTGCCGCGATTGGCATCTTTTTGCAGGCAACTGGGCTGCGCAAAAGCCGGGGCGCGGTTGCCTAACGAAATCAAATTTAACTCTGGCTGCAATACTCCACGCGCATTTTTTCTGGCAAAGCAATCGGCGAAAGTGAAGATATTCGATATGAACTCACAGAAAACTGGATTGCAGGTTGCGGCGGTCATTTTTGCGGTCTTCGCAATTGTTCATATCGTTCGGCTGGTCAAACATATATCTGTCGCTGTCGGAAATTTTCAGGTGCCGCTGGCCGTCAGCTGGGTGGCGCTAATTGTCGCCGGCGTGCTCTCAATCTGGATGTGGCGACTCTCCGGCCGATGAGGGAATTGAGTTAGGCGAGGAGAGCGACGCAGATATGAAGAATTCATTTCTAGCGCTTCTCTCAGGCTTGATCCTCGTGACCATCCTGGCCATGTCCTGGTGCGGACGGAAACCGCCTCCGGACGTTGTCGCCTCACCGACTCCTTCGCCGACGCCAGTTGCTTTGGTTACTCCGTCGCCAACTCCAACTCTCACACCAACTCCGTCTCCGGAGAAAATCGAGCCTTCAGTAACTCCAGCGCCGGCACAAACACCGTCCGCCGAGCTGAAAAAAGCAGGCGCGAAGAGTGGTCCGGCGATAATTTTAATCACCACTTTCGACGCGTCCGGCAAACTATTGCGAACCGGCACCGCTTTCTTTGCCGCGAACGATGGGCGGTTAATTACAGACTGGCATTTGGTTCAGGATGCAGCGTATGCGGTGGCGAAGTCACCTGATGGAAAAATTCGGAACGTCACCGGCGTTGTCGCTTCATCGCCAGCGCTCGACCTTGCGGTTCTCAAAGCGGAAACGAAAGTCGGTGTGCCATTTGTAAGATTTGGCAAGAACACAGAATCAAATACCCAGGCGGCGATCGTTGGAAGTTCGTTGGGGCGGCACGAACAACCGGTCGCGGCGGTGCAAGTCACCGGGCATGAGGTTTTAGCCGGTGGCGATTCGCTGCTGACATCGGCGCCCGTCTCTGCCGATGCCGACGGCTCGCCAGTTCTGGATGAGAACGGCGAGGTGATAGGGATCGTCGCGCAAACGTCTGAAACCAACCAACCATCACGGGCAATTGTCCGGCCGGCGGATGCGCTCGTTTCGCTCTTCCAACAGACTCACCCGGACTCACCAGCGCGGTGGGCGGCCGCGCCTAACGAATCCCCCTCACCCTCAACGAGCCCGAAGGGAAAAGTTGTTTACAATCCGTCGCCGGTCTACCCGGACCGGGCCCGTTCATTCAATCCACCTCTGTCCGGTTCGGGTCGTTTTCGCATCGTCTTTGACGCTAGCGGCGCGGCCAAGACGGTGGAGGTGGTCCACTCAACCGGGCAGCCGATGCTTGATCGGGCCGCAATCGAAGCTTTTCAAAAATGGAAATCAATTCCGGGTCAGGAATGGACTCTGATGATTCCGATCACGTTTCAACCGCAATAGCGGTGGCGCGCTCCTAGTGGCGAAAGTGCCGGACGCCGGTAAAGATCATCGCCATGTCGCGAGCATCCGCAGTCGCAACCACTTCCTTGTCGCGCACTGAGCCACCCGGTTGAATCGCACAAGTCGCGCCAGCGTCGGCCGCCGCGGTGAGACCATCTGGAAACGGGAAAAACGCATCGCTTGCTACCGCGCTTCCTTTGAGCGACAGGCCTGCTTCCTCCGCCTTCCAGATCGCAATTCGCGAGGCATCAACTCGCGACATCTGTCCCGCGCCGATCCCAAGCGTCCGATCGCGCGCGGCATACACAATCGCGTTCGATTTCACATGCTTGACAACGCGCCATCCGAAAAGCATCGCGTCGAGCTCCGCCTTCGTCGGCTGTCTTTTGGTCACGATATTTTTGGTAATTTTGCCGGCAAGATCTGCATCTTGCACCAATAAGCCGCCTGCCACCGAACGAACGTCGGTGGTCGATCGGGTTTTGGCCGGAGAAGTGGTCAAGCGAATCAGGCGCAGGTTTTTTTTCTTTTGCAAAAGCGCGCGCCCTTCCGATTCGAAATCGGGGGCAATAATCACTTCGCTGAAGATTTCGCTGATCGCTTTCGCCAGATCTTCGGTTAACGACCGATTGCAAATGATGATTCCGCCGAATGGCGCCTGCTTGTCGGTGGCGAACGCTTTCTCCCAGGCCTTGCGAAGGTTGGGATCCGAACCGACCCCGCAGGGATTGGTATGTTTCAAAATTGCGACCGTCGGCTGTTCGAATTCCGAAATCAGGTTCGTTGCCGCGCTGATGTCGAGAATATTGTTATACGAAAGCTCTTTGCCGTGGAGCTTCTCAAAATACTTGCTGAAATCGCCGTAGAGCGCGGCGGTTTGATGCGGGTTTTCGCCGTAACGCAAGCGCATCACCAGCGGAAGCGAAATGGAAAATGACGCATCGGTCGTTTGCTCCTTGTTTAGAAAAGTTCCGATCGCCCGGTCGTACTCGGAACATTTGATAAAGGCCTTGATCGCGAGGCGCTCACGCAATTTCAATGTCGTCTCGCCCTCGTTGTCGCGCATGTTTTCGAGCACAGACTCGTAATCGGCCGGATCGACCACCACCGTTACCGATTCGTAATTTTTGGCAGCACTTCGGATCATCGATGGGCCGCCGATATCGATGTTCTCGATCGCTTCAGAAAGCGTGACATCCGGTTTTGCGATAGTTTCTTCAAACGGATAAAGGTTGACCACCACCAGATCGATTGGCTCGAAACCCTGCTCGCGTGCTTCCGCCTCGTGTTTCGGATCGCCGCGTTTGAACAGGAGCCCGCCATGCACGCGCGGATGCAAAGTTTTTACCCGACCCTCCAGCACCTCGGGAAAGGCAGTGAAACTGGAAATCTCACGGACCGGAATTTTTTGTTTGCGCAATAAGTCGGCGGTACCGCCGGTTGAAATAATGTCTACTCCGCGCCGCTCGAGTTGTCGCGCAAACGCAGCGACTCCCTTTTTATTTGAAACCGAAATGAGCGCGCGCGCGATCTTCATTTTGCCGCCAATCGAATCGAATCGCGCTCAGCGATCTAGGATGACGTTCTTCGCCGTCGGGTAGAGCACCGGGCAACATCCAATCGTCTCGCAAAACGCTTTGCTAAAATGGCTCAGGCTGGAATAACCAACTTCGGTCGCCGCCTCGGTAACATTGTAGCGCCCGCTCCGCAACAATTCGGCCGCACGTTCCATTCGAAGATTGCGAAGGTATTGCGGGATGGTCAACCCAACTTCACTGGAAAAACTCCGGCTAAGGTAAAACGGGCTGCATCCGACTTCCTGCCCTAACTGCTCCAGGGTCGGCGGATTGACCAGATCGCGTGCCAGCAATTCCTTGGTCCGCTCAACGCGCTCGCGCGCGACCCGCTTTTGCCGCATGCAAAACAATTCCGGATCCTTCGGAGCAAAGAAAAAATGTGCCATTAGTTCAAGCGCCTTGCTCTCGTACCACAGAACTTGAGCGGCTTTTACCACCGGCGGCGCGGCCAGGCTCGCGACCACATTGCGTTGCTCAACCGACATCGGCCGTACCGGAGCAACGACCGACTCGTCTTTGTCGCCAAAAATAATCCTTCGAATCTCGGGTTCGAGATCCGCTTCGTTTTGGACAAACTGCGACCGCAAATGCTTTCGTGAGAACTCAAGGGTGACGAATTGATGACGATCACCCGCCCGACGCGATGCAGCCAGCGGTTCGTCAGCGATTGCGTAATAACCGCAATTTCCAGGCAAATAACCGGTCTTTCCCGCTGCCCCGACTTCACCGTGGCCTTCGAGATTTAAACAAAATTCCAAACTGCGCGGATGAAACGTGCGCCCCCAGTTAAACACCCTCTCCGTCTGAAAATCGTGCCACTCCACCGCTACGCCAGTTTGGTCGACATCACCGTAAAGCGGTCGCCATCCATCTTTCACCTCGCGCCAAGCCTGCTGCTCGGCCGCACAACCAGGATTCATCTTGCTTTATATTACGAACGCGAACGACTCGAAAGCAAGTCAGGTTTCTTTTCAGTTAGCGCCGCGCGGTCCCAGTCGCCGAGGGTGGAGGCGGCGTCATACGTGCTTTGCGCAAATTGCAGCAGCGTTTCGTCTGGCGACTCAGCCGTGCGCACGACCTCATACGGCAGAATAAATTCCCTAAATTGCGAATTGTAAGAGGCAGCATCCGGCTTCACTTTCGCTTCATCAAAGCCCTTCGGTTCCGGGTAAGCGTAGGAATAAAAAATGGGCTCCGGCAGGCTATCGTTGCCCGGCCAGAAACCAAGACTGCTGACCTCCTGGGAATACGCCTCGCGCGTAATGCTGTCTGGAAGGTGCGGAATGCCTCCGGGATGCGGCGGCGCCGGACGGCCGGAGAAACGCGTTACTGCCAGGTCGAAGCTGCCCCAAAAAAAATGAACCGGACTACATTTGCCACAGAAACGCGACCGAAACTCCTTGAAAACGCGATCGGCCTGAACCAGCACCCGCCAGAATCGATTGGCGTATTGCTGATCATAACTTCGATGCTGCTCGTCCTGATCGAATCGAATCGGGTTTGCGATTTCGTTAGGCAACAAATCAATCTTCACTGGTAACTCGAGCTCATGCAGCGCTTGCATCACCGCCTGATAGAATTTGGCGACTGATTGTCCCTGCAGTTTGAACATCCGCGTCCCGCCGTCGCTTTTCAGGATCCGCAATTCATGATCAACAAAATCGAAGCGGATCTCGAAAGTTTCCAGGCCGTGCGGAATTGGCGAGGTTGTTAGGCCGCGAGCAGTCAGATATAGAGTGACGTGCCATGAATGGTTCGTCCACGGTGTTTGTACCAGCCGGACTTTTCCGACGATCTGCGTCCATATGTGAAGCGTCGCACAGGTATCTTTCCACTTGGCGAAAGGAAGCGCGGGCCAGGATCGCTCGCGGGTCGTATCGTCCATCAGAGCTTGATAATTAGCCGCCCCTGATGAAATCGGCGAACGATCGACGCCACCGGGCAAACGTGTCGCTCGCATCTTGTCGCGCATGACGGAATGTTTCTCGAAGGCGTTGGCGCGGTCCGTAAAAAATGCCATGTTCCTCGTCCTCGCTCGGTTGATCGACATCGCTGTCGGTGACGACATCTTTCATCGTGGTGCCGGCAAACATTCCCTCCGTCCGCACGACATTGCCGCGATTACAATTGATGTGAATCGTGCCAACTGGCTGGCCGGATTCGTTATTCAACGTCACAATCCACACCGGATCGCCTCGCTCGTCTGTCCGTAAGGTGTAGCTCGCGGTTGAAAAAGCTGTATTCGATTTCTCCGCCGTATGACTTGCCACCGCGTAGGCGCCGCTCGAATCGAGATTCAAACGCGTCGTGTTGACAGTCGCGCCTTCGGCCGAACCGACGACCGTCCGAACCGGCGTTCGTTCAGAAACAATATTGCCATTTGCCACTTCGATCTCGCGCACTCCTCCCCGCGCGTGTTGATCTTCAACTAAGATCTTCCAGGTTTCCGGCTGCGGATTGCCACGGATGCCGGTAACCGAAATAACATGGTCCACGCAGTCGCGATTCAACTTATTTCCAACGACCCGGAGTGCTTCGTAGGCAGTGGGGCTTTCCTGCGCGAAGACCGTGACCGTAACCAGCGGTAAAAGACCGAACAAAAAAGATTTTCTCATCCGCAAAACTGAACAGCCGCTCGTCCGGTTTTGCAAACGAGACCACCGGCCGGTCGTCGAAGCGCCAAACTTTTTGCAGACCCGGACTTGAATGCGGCCTGTCCGAGGGCAGCGTTTGTCTTTTGGCGCGATGAAGAGAAGAAAGCTCGAGTTCAGCAGTCACACGGCCAATCTCGCAATGATGCGGGAACAAGTGCGAATGTTTCTCGACGACTACAAATTCTCCGAGAAACAACGCCTGCTGATGGTGCTTGGAGTGGATGAAGCGTGCACCAACATTATCCGATATGCCTATGCCTTGCGCGACGATCAGCCCATTACTTTGTCGATGGAGGGATTGCGTGATTGTGTCCGAATGCGTTTGCGTGATTATGGCGAACAGATGCGCACCGCCATGAAGAAGGTGGCGTCGGGCCGGCTCAAACCCGGCGGTCGCGGTTTGCAACTCATTCAACACGCGTTCGATAAAGTCGATTACGTGGTGAAGCCGCGCGGCACGGAGCTGGTGTTAACGAAAAACCTGGAATGACCGGTCGTCTTCTTTTTGCTGGAGAGCGCCGCGCTTGTGGCGCCTTTATTCTGGACGCGATGGCGCGCGTCCCTCCAAATTGAATGCAACATCTCTGATGAAACCGCCCGAACCGGATGCCGCTTTCGAAATTTCATTGCGGCCACCGGCATTCAGCGAATTCACCGGCCAGATAAAGGTGCGTGAACGTCTGGAGCTGATGGTGGCGGCGGCAAAAAAACGCGGCGACGTGCTCGAGCACATTTTGCTGAGCGGACCGTCCGGCCTGGGCAAAACCACGCTTGCTTACATCATTGCCAACGCGATGGGAGTGAACATCAAAAATACCAGCGGCCCGGTGATTGAAAAAGCGGGCGAGCTTGCGGGATTGCTTACCAGCCTGGAAAAAGGCGATGTGCTTTTCATCGACGAGATTCATCGGCTGCAACCGACGATCGAAGAATATCTTTACCCGGCGATGGAAGATTATCGGCTCGACATCATTATCGACCAGGGCCCGCAAGCGCGCAGTCTGCGACTCAATCTGCCAAAGTTCACCCTGATCGGCGCAACCACGCGCGCCGGAATGGTCAGCGCACCGCTGCGTTCCCGTTTTGGAATGAGCGCACGCCTGGATTATTACTCTGCCGATGAAATGCAGAAAATCATCGTCCGCAGCGCCCGTTTGCTAGGGGTCGAGATCGATCCTGCCGGTGCTGCTGAGATCGCCGCTCGCAGCCGGGGCACACCGCGCACCGCCAATAATCTTCTTCGCTGGGTGCGCGATTATGCACAGGTTAAAGCCGAGGGCAAAATTGATCGCGAGGTGGCTGATCGCGCGCTCGCCATGCTCGAGATCGATCGCGACGGATTCGATCAATGGGACAAACGCATCATCGAGACCCTCATTCACAAGTTCAACGGCGGACCGGTCGGTTTAAATTCGCTTGCGGTGGCGATCGGCGAAGAAGCCGGCACGCTCGAAGAAGTGAACGAGCCGTACCTGATCATGGAAGGCTACATCAAACGCACGCCGCAAGGACGCGTTGCGACCGCAAACGCATATAAAAAGCTGGGGTTGAAACCGCCGACCGGTGCGCAGCATGAATTGTTCGACAAATAGCTGGCGCGATCCCCTGCGGTGCGTTCGCAAAATCGGACGAGACAGAACTCATTCCTCCAAATAATGCAACGAACTCCCGATCTATTTCAGCAAACTTCAAGGGTCCTCACCGTATCCGAATTAACGCGCTCGATCCGCGGCGCGCTCGAAACCAGGTTCGGCGCGGTTTGGGTGCAGGGCGAAGTCTCGAATTACAAGGCGCACTCCAACGGTCATCAATACTTCACTCTCAAAGACGCGCGGACTCAGATCGCCTGTGTGATCTGGCGCGACGCGATGGCTCCGTTACGCGAACCACTCGCCGATGGCGCGCGAATCCAGATTTTCGGCACCGTTTCGGTTTACGAAGCGCGTGGTCAATATCAAATCGCTGTCCAAATCGTTCAGCCGTTTGGTCGCGGCGCCTTGCAAGCGAAGTTCGAAGCGCTCAAACGCAAACTCGATGCCGAAGGATTGTTTGCGCCGGAACGCAAACGGTCGCTACCCAAATTTCCGAAACGGATCGGGATTGTTACGTCGCCGAGCGGCGCAGCCATTCGCGACCTGCTCAACATTTTTCAACGCCGGGCGCCCTGGCTCCAAATCTTGATTAATCCGGTACGGGTTCAGGGCGCGGGCGCGGCCCAGGAAATTGCGGTAGCCATTCGCGAATTGGCCACGCCTAACGAATCGTTTGCACCGGTTGATCTGATCGTGGTCGCGCGCGGTGGAGGCAGCATGGAAGATTTGTGGGAGTTCAACGAAGAAATTGTCGCGCGCACAATCGTAAGCATCAATTTGCCGGTTGTCTCGGCCGTTGGTCATGAGGTCGATTTTACGATCTGCGATTTCGTGGCCGACCTTCGCGCGCCAACGCCGAGCGCCGCGGCGGAATTGATTGTGCCAGACATCGTAGATCTCCGGCGGCGAATCGATTCGCTGGCCGGAGCTCTCGGCAAATGCCTGCGCAGTTTTGTCGAGCATCAGAAGACGCGGCTCCGATTTCTGTCCGAGCGCGCTCTGGCACGAGAATTAGTGAACCGCTTGCGCAACGGGCAGCAGCAAATCGATTTGGCCCGCGATTCACTCCATCGATTTGCCAGGCAAAAATTCGATCATTGCCAGCAAACCTTGCAACGATTCGAAGCGATTCTGCGCGTGCTCGGTCCAGAGGCAACATTGCAGCGCGGCTATAGCATTACTACCGACGCGCGCGGCAAATTAATCCGCAGTGTTAAACTTGTTAGGCCGAAAATGAAAATTCGGACGCGGGTCAGCGACGGGGAATTTGAATCAGCGGCACTGTAAAGAGATCGAGCGCTATTTTGGATTTACCACTGTGTTCGCAGTACCCAGCCAGCCGTTGGCTGAGTTGGCGGTAGTAAAAATATCTCCTTGAGCCCCGGTACTATTTCCATTCGGACCATGAATCGTCATGTCCGAATTCACCCTTTCAATTGTTCCACTACTACCGTCCGCACGAACTACAATCGCGTTAACACCTTTCCAAACTCCACCTTTCACGGTTTGATCCGTCGAATACATATGCGACGTCTCGCCGCCCTGAACGAAACCATCGGCAATTAGCGGAACGGACGGATTCGAAGTGTCGGTCAACCCGAGCACATATGACCACTCATTTTCTCCGGAAGCCAGCGTTTTGCTTGAAGGTACCGTCAAAGTCGGATCTGTTACTTCATCTGGCACGTTGGTATTGCACCACTTTGACTTTCCCAACCAGAAGATCGCTTCCGATTTTAAGTAAGTAGGAAACAGCTGACAAAACGCGTCATTGGAAGACGACACATTAGTTGGAGGATTGGTAGTGGTCGTTCCATCGGCGTTCACCAGATAGCTTGGATAATTTCCGTTGTTGTCGGTTGCATACAGCCTCAGCGCCAAGGCGATCTGCTTGGCGTTCGACAGTGCTTTTGTTTGCGCGCCTTTCACCTGGACAGAAGTAAAGACAGGCACGGCAATGCTCGCGAGAACGGCGATGATCGCAATTACAACGAGCAGTTCGATTAGAGTAAAAGCGGCGGGGGTTCGTTTCTTAATCATGTAAGACTGAGGATGGCAGAAGTCGCCAGAATCGGTCAAGCTGGAACGCCGATTGAGTGGAGCTTCGTCCCTTCGCGTTACCTCTCCGGTTTAAATGCAATGGTCGATAAGGGCGGTAATTGAATGAGAATGGAATGTTCGCGCCCCATCCATGGCCAATCTTCGCTCTGCACGCCGCCATAATTGCCGACGTTGCTGCCGCCATAAGTCTCAGCATCGGTGTTAATAATCTCCCGATAAAACCCGGCGCGCGGGACACCAAGCCGATAGTTGTACCTGACGACCGGCGTTGCGTTCACAATGAATGCGATCAGCTCTCCGTCGCGCGATTTGCGGGTGAATGAAACCACGCTGTTATCAGCGTCGTGAAAATCGATCCACTCAAAACCCTCGTAGCTGTCGTCCTGTTGCCAGAGCGCTGGCTCGCTCTTGTAAATGTAATTCAAATGTTGCACCAGCCGGCGCAGCCCATCATGTCGCGGTTGACCTAACAAATTCCAATCCAGACTGGTGTCGTGATTCCATTCGCTCCGTTGGCCAAACTCGCTTCCCATGAATAAAAGTTTCTTGCCGGGCTGACCGTACATCCAAGCGTAAAACATCCGCAGGTTGGCGAATTTCTGCCACTCATCTCCCGGCATTTTCGAGAGGAGCGAACGTTTGCCGTGCACTACTTCGTCGTGGCTCAGCGCCAGAATGAAGTTTTCATGAAACGCATAGATCAAAAAGAACGTGATATTTCCGTGATGAAAACGGCGAAAGATGGGGTCGAGCGACATGTATTCCAAAAAATCGTGCATCCAACCCATGTTCCATTTGAAACCAAAACCGAGGCCGCCGAGATAGCTTGGCCGCGAGACGCCTGGCCAAGCGGTGGATTCTTCGGCAATCGTCATGATCCCGGGAAATTTTTCATAACAGACTTCATTGAATCGTTTCAGAAAATAAATCGCGTCGAGATTTTCCCGGCCGCCGTAAACGTTTGGAATCCACTGCCCTTCTTTGCGTGAATAATCGAGATACAACATCGAGGCGACCGCATCCACGCGCAGGCCGTCGATGTGATATTTCTCGAGCCAGAAGAGCGCGTTACCGATCAAAAAATTGCGCACTTCGTTGCGGCCGTAATTGAAAATGAGCGTGCCCCAATCCTGATGCTCGCCTTGGCGCGGGTCCATGTGTTCGTAAAGATCAGTGCCATCGAACTCGGCCAGCGCGTGCGCATCCTTTGGGAAGTGCGCCGGCACCCAGTCAATGATCACGCCGATGCCTGCCTGATGGCATTTATCGATGAAATGCCGCAGTTCGTCCGGCGTGCCAAAGCGGCTGGTGGGCGCATAATAATTTGTGACTTGATAGCCCCACGACCCTTCGAACGGGTGTTCGGCGATCGGCAGCAGTTCGATGTGGGTGTAACCCATTTCGAGAACGTACGGGAGCAACGTCTCGGCGAATTCCAAATAGCTTAGCTGCCGATTTCCTTCGTCTGGTTTGCGCCTCCAAGAGCCGAGATGAACTTCGTAGATGCTGATCGGGCTGCGCGGCCAATCCTTTTTTCGGCGCGATTCCATCCATTCGCCATCGGTCCACCGGTAGCGTTCGAGGTTGTAAACCAGCGATGCCGTCGATTTTCCGTGCTGATTGAAAAACGCGAAGGGATCGCTCTTGAGCAAGAGCGCGCCATTCTGCGCTCGAATCTCGTATTTGTAGTGCGCGCCTTCCCTGATTCCCGGCAGGAACAATTCCCACACGCCTGTGCCTAACAATTTCCGCATCGGGTTGACCCGACCATCCCAATTATTGAAATCGCCCACCACGCTGACGCGCTGCGCGTTTGGGGCCCAGACCGCAAAATAGACGCCGCGCTCGCCGCCGATTTCTCGAAGATGCGCGCCAAACTTTTCGTAGATTTGCCAGTGCTGACCCTCCGCAAACAAATGCAAATCGACTTCTCCCATCATCGGGCCGTATTGGTACGGATCGCGAATTGTCAGCTCCGAATCGTCCCACCCCGTCAGGCGCACACGATAATCAAGATCTCGCCTCGCGTCGGGGACGATCGCTTGAAAAAATCCGTCTCGATGAATTTTCTCCGCTTCAATCGCGGGTTGCCCATTCTGCACAATCTCGACCTTCTTCGCATCAGGCCGAAAAACGCGAATGACGAGATCGTTTTTCGACCGGTGGGGACCAAGAATCCGAAATGGATCGGCGTGAGTGGCGGAGAGAAAACTGTTCAGCTCGTCCGGCGGCAATCCCGCGATTTCAAAGGGTTTCATGATCGGCCAAGTTAATCGCTTTAACCCAGTAACGTTGCAACGAATCGTTTTGATTGCATCCCTCGGACGCGTACCTTGCCACCGATGAGTCTTACGGCGCACGACGCGATTGGCGAATTGCTTCAAACTTACGGAGAGACCGGTGGCATAAACTATCTTGATGCCGCCGCGCTGCTGCCGTCGCGCGCAGCGGTCGAGCTCGCCTGCGCCGATTTGTTGAGCCTGATGTTCCCCGGATTTCGCGGTCAACCGTTGATTGACTCGACCGATCTGGCCGATATCACGCGAAGTCAGGTGCGCTCTTTAAAGGCACGACTCAAAACGGAAATCTGCAAAAGCCTCGGCAGTTATCCCCCGAGCAATCAGATCGAACGAAAAGCCGAGGAAATTCTCGATACATTTATTTCGAGCCTGCCGGAAGTCCGGAGAACTCTGTGGACGGATATCGACGCTGCGTTCGAGGGCGATCCCGCAGCCAGGAGCTACGAAGAAATCATTCTCGCCTATCCCTCGCTGGAGGCGATTGCCATTTACCGGATGGCGCACCAACTTTATGAAAAGGTGCCGCTCGTACCCCGGATCATGACCGAATGGGCGCACAGCCGGACCGGGATCGATATTCATCCGGGGGCGGAGATAGGGCCGCATTTTTTTATCGATCACGGAACAGGGGTGGTGGTAGGAGAGACGACGAAGATCGGGGCGCACGTGAAACTTTATCAAGGGGTTTCGTTCATTGCGAAATCGCTCGCTGCCGGAAAAGCATTGCGCGGCAAGAAGCGGCATCCGACCGTGGAAGACAACGTCACGATCTACGCCGGCACCACGGTCATGGGCGGGGATACGGTTGTTGGCGCAGGCTCGACCGTTGGCGCGAACGTCTTCCTGACTCACAGCGTCCCGCCGAATTCGCTGGTCTACTACCAGGAGAAGCAAATCGAGATCGTGCCAAAGCGGTCGCGCAACGTCGGGCCGCGAGCCGATTCGTTTAGCGAATGATTTATCTCGACTACAACGCGACGACACCGCTTTGCCCGCCCGCGCGCGACGCGATGCGGCCGTACCTCGATAAATTTTTTGGAAATGCGTCCAGCATTCATCAAGCGGGCCGCGACGCGCGAGCCGCGATCGACAACGCGCGCGACAAAATCGCCAGCTTGATCCGCGCGAAGCCACACGAAATCATTTTCACCAGCGGCGCGACCGAATCGTGTAATCTCGGAGTGCTCGGCCTGGCGCGCGGCCGCTCCTCGAAGCATCTAATTGGTTGCAAGACAGAGCATCATGGAGTCTTGCACCCAATTGAACATTTGGAAAAGCATGAAGGTTTCGAAGTCACCTGGCTGCGTGTTTCGGAAAATGGAATTGTCGATTTGGATCATCTGGCAGATTCGATTCGCGACGACACCGCGCTCGTTTCGATCATGGCCGCGAACAACGAAACCGGCGTTCTCCAACCGATTAAGGAAATCTCGAAAATTTGCCGCGCAAAAGGCGTTCTCTTTCACAGCGACACGGTGCAATCCTTCGGCAAGATCGATACCGATGTTTCGCTGGTCGATGCGGCCAGTTTTTGCGGGCACAAATTCTACGGACCGAAAGGCATCGGTTTCCTTTTTTTGCGCAGCGGTCTGTCGATCCAGCCGATCATGTTCGGCGGTTCGCACGAAAATCAACGAAGGCCCGGGACGGAAAACGTGGCGGCGATCGCAGGGATGGCCGCGGCGGCGGAATGGGTTTTGCACAATCGTG
Source organism: Chthoniobacterales bacterium (assembly GCA_035622995.1). Lineage (GTDB taxonomy): Bacteria > Verrucomicrobiota > Verrucomicrobiia > Chthoniobacterales > UBA10450 > DASPUI01. The sequence continues at coordinate 60,409 of DASPUI010000158.1, forward strand.
AAGCAGAACAAAAACGGCAATCCGGCCTGCGCGATCGATTGTGGGAGGCGATTGCAGCGGCAGCGCCCCGGGCAAAGCAAAATGGAGATGTAGCGCGTCGACTCGCCAACACACTCAATGTCAGCTTTCTCGGTCTCGATTCCGAAATGCTCCTGATCGCGCTCGATTTGAAAGGAATTTGCGCCTCCAGCGGTTCGGCCTGCATGGTCGGTTCGGTCCGCGCGTCGCATGTTTTACTGGCGATGGGATTGCCGGTGGAACGCGCGCGCTCCGCTATTCGCTTTTCGCTAGGCAAACCCACCACCGCCGACGAAATCGAAAGGGCGAGCCAGGCAATCGTCGAAGTGGTCGAGCGCCTGACGACACGGAAATCGAGCGAATATGCGGTCGCTTGAGCTCCGAGCCACGCGCGCACCCAGGCAGCTGCAATTTGAATTCGTAAACCAACCGCTTCGGTTGCCTTTCTCAGGTTTGGCCGGCGATGCGCCTCCCCCACAATTTTGTGGTCGCGATCCCGAATTGGAGCACCAGGCGCGTGAACTTTTGCGCGGGAATGGCGCTGGACGGATCGCCAACGAAATTCGCGTAGAGTGGAGCCCGCGCCTTAAAAGTTGCGCCGGTCGCGCCGATTACCGCAAAAAATTAGTTACGCTGAATCCGCACCTGGTCCGAGCCGGACTGGCGGTTAACGGAGACGAAGTCGATCGCACACTGCGGCATGAGTTGGCGCATTTGCTCGCCCAATTTCGAGTAAAAGTTCGCCATCAGATTTTGCCGCATGGGAAAGAATGGCGTCAGGCATGCATCGATCTTGGAATCGGCGATGAAAAACGCTGCCACAATCTGCCGTTTCCTTTCGTTGAACGCGCGCGACGTTTTCTATACACGTGTCCGAACTGCAAACGCGATTTTCCGCGAGTGCGCCGGATCCGTCGCGCCATTGCCTGCCTCGCCTGTTGCCGAAAACATAACGGCGGCAATTTCGATTCGCGATTTCGATTGAAACTTGTTAGGCCAGCCTAGATTTCGCGATCGACATCGCCTTTCGTGTTCTTTTGGCCGCGCAATTTCGCCTCGATGAACAAATCGATTTCGCCGTCCATCACTTCCTGGACGTTGCTGGTTTGCGCGCCCGTTCGATGGTCTTTCACCATTTGATACGGTTGAAAAACATACGAGCGAATCTGACTTCCCCACGCGATCTCGCCTTTCTCGCCATACTGTCGATCTAGTTCGGCCCGTTTCTTGTCTTCCTCGATCTGGTAAAGTTTCGCCTTCAACATTTTCAACGCGAGCTCGCGATTCCGTCCCTGACTGCGTTCGGCCTGGCACGCGACCACAATGCCGGTCGGCTTGTGTAAAATGCGCACCGCGGTTTCGACTTTATTGACGTTTTGCCCCCCCTTTCCGCCGCTCCGAAAGGTGTCGATCTCCAAGTCAGCCGGATTAATTTCGATTGGCGCGGCATCGCCGATTTCAGGGACGACATCGACACTGGCGAAAGAAGTGTGACGTCGTTTGTTGGCGTCGAACGGCGAAATCCGCACCAGCCGATGCACGCCGCGCTCGGTTTGCAGATAGCCATAGGCGTATTCGCCGCTCACCAGCAAGGTGACCGATTTCACGCCGACTTCTTCGCCGGTTTGAAGATCGACAATTTCCGATTTGAAGCCGCTCCGCTCAATCCAGCGCTGATACATGCGCAGTAACATATCGGCCCAATCGCACGATTCGGTCCCGCCGGCGCCGGAGTGGATGGTTACAAACGCATTCGCCCGGTCGTTTTCGCCGGAGAGAAACTGGCGCAGCTCAAATTCTTCCAGTCGATGGGCAAGACGTTCGTGCTCGGTTGCAACCTCGCGTTCCGCTTGCGCGCGGTGCGATTCGTTCTGTTCCTCGGCCGTCAGCTGGACCAGCGCCTCGAAATCTTTGATCTCGCGCTCCAACTCATGAAACGGATTGATGACCGCGCGCAACCGTGAGACTTCATCAACATCGGCTTGGGCTCGCTCGCGATTGTTCCAGAAATCCGGGGCGGCCATGCGCGCTTCCAGCGCGCTCAAATTTTCCTGGAGTCTTGGAAGGTCAAAGAAACCTCCGCAGCTCGCGGACGCGCGATTTCAAATCTTCGGCATCGACGGCAGAGATTTCAGTTGGCATGAGGGGAAGATAATTGAAGCCGCGTCACGCGCAAAACGTTATAGCGGCGTTTGTGTCGAACGCCGAACTAAGGCAAAAGGCGCTTGGCACAAGCGACTCTACAATTCCAGTTTATTTCCGCGCGTCTTTTCGTTTTCCCTGTTGTACCGGCTCAAGGCGGAAAATGGTTTCGCCGTCCTTCATCAAATCGAGGAGATCACGCGCGATCGTCTCCAAATAGGTCGAATCGTTCTTGAGCAGATTCACTTCCCGCGTTTGGCGGGCAAGCAAAGCTTTTTGCGCGTTTACCTGCGCCTGAAGGTTGTCGATCTCGCGGTGTCCCTGGGTCAAACGTTTGTAGGGCGGCGCAAACAAACTCACAATCACGAGCCAGGCCGCAAGAAGGAGCAGGACTTTCAGGATGCGATTCAACCGCTGCCAAATTGTGGCTTCGCGCCGCGCGCGGAAATCGCCGTAAGTTAATTCCACGTCAGCGCATCTTAGCTCCGTAAACCGCTTTGTCACCAAGTTCTTCAGCAATTTGCAAAAGCCGATTGTATTTGGCAACGCGATCGGTCCGGCAAAGTGATCCGGTCTTGATCTGTCCCGCATTGGTCGCGACCGCGATGTCGGCAATGGTCGTGTCTTCGGTTTCGCCCGAGCGATGACTGATCACTGCGGTGTAGCTGTTCTTTCGGGCGAGATCGATCGTGGCCAACGTTTCAGTGAGTGTGCCGATCTGGTTGACCTTGACCAGAATCGAATTGGCAACATGCTCATCGATTCCTTTGCGCAAAAATTTCACGTTGGTAACGAAAAGATCGTCGCCGACAAGTTGAATCTGATCGCCCAGTCGCGCCGTTAATTTTTTCCATCCGTCCCAATCGTTCTCGGCACAGCCGTCTTCGATCGAAACAATCGGAAAGCGCGCGCAAAGATCGGCATAGTACGCAACCAGTTCCGCCGCCGTACGTCTGGAACCATCGGATTTCTTGAAAACGTAAAGTTTCTGTTCACGGTCGAAAAATTCCGATGAAGCCGGATCGAGGGCAATGAAGATATCTTTGCCTAACGAATAGCCGGCTTTCTTCACCGCGACCGCAATTGAATCAAGGGCGTCGTTGGCCGATTTCAATTGCGGCGCAAACCCGCCTTCATCGCCGACATTGGTGGAAAGATGCCGCTCTTTGAGCACGCCCTTGAGCGCGTGAAAAACCTCTGCGCCGTAACGCAGGCCTTCGGCAAATGTGGGCGCGCCGCGCGGAACGATCATGAACTCCTGGAAATCGATCGGCGCATCAGAATGAGCGCCGCCATTGAGAATGTTCATCATCGGGACGGGCAAAACTTTTGCCTGGTCGCCACCCAGATAACGGAACAACGGCACCCTTTGCGCGGCCGCCGCGGCATGGGCAACGGCCAGCGAGACTCCCAGGAGAGCGTTCGCCCCAAGATTTTTTTTGTTAGGTGACCCGTCCATCTCGATCATTCGATTATCGATCTTTGCCTGATCGCACGCGTCCCAGTTTTTGATCGCGGGGCCGATTTTCTCATTCACATTGGCGACTGCACGGAGCACTCCTTTACCGCCGTAGCGCTTCTTATCGCCATCGCGTAGCTCCCAAGCCTCGTGCTCGCCCGTGCTTGCGCCGCTCGGGACGGCGGCCCGTCCACACGCTCCACCCTCAAGTTGGACATCCACTTCAACGGTCGGATTTCCTCGCGAATCCAAAATCTCGCGCGCTCGAGTTTTCTGAATTGCGGTCGCTCCCATTGATGTATCGCGGTAATAATCCCGGAAGCTGCCGCAGTTGGCAATCCGCATTTGCTGAGATTCTTGCTGGCAATCTGTCCGGTCGTGGGTACGCTGGTCGTCCATGAAACGCCCAATGCGTCTGATCGTCGCCAGCGTTTTGATCACCTGCTGCATGTTGGTTGGAGCGGAGCCCACCCGGCTTCCCCCCGATCAATTAGCAAAAGCCATTCGGAGCGACGAAATCAGCATTCCAACTCCGGGTGAGTTGTTCGCCGCATTGGAAAAACCGGGCAAACCAAATTGGACCGGCCAGTATCGCGGACCAGTCTCGACGACTTACAACAATCGCGCACAGATCGCGCTCAATCTTGGTGGTCTGATTGCCGACGGTTTCATTGCGGTCGAAGCGCAGGACGGTCAACAGGTTAAGAACATTGGAACGGACATTATTAAATTAGCCAAGGCTCTCGGCGTCAGCCAAAACGTTTTGAGTCGCGGGAACAGCATCAACGAATTTGCGGAACACAACGAATGGGATGCTCTCCAGGAAGAATTGGAAGCAACCCAGAACGAAGTGAAATCGTCAATGCAAACGCATCGCGATCAGGACCTGGTCATATTGGTAAGTGTGGGCGGCTGGATTCGCGGAACTCAAGTCGTCAGCGCGTCGGTCATGCAAAATTATGACGAGCGGAGTGCAAGGGTTTTGAGGCAGCCAGCGCTGGTCGAATATATTCATTCAAAGATGGACGACATCTCGCCGGATGTGCGCAACGAGCCGCTGGTGAAAGAAGTGACCGATCAGTTGGTAGGCGTCGAGAAACTTGTTTCATTTCCGCCAGCCACAACCCCGAGCATAGACGAAGTACGTAAAGTGCACGAAGCGGTCGGCAAAATCATGGACGAGATTCAGCAAAAGGACGGGAAATGAAATCGCTGATGTTTGCCCTGTCGATTTTGGCGGCGAATCTTTTCCCGCTTGTCGCCGCGCCAGAGACCGATCAGGAAGTCGAGGCGCGCAAGGCCGCGCTCGATTTGGCGGGCGCGTTTTCCAACGATGGTTTCAAAATGCGGGATGGTCACTGGTGCGGAACAGTGAAGCCGCACGAGCACGCGTTGATTGCAGTCAATCTCTATGCCGGCAACCAATACTGGTTTTCCGTTGGTGCGACCAGCCCGGCGAAAAAACTGGTGGTGAGCGTTTACGACGAAGCTGGCAAAGAAGTTGCGACCGAAAGCTACAGTTCTGGAGAGAAGGCCGCAGCCGGGTTTTCGCCGGTCAGCAGCGGTCAATATTATGTAATGGTTGCGCTCGCTGAAGGAGAAGCGAGCAGTGTCTGTTTCGTTTACTCTTACAAATAACACCGGGCGGACCGTGACTTCGCTCCAGGTTTTTTATGAAGGCCGCGTCCAGGGTGTCGGATTTCGCTGGACGGTTCGTCACATCGCCAAAGGTTTTGAAGTTACGGGTTGGGTGCGCAATTTGATTGACGGACGCGTCGAAATGCAGCTGAACGGCGAGCAAGACGAAGTGCGCGCCTTTCTGGATGCGATCGCAAACAGCGAATTGCGCGCGCACATTCGCAAGGCAAGCGAGAACAACCTGCCAACACCGGTCGAAGCAAGCGGTTTTGAGATTCGTCATGATTACTGAGCCGGCGGTAGAGATCCGCGGCCTGACCAAAATCTTTTCGGTGCCGTTCCAGCGGGAACGAATCGTTGCGGTACGGGATCTCGATTTGCGGGTAGAAATCGGCGAGGTCTATGGTTTGCTCGGGCCTAACGGATCGGGCAAAAGCACGACCTTAAAGGTTATTCTGGGCCTGATCTCGCCCACCCGCGGTGTAACGAAAATTTTTGGCCGCAACAATGAACTGGTGGCGAGCCGGGAAGACGTCGGTTTTCTGCCGGAGAATCCGTATTTCTACAGGTATCTCACCGGCGAGGAGACGCTGCGATTCTTTGGGAGATTATGCGGTATGAACAGAGACCGGTTGCAAAAGCGAATTGTCGAATTGCTCGAGCTCGTCGGCCTAACGAAAGCCCGTCATCGCCGCCTCGGGACTTATTCCAAAGGAATGTTGCAGCGAATCGGCCTGGCGCAGGCGCTGATTAACGAACCCAGGCTGGTTGTTCTCGACGAGCCAACAGCCGGCGTCGATCCGGCCGGGACGCGCGCAATATGCGATCTGATTCTCGAGTTAAAACGGAGAGGCATTACCTTTTTGCTTTCGTCGCACTTGCTTGCGCAAGCACAGGAAATTTGCGATCGGGTCGGCATTTTAGCGAATGGATCGCTCATCCGCGAAGGAAGACTGGATGAGCTGGTCGCGATTGAGAATCGAACGGAGCTCGTCCTGGAAAATGCCTCTGATGCATTCATCGCCGAAGTCGAAAACCTGGCAAAAAGTTCCGAGACCAAACTGATCGACCGGCGAAAATCGACGATGACGCTCGAGAAGTTGTTCCTCGATGCAACGAAAGAACAGCCTAACGAATGAATTCGGAAGAGATCATCGGGATTCGCCACCGCGCGTTTTCGCCTTCTCGCATTCTCGCGATCACTTCGAACACGCTGACCGATCTTACTCGCCAGAAGGCCTTTCATGTGCTTCTGATCTTTGCGCTCCTTTTGATCGGCAGCAGCGTCTTTCTCGCGCGATTCACGTTTCAGCAGGAGTTTCAAATCTTGAAAGACATTTCGCTCGGAGCGATGTCCATCTTTTCTTCGCTGCTTGCGATCGTGGCAACGGCGCGTCTTATTCCACAAGACGTCGAAGATCGGACCGTCTACGCGATTTTGGCAAAGCCGGTGCCGCGTTTCGAATATCTGCTCGGCAAACTCACCGGCGTTCTTCTACTCCTCGCGAGTAGCATCGGTCTGATGACGACCATGTTCCTGCTTGTTTTGGCCGCACGCGAGCACAGTGCGTTACAGGAGACAGCCCGCCAGTTCGCGCACGCTCCGCGGGAACAACTGGAAGATTCATTGCGCGCAGTACGAGCGTCTGCCTTCAACATCGATTTCCTGCCGGGAATCGCAGTCATCTTTTTGAAATCGAGCCTGCTGGCCGCTCTCACGCTTTTCGTTTCAACTTTTGCGACCACCAACATTTTCACGATCGTTGTGATGGCGTTCATTTATTTGATTGGCCATCTGCAGGCGACTGCGCGCGAATTCTGGCTGCAGGAAAATGCGCCGACCTGGATGACCCGGCTTTTCCTTGCGCTCGTTGCACTCCTCTTCCCCGACCTGCAGGCCTTTAACTTGGTCGATGACGTGGTCGCAGGCGCGGTCATCCCGTTCACCTTGTTCATCAAGACGGCCGAGCTGGGACTCTTTTACACGACGATCTACACCCTGCTGGCAACGTTTGCGTTTTACGGAAAGGAACTATGATGCGGCTCGCCGTCACAATCGGCCTCCTTTTGGCTTTCGGCGCGATCAAACTGCCGATTGAGCGGCAGCTCGCGATTGAACATCGCCAATTCCATTTTGACGGCACTGCCCTCAATCTCGAGCTTCGTGAAAAACTTGGCCAACTCGGATTTGTCGCAGCTTTTAGCGGATTTCGGTCGATCGTCGCCGACATTTTGTTCATTCAAGCGCATGTCGCATGGGAACGGACCGAATGGGGCCGGGTTCTTTTTCTTTTTCGGCAGGTCACAACTTTGCAGCCGCGAGCGACTCTTTTTTGGGACATGGCCGCATGGCACATGGCCTGGAACGCGAGCGTCGCCGCAATAAATGATAAATCTCAGCCGCGTCAGGCGCTGCGAATCAAGGCTCAGCGCGAATATTTTGCGCTTGGAAAAGATTTTCTCGAGCGCGGGATTAAAAACAATCCAGATCGGCCGCAACTTTATGAATCGCTCGCCCGGCTTTACAAAGAGAAATACAACGATCATGAACATGCGTCGGAATTTTTCGCCAGAGCGGCGGCGTTGCCCGGCGCACCCTCTTACGACCGGCGTTTTTCCGCCTATGAGCTTTCCTATTGCGAAGGTCGCGAGCAGGAAGCCTATCAACGATTGCGGAGACTCTACGACGAAGGCGAAAGGGAACGTTTGCCCACTTTAATCGCCCGCTTGAAGTTTCTGGAGGACAAACTCGGCGTTGCGAAAGAGCGACGCGTTCCGGCAACAGGGCCTTAAAGCGCTGCAGCTGCCGCTGTCCTCAGCGGCAGTTCCGTGTATAAATAGTTCTCCCGCCGCCAGAGACGGCGGTAGCTACCGAAAAATGCGCTACGCCATCTTCAGTGATATTCATGCGAATCTCGAGGCGCTTGAAGCGGTTCTGCGCGATGCCGAAGACCAGAAGTGCACGCATTATGTCTGCCTCGGCGACATCGTCGGCTACAACGCCAACCCGCACGAGTGCGTGGCCCGCATTCAGGAATTAGATTGTCCAATTGTAAAGGGCAATCATGACGAACAGGCATCCCTGATCGAATCGTCGCGCGATTTTAACGAAATGGCGGAGGCGGCGATCGAATGGACACGCGATCATTTGGCCGAAAAGGACAAGGATTGGCTGCGCGACCTGAAATTGCAGCGACAGGTGCGCGATTTTACCATCGTTCACGCAACCCTCGATACGCCGGCACAGTGGGGCTACGTCTTCAACGATCTGGACGCAGCCGCCAGTTTCACTTATCAACATACGGCGGTTTGCTTTTTTGGACACACCCACGTTCCGATGGCTTTCATTCGGGATGATGGCGTCAGGCGCGTGCGCGTTGAACACTTGCGGATCGAGATGACCAAGAAATATTTCATCAATGTCGGCAGCGTTGGTCAGCCCCGTGACGGCGATTGGCGCGCCGCCTATTGCATTTATCACATCGAGCCAAATTCGGTCGAACAGCGTCGGGTGAAATACGATCTATCAACAGCTCAAGAGAAAATTATTAAGGCCGGCCTGCCCGCGTTGCTCGCAGAACGGCTGTCAGTTGGCCGTTAAGATCGATAAATTAGCTGTGAATTCGATTTTGATCATCAAACCCAGCTCGCTCGGCGACATTGTTCACACTTTGCCGGCGGTCGCGCTTATTCGCGATACCTATCCGAAAGCCAAAATCACATGGGTGATTAATCCGGAATTTACGCCATTGCTTCGCGGAAATTCTGATGTCGACCACGTCCACGTATTTCCACGCGGCGAGTTTCGCGGACTTGGAGTACCCACTCGACTGGGTCCGTGGTTGAAGCAGACGAGAAAGATTCGCCCGGATCTGGCGCTCGACTTTCAAGGTCTTTTGCGCAGCGCCTTGATCGCGAAAGCGAGCGGCGCGAAGGAAATCTACGGGATGAGCGATGGACGCGAAGGGTCGCGCCTTTTTTATCACCGCTCCGCTAAAGTCAATCGCAACGAACATGCGGTCGAACGTTATCTGAAACTGGCCGAGTGTGTGGGCGCAAAAATCGGAGACGCGCTCCGTTGCCCGATTCCGACGGGCGATCCGCTGCCGCGCTTTGACGAGTATCCCCCATTTATTTTGCTTCATCCCTTTGCCCGCGGCGATGGCAAATCGCTTTCCAACAATGTTATTTATGAAATCTGCCGCGCCTTCGCGCCAACGCGGGTCGTAATCGTCGGCCGGTCGCAACGGAAGGTCGACGTCGCCGAAAATTGCGTCGAGCTGACTAATCAAACGTCATTGCTCCAGTTAATCCGGCTCATTCGTGTCGCGCGTTTTGTCGTCAGCGTCGATAGCGGCCCGATGCACATCGCGGCGGCAGTCAACGATCGCTTATTGTCGATCCACACCTGGACAAATCCGCGCCGGGTCGGTCCTTATAACTCCGGCGCCTGGATCTGGAAGCACGGAGAAATTGCCCGCGTTGCCGACCTGGAATCGACAAAGCTGCGCCGTCACGGCCGCAAATTCAAAGTGAAGGACGTCGCTGCCTTGCACGAACTCATCCGGCCGCTGGTTCCAGTCGATCCGATGCTGGTTTAGAGGCAATCCATCGGCTACCGAGAGTTCATGG
>DASPUI010000159.1:0-3200 GCA_035622995.1 Chthoniobacterales bacterium
AAAACCGGCATCTTAATCATGAGCGGCCGGTCTGGGTGGACGATCCGAGAGTTTGGGCGCGGTGCTGCGCGTTTCGGGATTGAGCGGCGATTCCAACATTCCGCCGGCGATCCTCACTTCGCCATCGTCAGAGCGAACAAGGCGCGGCCGGGATTTTGTCTCCATGAACGTCTCGTGAGCGAGGAGGTCGCCGTTTAATCCAACGCGGTCATAGGCCCAGGCACGGGGGGCGGCACAAAACAGAACGTGAAGTTGATTCGCGCGATCAAGCTCCGCCTGCGGTTCGTCCAGCGCGATGATGCGGCCTAACGAATAAGTTGCATAAACAATCCCACGATCCTTGTCTTCCACGCGAACATAGAGCGAAGTGTGATCGGGGAAACGATTGCTCAAAAGTGAATAACTTCGAGCGTCTCCGCCTCCTCCGGTTCCTTCTGGAATTCCGACCGTTTGTTGCCAAATCGGCCGGGCGTCGGTTACTTCGAAAACCTTGGCTGGCGAATAAAAAAACTTTCCCAGGTCGGCGAAATAAACATGCGCTCGGACGTGATAAGCTCCGAAATCGTGCACGACAAAGAGCGATGTCAGGTTGATTTTTTGGGTAACACGTTTGCCAGTTTCTATTTTAAGCGGGGGCTGAATCGGGTCGGTTTTCAGGGTGCCGATCAGCTGACCATCCTGGCCGGTGACTTCAAATCCAAACCACGGCTGCCCCGAAAGGTCGTGAAGATCGATATCGCGCCCGGCAAGATTGGTTATGCCAACCGTTGCGATCACCGGCTCGTAGGCAATGAATTGAAGCCGCGGCAATTTCAAATCGACCTGAATCTGACCGAGGGCCGAACTCGAAATCAGAACAAGGCAGAGCGCGATCGGTTTCACGGGCGGATAAGGTAGCGCAACTCCCGCCATAAAAAAGAAGTTGCGCAGAAGCTCAGGCGCGTCGCTGCGAAGCCAGCGCTTTTTCTTGTTTGCAGAGCGTGACGGCTTCGATTAGCGCCTCATCCCATTGCGTTCTAATGGTTTCAACCGGGGCTCGAACCGTTCGATCATAAGCAAACTCGATCCGTCCCCATTCGATCATCTCGAACAACGCGTCCGCACCGCGGGCACCAGTCGTTTCGGCGTGCAACAACTGGCCTCCGCGTAAAAAGATTAGTCCACTGCGTTTGTCCCGTACGATCTGGATGGCGCCGCTGCGCCGGCCGAGACAACACATCTGGATGATATCGACCACGTGAAACAAATCGGGCCTGCCGGCCGGGGCCTTTCCGGCCTCCTCAATTGCGTCCAACAGAGCGTCACCTTCGATTGGTTCAGGAAAAACTTTTGTCTGCGCGACTTCGAGACGCCGATCGGTCGCGGCGTAGCCCGGAAAGAACAAGGTCTGCAAACCGGGAAAAATTTCGCTTAGTGCGCCGCCGAGCGAGAGGCCGTCGATTGCGCTCGCGTCCAACTGGGTCAGAAGAAGAGCGCACTTTGCATGGCGCCGGCCCCATTCAAGGGCAGCGGAATCATTTCCAACGAGCTCACAATCATGCGCGGAATAATCTTTCACCATTCGCGCCAGTTGCTCGCCCATTTCGGCGTCACTGTGCACGATGAGCAATTGCATTAGGGCGAGTTTGTGTTGGAAGATGGGAAAAGTGTTAGCAGCTTGGTTGGCACAGCTCGTTGATCTTGCAATTGGTCATTATAGGAAATCCTCACGATATAGCCGAGATATTTTCGCTGACTGGAATCCGGTACTGGACCCGGCTTCGCTGCCAACTTGCCTTTCTTCGTTGGATTAATTCCCGCCGCCGCCGCCGCCAAAGCCGCTTCGGACGAAAGAGCCTTGTTTTTCGGCCGAACATAAGTGACCGCCAGAATCTCAGTATTCGTGTCGGCCCAATCGTGATTTGGCGTTAACCATTCGTAGCTTACATCAGCATCAGTCAGTTTGATATTGTTGGGCGGGGGTTCCGGAAGACTGTCATAAAAATAAACCTGAATCTTTACCTTGGTGTGATCGATCACGACGTCCGCGCGTCTTTTCACGCTGATTTTGAGCAACAGATCCGTCTCGGCATCAGGATCAGGATTCTCGGTTTCGCTAATGTCTGAAATTCCGAGGACAGCTCCATTCGGAATAGCATCGGTCGGGGTGCTGGGAGCGGCCGGTTGCTCGGGAGAAGTTGGTGCCGTGGCCGCCGCCACGCCGCTTTTTAATTTCGCCACGGCAAGTTCATAGGACGCGCCGGCAGAGGGACCGATTTCCTGGATGCGCCGCCACGTCTCGTTCGATCGGTCAAAGTTCAGGATCGATTCGTAAATCGTAGCCATCTCAGCAAGCACCTGGGCATTTTTCGGATCCTTTTCCGATGCCTGCTGTAGTCTTGCCAACGCGGTCGTCGTGTCGCCGCGTTCTCGCAAAGCCGCTACTTCCTTCAACAGACGATCCGAGGTTGATAAAACCGAGGTTGATGGAGGAGACACTGGATTCGCGGAAGCCTGCGCAACCGGCGGAGGCGCGGCCGGTGTCGCCCGACTTGCGACCGCTGCCGGCGCGGGTGCGGCCTTTGCTGGCGCCGCCGCGGCGTGCGCCGGCCGAATCTTGCTCGCATAAAAAAGTCCAAAGCTGCACAACTCCGCTGCGGCCAGAACAATGACGACCCCCAGGCCGATGGTGAAACTGCGGTCCGCCCGAGGTGGCGAGTAAAAGGTAAGAGCTGGCATCGCTTTATTCTTTGTCAGGGTAGATGACTGTCAAATCCGGTGAAAAATTTAGACTCCTTGTCTGGGCTCGCGCTCGAAAAAAAAGTCACCGCGAAATGTCGTCCTGGCTCAGCGTCTTAAAACCGGAGCTGATCAGCACGGAAGAAGCGCATTCGTTATCGTCAACGTGCAGGGCCAATGCCGCCAGGCCATGGGGTCGGGTGAGCAGTGGATAGGTAAAATGCACGTTGACCTCGGCAGAGAACAATGTTGCCAGAAGTTTCGCCAACTGGGTTGCCACTTCGCGCATTTCCACCACTACCACTTCGCACATTCCGTAGGCGACGTTGTTTTCTCGAAATAGCTGTTCCACTCCCTCCGGGTCGCTCACGATGATGCGCGCGATGGCCGAATCGGTCGATTCTGAGACGCTGATCGCGACCACATGACTGTGGTGAGAATTGAGCAGCTTCACCACCTCGAGCATGGCTCCGACTTTGTTC
>DASPUI010000160.1:0-3636 GCA_035622995.1 Chthoniobacterales bacterium
CAGATAATGCGCCTCGAAGGAATTTGGATCGAGTGCAATGGCTCTCTCAAACTCGGCTGCCGATTCTTCAAATCGCTTCTCAATTGAGAGTGCCAGGCCTCGCGAGGCATGAGCTTCCGCCAACCGATCGTCCAGCGCGAGCGCCTTGTCTGTCATTTCGAAAATTTGCCGGACCGGAATATCGTCATGGTAATGCAGGCGAAGAAACGAATCGCAGTCGGCCACTCCGGCATACGCGCGCGCATAGCGCGGATCCAGTTCGATCGCTTTTGTGAACATTCGCCGCGCCAAATCGTAATACGCTTTCGAATGTCGATGGAGAAACTGCCGGCCTCTTAGATAATAAGTGTAAGCTTCGACGTTGTCGGTCGGTGCCTGCTCAATCGATTTCCTTTCCTGCGGCAACAATTTAATTTTTAGCTGTTCCACGATTGCGTGAGTGATCTCGTCCTGGATCGCGAAGATGTCGGTCAGGTCGCGATCGAAGCGCTCCGCCCAGAGATGGCCACCGTCCTTGCAGTTAACCAGTTGTCCGGTGACGCGCACGAGCGAGCCCGCTTTCCGGACACTCCCTTCCAATAGAAAGTCGACTCCGAGTTCCCGGCCAATTTGTTGCGCTTTTACCGGTTTGTCTTTGTAGATAAAGGCGCTGTGCCGCGCCACGACGAAGAGCCCCGAGATCTTCGAAAGGTCGGTGATAATGTCCTCCGTGATTCCATCGCTAAAATATTCCTGCTCAGGGTCGCCACTCATATTGACAAACGGCATCACCGCGATGGCTGGTTTCCCCGGCGAGCGTTGCTTTTCGCGACTGCCCGGGGCTGCATGCTTGTCACTTCGCGCGGCCGGTTCCCCAAGCAATACGTTATAAACGCGAATCGGCTTGGCGATGTTCTTCAGATTCTGTTCGCCCTTGTCTTCGAAGGTGAGATCGAGCCGATTGCCAACCTGATCGCACACCGAATGTGAAACGCTGATCCCACCAGCCTCGGCGATACTTTCCAGCCGGACCGCAACGTTCACGCCGTCGCCATAGATGTCATCGCCTTCCACGATGACATCGCCTAGATTTACACCGATCCGGAATTCCATCCGGCGATCCGGCGGAAGACCGACATTGCGATCGCGCATTGCCCGCTGGATATCAGCCGCGCAGTCGACTGCGTTCACCACGCTCGGGAACTCAACCAGGATGGCGTCCCCGGTCAGTTTCACAATGCGCCCCTGATGCTGCGCGACCTTGCCGTCCACCAGCTCCGCGCGCACCGCTTTGAGCGCCTCGAGCGTCCCGGCCTCATTCGCACCCATCATCCTGCTGTAACCGACCACATCGGCGGCAAGAATAGCAGTCAAGCGACGTTCCATATCACGATAGTCTAGTTTACCACCATCGTTCCCATGGCAAGAGCGGAGATACCGCGCCAACGTTTAATCGACGATGCTTCCGCAATCGCGTTGGACGATTACGTCAACTCAGCTTGCGAAAGACACTGCTGATCGCCGAGTCGAGCTCAGCCAGCTTGAAGGGCTTGAAGAGCACCGTTGCGTTCACTCGCTGAAAGAAAAACTCGACCGCTGGACTGTTCCTGTGGCCGGTAAAGAAAATGAAACGCTGACTGGCAGCTGACCGGACCCGCGTTACCGCCCAGTAAAACATCTCGCCTCCCATCTGCGGCATCATCATGTCGCAAATAATCAGATCGAACGCCTCTTTCATGATCTCGCGCAAGCCCTCGACGCCACTCCGGACGGAGGTCACCTGATAACAGCGGGAAACCAGGTACTCGTGAAGAACCTGCCGAAAGTCATCGCGATCATCGAGCAGCAAAACCTTCCGGGTTGGGCCGTTTGGTGTCGGCTCTTCTGTCAGGGGAATCTCGGTAGTTACGACCCCGGCGGAATAGATATTTCGTGGTCGCAGACGCATCGTTCCAAGTCGATCAGCAAGACCGGTGCCCTTGTGGCCGAGGATTCTTTCGACTTCTCTCCTTTGCTTTGATTCAATAAAGGTCTGATCGCTCTCTGCTCTTCTTATGAAAAGAACTCCATTGGCCGCCCTAGCAATTGCGCTCGCGATTTCTCTCTTAACGACCACGCCGTCCCATACCCAAACTCCTTTGCCTTCGGCCTCGCCCGCGCCGATTGCAATTAAAGCGGGTCGATTACTCGATGTTAAGACCGGAAAGATCGCGAACAATGTTTTTATCGCGGTCGAGAACCATCGCATCAAGAGCATCGGCCCTGACGCGCCCGCAGGCTTGCGCGTGATCGATCTTTCCAATGCCTTTGTCATGCCGGGGATGGTCGATTGCCATGCGCACATCCTGGGCGATCTATCCGATCTCACCCCGGGGTCGCGTCTCCGCATGTCTTCGGCGAAAAAAACTCTATGGGGCATGAAGAATCTCAAAGTTTGGCTCGCGCAAGGGTTCACCGCCTTGCGCGATGCGGGCGAAGAGGATCTCGGTTACGGGCAACTGGCTTTGCGCGATGCGATCAATGCGGGTTGGATCGATGGCCCGCGCATTCAATCGTCGGGTAATTTTGTTTCGCTCACTGGCGGGCATGGAGACTCCGAGGGCTTCATCGCCCCGGATCAGGAATTGCCGCGCCGTCCAAACATTGCCGACACCGTTGACGACGTCGCGCGCGCGGTCCGGCGCGACATCAAATATGGCGCCGATTGGATCAAACTCATGGGCACCGGCGGCGTGCTTGATGTTACGAGTAATTTCAATGTCCAGGAACTCAGTGAGGAACAGATGGCCAAAGCCGTCGAAGTCGCGCATCGCGCGGGCAAACGCGTCATGGTCCATGCGGAAGGAACCGAAGGCATCAAAGCCGCGGTGCGGGCCGGCGCCGATAGTATCGAACATGGCACCATGCTCGATGACGAAGGCGCCGCTCTCATGGCAAAGAAGGGCACCTGGCTTGTGCCCACGCTTTACACTTTTCAGCACGGCGTGGAACTTGGAATGACTCACGGCCAGGACCCGATCAGTCTGGCCAAGGGGAAGGAAATTTTAGCGCATCAACAGCCCGCTTTTACTCGTGCCTTGCAGGCACATCTTAAGATTGCCGTGGGAATAGACGACGAACCTCAATGTTTGCCTAAGGAAGTCGAAGCTCTTGTGCGGGGCGGGATGACAACCCTCCAGGCGTTGCAAGCTGCTACCGTGAACGGCGCCGCGTTACTGAACTGGTCCGATCGCATCGGCGCCATCGAGCCCGGAAAATTTGCCGACATCATCGCGATTGATGGCGATCCCCTTCAGGACATTAACTCAATCGAGAAGGTTGTTTTCGTCATGAAAGATGGCGTCACCTTCAAAAACGATCTCGCGCCGAAGCCCGCACCTTAGGCAAATCTAAAACGGTTCGAGCCGGATGAGCATTTGTCTGCCACGTTCTAATGGCCGCGTGGCGTAGCTTTACGCGGTCACTCGCTTGGCACGCCATAACGTTAGCGATGGCTAGTCAGGGCGCGACGTCTTTCCTGCTTCTACTGCTCATCCCACGACAGGCCTTCGGTCATTATTTTCACTTCGCTTCCTCCGTTCCCCGGTTTAACGAAAATGGTGAGCTTCGCCTGCCCATGTTTGCGATTGAGAATTGCAGAGTTCGCGTTAACGAGAT
>DASPUI010000161.1:0-9406 GCA_035622995.1 Chthoniobacterales bacterium
AAGCGCTTTCGCCTTCAAATCGCCGGCTCCCGTGATATCTGCTAGAAGCTCATCAATCGTGCCGTCGACCGTGATGTCCGACGCGCCCGTACCGCGAACGTAAAATTTCGCGCCGGTCAGGTTATGGGCGATCAGATCGACCGCACCGCTCAGGTCTGCGCCGTTAAATTTTGGGCTCGAAACAGTCACTTTGATTCCATGGGTCGGCCGCAAATGTTCGTGCTCTTTCAGCCGCAGAGTTGGACCGGAAATATAATTCTCGATGTAGCGGATAAGATTTTCATCGGTCGTAATGGTCAGCGACGGCGCGCCAGCGCGCCATTCCACTCTCATTCCGCCAGAGGCAACGATCTCGTTGAAATCGGCAACGGATCGCTGCTCGGTAACGATATTGCCGTTCCCGCGAATGCCGATTACATCACAACCGCCGAACAACAGCATCGCCGCGGCGCCGAGCATTAAAATTCGTTTCATAAACTTCCTTTCCAATGTGATGCGGCGAACCCGAGGCTCGGATTCAAAAATCTGCAATAGGGTTGCAGCCAGAGGGATCGCTTGCGGTCGAAATGATTTACGGCCAGAACGGTCGTCCTGCAATTATCCTACGGCAGGCGCGGCTACAAGGATCACGCGGCCGACAGGGAAGCTCTACCGGAAATTCATTTTGTGATTTTAAACTTCACCGCCCCAGCGGGCTCGTCATTAACAAAGAACTCGACCCGATAATCTCCTGGAATCCAGCCGTCCTCGGGCTTCGACAGCGTGAACAAGCCGCCCGAATTCGGCGAGGGGGCAACGGTGTCGGCGTCGTCGATCTCGTAATCGGCCGCGACGTCGACCACATTTTCGGCGATGAAGGTCGCCCGAATCTTTGCCTTCGCTGGCAAGCCGCGACCCTGCCACCGCGCATAAATCGCCGGCGCCGAAACATCAAAGGCCGTCGTCGGTTCGCCTTTCGGGTTTTTCAAGACCCCGACGATCAACTTTTCGCCGCTCTGGCTCGGTATTGGTTCCGGCTGGCCACCGACCTTCGGCATTTCCTTCAACTCAAGGGACGTTCGCTGCAGCATTGTGCCGGCGTTGGTCTTGATCTCGGTTCGAATTTTGACAAAGCCGACCCCTGGCACGAGCCAGCGATCAATGGTAGCAGCGCTCGGGAAAGTCTGGTTGCAGTGGATCCGCCAGGCCCGAAATTTCCCCGCCGCCACCTCAACACCTTCTTCGCCGCTGATTTCGTACTGCTGAGTCACCTGCCTATCGCCGATTTTTCCGTCGAACTTCCACTTCGCTCCAGCCTTCAGCGGCGTCGCGACAATGGCTTGCGGCGGATCGAAGCTGACCAGCTTGTCGCCATCCATCCGAGCTGCGCAAATGACGCCGTTCTCTCCCTCACGAATCAAATCGGTGCTCACACGAACGTTGTCCCGATCCATTTCCATTTTCAAAAACTCGAGGTTGTCGATTTTTTGCGTTCCGGCGATCCGGTAAGAAATGGGGAAACGTTCCTTCTCGGTCGGCTTCTCCAAATCGATTTCGGCTGCCGGCTTTTCCTGGGTCATCTCGTATTTCCAAGTCATTCCCTCAGTCGATGGGAGCAGCGGCTCTGCCGTAGCGCAGACCGCGGGCGCCAAAGCGAAGATGAAGGCGGCGAATTTCACTGTCCGTGAGACAAAACGGTTCGGTGAAAGTTCAATCGCTCCAGCGAAAATTCCAATTATGATTGGCCAATGCGAATCCAGAGGCATCTGATTTCACGGCCAGCTTTTTTCGCGCTCCTTGTCGGTTCGTTAGGCCAAATCAGCGCTTTAGCCGCCGAAATTCCTGCGAACCGGCACGTGATCGTTGTCGTTTGGGACGGGATGCGGCCTGATTTTATTTCCGAGCAAAACACCCCGACGCTTTGGAAGTTGGCACAGCAAGGCGTCACGTTTCGAAATCATCATGCGGTTTATCTGAGCGCCACCAATGTCAACGGCGTCGCTCTCGCGACTGGCGATTATCCAAACCACGGTGGGATCATCGCCAATCACGAATTTCGCCCGAAGATCGACGGTCAAAAACCGGTTGATGTGGAGGCTCCGGAGGTGGTTGAAAAAGGCGATGCCATTTCCGCCGGCAAGTATGTGGCCGCACCGACGGTCGCGGAACTCGTGCGTCGATCCGGCGGACGAACCGTGACGGCAGCAAGTAAAACGGTCGGCTTCTTGGAGGATCGTGATGTCGATTCTCCGAACATCGAAGGCAGCGTGACCTTGTCTGCTGGACGAGCCTGGCCTAGTGAGTCGCTTGCCTCGATCGTCGCCGCGTTTGGTCAATTTCCGAAATCGCATTGGGATCAGGGCCACTGGACAACGCAGGCGTTAACCGAGATTTTGTGGAGGGACACGCTCCCACCCTTTTCGAGTCTTTGGTTGGGCGAGCCCGATCTTACTCAACACGAAACCGCGCCCGGCGCGCCGGAAGCATTACGCGCGATCAAATCTTCCGATGACGATCTGGCGGCGGTGCTGGCGGCATTGGATCGGCATCAGGCGCGCGAAACAACGGATCTGTTTGTGGTTTCGGATCACGGGTTTTCGACCATCGAACATGAAATCGAGCTGCCGAAAATCTTGCGGAATGCCGGATTTAATGTGGCAACCGAAAATCCACAACCTGACCAAATCATGGCAGTGGGTGTTGGCGGCAGCGTTCTTTTTTATCTGCCGCCGCGCAGCTCGGCGCTCGCGCAAAAGCTGGTCGAGTTCTTGCAGCAATCGACGTACGCGGGCGTAATTTTCACGAAGGAGAAAATGGAAGGAACATTCTCGTTCGATCGGGCAATGATCGACAGCCGCGACGCGCCTGACATTGTGATGTCGTTTCGATGGGATGAAACCAAGAACCAGTTTGGCGTTGCGGGAATGATCGATGCCGACTGGCAGCGCGCGGCCGGAAAAGGAACACACGCGACCCTGAGCCGGTTCGACATGAACAACATATTGATCGCAGCCGGCCCGAATTTTAAAAAAGGTCTGACGAGCGATTTAGCGAGCGGCAACGTCGATCTGGCCCCGACAATCGTGAAAATTCTCGGAATCCCGTCGCCGCCAATGGACGGCCGGGTTTTGTCCGAGGCAATGGTTAACGCCGTCGTCCAATTACCGAAAGCCGAAACCAAAACAATTGAAGCCAGAATAAAATTTCCATCGGGAACGTGGAGGCAGACGCTGCGCATCTCGCAGGTCGGATCGACCAATTACCTCGATGAAGGCAATGGCAATTTTCACCCTAACGAAGAGCGAAAATAAGACGAAGGTTCGGGCTTGACCATTCTGCCCGTTCTTGGAAAACTCAGTCCTGATGAAACAGCTATTTGTCCTCACCAGCGCCTTTTTCGCATCCTGCATTCTGGCGCTAACCACATTTGCCGGCCCGGAACCGTTGCCGAGCGGCAAGGAAATGAAGGAAGTCGCGCCTGTGCCACCGCCTTGTAACTGGCAGGGTTTTTATGTTGGCATCAACGCGGGTGGCCAATTTGGTCACAGCGAAAACACAGACCTCGATGGGTACAATAGCTTCGACGTCAATTCGTGGGGATATAGCGAATCCGGCTTCATTGGTGGCGGTCAGGTTGGCTACAATTATCAATGGCGATGGCTGGTTGTCGGACCGGAGTTTGATGCCGGCTACATGAATTTGCACGGCAGCGGCACACAGCCGGCTGCTCCCGAAGGCGACACTCACGGCGAAAGCGATAGCGATTTTTTCACAACCTTCCGCGGCCGAATTGGAATCTCGATCTGCCCGCAATCACCCTGGCTGATTTATGCGACCGGCGGCGCGATCGGGATTCACTACACGACTCGAGTCATCGATGATATCGCCGATAGCGATCCAACCAATGCGCTTTTAGACGGACGCACCACCGATTTTGACTGGGGCTACACGGTTGGAGGCGGAATTGAAAAGATGCTCGGATGTCACTGGTCGATCAAGCTAGAATATCTTTATTACAGCATCGACGACCAAAGCTTTACCGGGCATGGAGCAGGTGTCTTTAACCACACCGGACCGTTTACGAGCGATTTCAGTGGCGAAACAACGGGCCACATCGTCCGCGCCGGTTTGAACTTCCGTTTCTAGTCGTTAGTCTAAATCAGTTTTTTCACCGAGGTTGGATTCGCTCCGGCCTCGGTGGATTGACGTACGGGTTCTGGTTCCCTAAGCTCGAAGCGTGATTCGCCGCGCTGCGCATGCCTTCACCATCATGGCGCTTTGTTGCGCGATCGGCTTGCATTGGCTCGGCCTTCAGTCGATCGCCTGGGCCGCGATGCTGATTCAAAATTCCAAGCAAGCGTCGTTAGGCCAGTCGTTTTCAAGAACGTTCGATGGCGCGCATCCTTGCTCCCTTTGTCACCTGGTGAGCAAGGGAAAAGACTCGGAAAAGAAATCAGATGTGCAGCCCATAAACGGAAAAGTGGATCTCGTCTGCGTGCCGCGCGCAATTTTGCGGGCGCCGCCGTTTGTTCTGTTCTGCTACCCGACTCTCAATTCTTTATCGTTCCCTCGCAATCATTCTCCGCCGGTTCCACCGCCGCGATTAGTTTGCGTCTGGTCATAGTCCGAGCAGAGGACAATTGAGCTAATCGCGACAGCGCTTTCTCAATTGGTGGATCGCGACCTGCGGGCGCGATGAGCAACAACACCCGCCCGCTTTGTCCGCGGCACACCGAGTCCCGGCTGTGAAGGTCACTGCTCGAGCAAGACATCTCTTTGCTTCGCCGATTTAGGAATGAAAAACAAAAGTCTGTATCAGATATGTAAAATCAGCGCCGCCTTGTTTGTGGTCGCTTCCATGCCCAGCACCGTCTCGGCATGCGCCTGCGGCTGCGACATTTTCGATGTCGCTACCAGCGCGATGTTTCCTAACCAACTCGGTTGGATGGTCTTTGTGGACTACGATTTCCAAAAACAAGACGAAAACTGGAGCGGGACATCAACCGCGCCTGCCTCACACAATGATGATAAGGATCTCAAAACCAGTTTCACCGATCTTACCCTCCAGTATCTTTTCAACTCGACCTGGGGCATCCAGCTTCAAGTCCCATACGATTTCCGATCGTTTACCACCAAAACCGATTCCGGCAGGCTGGTCACAGACAAGTGGAGTCAGTTCGGCGATGTGCGACTGGAAGGTCTTTACACCGGATTTTCCGAAGATTTATCGGCTGGCGTGAATTTGGGCCTAAAGTTGCCGACAGGAGATTATAAGTTCGATTCACACGTCGTGGATCGCGACAGTCAGCTCGGAACGGGTAGCGCCGATATTCTGATGGGCGGATTTTATCGCCATCATGTAAATCTGGCAGCGAAACTTTTCTGGTTTGGGCAGACGGAACTCGATCTGCCCGTCTACACTCAGGATCATTACCGACCGGGCCTGGAACTCGATAGCGCGCTTGGCACCTATTATACTGGCTGGAGTATTGGTCAGGCGAGGATTTCGCCGATTGCACAAGCAATCATTTCGGAGCGAACGAGCGATCGCGGCAGCGCATCCGCCCACCCAGTTGGTTCAGGTTTTCAGCGGGTTTATCTCGCACCGGGAATCGAGGTTGACGTTCATCGCTTCAAGTTTTACGCAGACGTCGAAGTGCCGGTCTATCAAAACTACGTTGGCAACCAGCTTACGGCTCCCTTCCTGGTCAAGGCCTCGATCGGCTATGAGTTTTAATCGCTCAATCGAATCCAGGTAATTTGATTTCACGAGGTCTGCGGCTTCCAGATCGGATCCGCCCATAATTCGTTAGGCCGATAATTCATCGAGGGCCTGGGCGAGTCCATTCAGCCCCGCTTTGAAGGCTTCTGGCGCGCAACACATTCCGATTCGGAAATGATCCGGCGATTCGAAAAAATGACCCGGCACAACCGCGGTGTCATATTTCTCGACCAACAGAGTGCAAAGCTGCTCGACATTTGCCGTTCGCAGTCTCGGAAACAGCGTTGTTCCATAATCAGTCGCTGCGAACTCAAGATCATTGCGCTGGTTCAAGAAGAGCTGCAATGCCGTCCGATTCGATTCGAGGATTTCCTTTGCCCGCGCCGCAATTTTAGGAAGACGAGCAAGCGCAATAACGCTCATCCGTTCCATCGGATGGGGCGGTGTGGCGCCGAAGATGTCGTCGAGTCGTCGCATTTTTAATGCCAGGTCCGGCTCCGCCAAAATCCAACCACAACGGAGGCCGCTCAGTCCGTAACCTTTGGTCAGGCTGCTGGCAGCAACAAACTCGGGACCGAGATGCAATGACGTCGGCGGCGCATTTTCAAACATCGCCTCTAGATAAACTTCATCGACCAAAACGTGCGCGCTGACATCGCGAGCGAGCGCAGCGATCTTTCGAAGCGTCGTCTCATTGGCCAGCACGCTGCTCGGATTGTGCAGATTCGTCAGGGCGATCAGCCGGGTTTGCGGCGTCACCTGTTTGGCCAACTCGTCCATGTCGATTTGGTAATTGCTCTCAAATCGCCTCGGAAACCGCTTAATTTTCGCACCGAGATAATTTGCGACGGCCAAAATCGGCTCGTAAGTCGGCTGTTCGATTAAGATCTCGCCGCCATGCTCAAGAATCGCCGCCATGGCCAGATGATTGGCCATCGAAGTTCCGCCGGAAACGGTCACTACCGATCCAGGCGCAACTTTGCAATGCGAAGCAAGCGCGGCGACGAGTGGCTGATAGCCGTAGGAATTTTCGCCGTGCAACTCAAGATCGCGCAGTTTTAGGTCAAGTTCCGCCAACGGAAGGTTGAGAATCCCGCTGAGAGCAAGATCGTATTTTACTTTGGGCCGCGTTTTCGCCCAATGCATGAAGCTGGACTGTTTTGCGTTCATTTGTTCTTAGCGTTGCATCACGATCACCGTAATGTCGAACAGACCGGGCGGCGGACGAGTCGCGGCTGATCTGATTTCGGCGAAACGGTTTCAATCACGACTTGGTCGACTTGGACCAGAGAAACACAAGAGATTGCGATTCACACGATCTCATCGGGGCAGTTTCACCTCAAAAGATTTGATGCGAAAAATCTCGAACCATCTGGTATAAGAGTCCGAGCCGAAGTGGTATTAAACATGGCGCAGCCGCACGATTTCCAAATTGTCGCAACCGATCAAACCACCGGGCGCAAGCAAAGTTTGGCCAAACTCGACCTGGCCGCGACGCCGTTTAAAGTGGTGATCGATCCGAAAGTGCGTCTCGATTTACGGAGAGCACTGATCGACCTGATCGATTACCACGATGAAGCGTTGGCCGATCATTTCGCCGAGGGCAAACTCGCCCTCGATTCTTACAAGGAATACATCGAGCTATTTGCACGAAGTTTGAAGGAAACGATGGAGAGTCGCGAAGGCGTGGCTTATCTCCTGCGCTCGGTCGGCTTCGACGTGGATCCGGACGACATCAATCTTCACCCGGAACTGCGCTGGAAAAAAGGCCCGGCGCCTTTCGGAGTAAGTTTACTGTAGTGGCGAGCGTGTCGTCCACTGACGCAGCCAGTACCGCCGTCGGTAACGGGTTTTGACCAGGCCGGAAGTTAACTGTTCGATTTTATTTCGCTTCGATCAATTCGCGTTCCGCCGCGTTCAGTTTGTCGAGCGGAATGGTTGTAATGATTTGTTGTGCTTCGTCTCGGCGATCGTTGGCCAGCAACGACGCAGCGTAGACGGCGCGCCAGGCAGGTTCCGTTTGATTCCAATCGATCGGCGCAGGGGCGTTAAACTGCGCCAGCGCAGAACCGGCGTCGTGTTTTCGAAGGTAACCGAGCGCGGCCGCGATTCGATATGACAAACGGTTCGGATATTTTTCAGTCAGACTTCTCGCCACCGCAAAATTAGCGTCGACGTCGTTGTTCAAAAGCAGATTTAAATATGCTAATTGGTCGGCTGCATTTGGATCTTCCGGCGCAGCAGTCGCAATTTTCTCAGCCGCCGCCCGCTGAATCGCAGCATCACCGGTCCGCCGGCTCACGCGTTCCGCGCCATCATAAGCAACGCGCGCTTCGCGCGGAAAGCGAGCGAGCTGTTCGTAAGCCTTGAGTGCGGAAGGGTTCGCCCGGCTCTCTTCGGCGAACGTCGCAACAAAGCGCAACTTGGCTGGATTATTGCCGGCAAGTGAAATGGCGTGATTCCAATGGACTTCGGCATCGAGCACGGCGCCGCGCTCCTGCGCAGCCCGCGCGCGAAAACTTTCGATGACCGAGGGATCGAGCGTCAAATCCGGCCGGGTGAGCGTTTCATCGATGTCAGTCCACCTTTGCAAACTGGCCATTGCATCGAGGCGGGTGAGCAAAAGAACGTTGTTTTCCAATACCCGTTCAATCGGCAACATGGCGAGCACGCGCTCAGCCTGTTGATGCGAATTCAACCACCGGGCGAGTTCGACCAGCTGGTTGGCATCGCCGCTGTGCCAGCGATCGGTCTCATCATCATAGACAGACGACGCCGCATCGGGCTGCATTTGAATCTGAAGATCGGCGGACAAGAGATCGTCAGTCAGAGTCTTCGGAGTCAGTTGATCGAGTGCCTTTCGGATCTTCCCCTGCTCGTCCGGCGAAAGGTTTGGCGCGCGCGCCAGCGCTTCGATCGCGGATTTTCTGTACAAGCCATTTTTGTCCGCGATTTCCCATAAGAGTTTTCGTGCTTCGGCGTGTTCGGTTGCACTGGCCGATTGAGCGAGAATATCTGCGAGCTGAAAACGCGCGGCATCGTCCTGGGGCGCGCGATTGACCGCAACGCGCGCAAATTCAGCAGCCTTGGCGTTGTCGCCAATTTTTTGCGAGTAGCGAGCGGCAATTTCGAGCGTCTTGGTGTCAGGATTATTCTTCAGCAACGGATCGATGATTTTCTCAGCGGCGCTAAGGTGATCGCTTTCAATCAGTGTCGCGGCATATTCCTGCCGGTCTTGCACCGTGCACTGTGGCAATTTCACGACCTGTTCCCAAAGATCGATCGCTTCCGGGCGATCTGCTTTGGCTGCGAGTCGGGCCGCACCTTCAAGTCCGTGATATCCGAGAGGGTCCAATTGCAAAGCGGCATGATATTGTTTGGCCGCCTCGTTCCATTTTCCGGCCTGCATCAGCGCGTCTGCGCTGGCAGCGAACTGCTGGGCGCGTTTGGCTTTGAGAAAATGATACAAAGGCTTCGATACAACTAGGACGATCGTCAGCACAATCGCGATGACGGTCCACCAAATCGCCCGCGTCCGGCGGTCTCGGCGCATCCTTTCGCGGTCGCCCATTGGACGTGGAGGCACCGAAGGCTCACTCATGACCTTTATAATCAAAGACGGATTGCAAAAGCGCTACTGCTATCTCGGTCGCCGGTTCAGCTCCATTAGCCATCACGCTGCAGGCCAGGATTTCGGTCGCAGAG
>DASPUI010000162.1:0-4438 GCA_035622995.1 Chthoniobacterales bacterium
AACCACGGAGGAGATCAGTAATAAAATGAAGAGAGTAATCGTCAGTATCGCCTGCTGCGTATTGATTACGCCGCTGGCGTTAGCTAAGGACTCGTCCAAACAGAAAAGGAACCAGACGACAGGTGCGTTTGCTACTGTTATCGAACGAGGTGTCACGGTATCGGCCACAATCGTTGACAAAACGCCTGAGGCCGGCGAAGCAGCTAATTATCAGCCGCCGAACACACTGGTCGTTCGCCCGTACGGGACGAACGATATTGGCCGTTACGTTCTGGATGGTCCTGGCCGCGTTGTGAACCAGAAGGGAGAAATAGTCCGGAGTGCGATCAAACCCGGCACGCACGTGCGGGTGTATTTTGCAAGCACGGGCGGTGTGCGGACAATTGATCACGTCGTAGTGGACTGAGCCAGTCTCAGTTCCGTAAGTAAAAAAGCCGCAGGTATGGTAACGCCTGCGGCTTTTTTTCAGCGTCTGTTCCAAATCGGGGCATGAGTTTGCGAATTCAAAGATAAAGCTTTGGCGGTCGCCGGTGTTCTGGTCGTTAGAATTCCGGTTCAGCGCAGAGATCAGTTCGATTAAGTACGTGCAGCGGTTGCAACTGTGCTGAAGAGATAACGACAAGACTCCGTTGTGTGATCCGGGCGAGCAATCAACGGAACCAGAAATCTGCACTAGACAGTTCGGCGTAAACAGCCATAACGGTTGGTTGCCATGAAACGGTGGGCTGCTGTTGTTGGGTCCGTTCTGCTGATCGCGTTGTTAGTTAATGCTTGTTCGCGCAAGGCGCCGCCGGCCGGTCCGCCTGCACCGGAAGTTTTGGTGACCACGGTGCAGCCGCGAGACGTTCCGCGGGTGCTGGAACGCGTCGCGACGCTCGACGGTTTCATCAACGCGAACATCAACGCGCAGGTGCAGGGATACATCGTCTCGCGCGATTATCAGGAAGGCAGCCTCGTTAAGAAAGGCGACCTGCTTTTCAAGATCGATCCGCGCCCGTTCGAAGCTGCCCTGGGACAGGCCAATGGAACACTCGCAAAAGACCAGGCCAACTGGACCAAGGCCGATGCGGACGAAAAGCGCGCTGTCGACTTGTTTAATAAGAAGGTTATCAGCGATCAGGAGCGAGACACAGCTATCGCCGCTGCCGAATCGACCAAAGCGAACGTTGAAGCCGACGAGGCTGCAGTGAAAACCGCGGAGCTAAATCTTGGGTATACGAAAATCACTGCACCAATCGACGGATTGGCCGGATTCGCCAATAATCAAGTCGGTGATCTGGTTGGTCCGGCATCAACGACTCCGCTCACGACGGTGTCGCAGATCGATCCGATCAAAGCCGTTGTAACAGTGGGCGAAGGTGCGTTCACGGATTTCTTTGCGCGTTACCCGGATGCGGAGAAACGCCAGGCCCTCCTCAAGCAGATCGACTTCGAATTGATTCTCGGCAGCGGCACTGTCTATCCGCGAAAAGGAAAGTTTTACGCGCTGGATCGAAACCTCGATCCAAAAACTGGCTCGATCCGCTACTACGTGACATTTCCAAATCCGGACGCCACCTTGCGGCCGGGACAGTTTGGGAAAGTGCGGTTCGTCCCGGACTCGGTGCACAATGCGCTCGTTGTTCCCCAGGAAGCGGTGACCGAGTTGCAGGGAAATTTCCAAGTCGCGGTAATCGATCAGAATAACAAGGTCAACATTCGTCCGGTAAAAATGGGCGAACGCATTGGCGGATTATGGCAAGTCACCGACGGTCTGAACTCCGGAGACAGAGTTGTCGTCGAAGGCGTGCAGAAGGCGCGCGAAGGCGTAGCCGTGACTGTGAAAGAATGGACGCCGCCAGCGTCGTCTCCGGCTCCCGTAGCATCGGCGAGCCCGCAAAAACCCTGATCAGATGTCAGAGTTTTTCGTCAGGCGACCGATCGTTGCAATCGTCATCGCTATCCTGATGACACTGATCGGAGGAGTCTGCATTCTCGCGCTCCCGATTGCGCAATATCCGCAGATCGCGCCGCCAGAGATTCAGGTGCAAACCCACTACACCGGGGCGGACGCTTTAACGATCGAGCAATCCGTTGCCGCGCCGATCGAGCAGCAGATGAGCGGCGTGGACAACATGAATTACATGTATTCGGTCAACGCCAACAGCGGCGACATCCGATTGATTGTCGATTTTGACGTCGCGACCGACCCGAATATCGATCACGTGCTGACACAGCTTCGCGTTTCGCAAGCGCAGTCGCAATTGCCTGCCGATGTGAACAACTACGGCATAACGGTCAAAAAATCTACGACTGCGCCACTGATGCTCCTTGCTCTTTATTCGCCGAAGGGCACGTACAACGGAACATTTCTGGCGAATTATGCTTACATCAATCTGGTCGATCAACTGACCCGCGTTCCTGGAATCGGCAATGTGGCCGTGTTTGGCGCCGGCCAATATGCGATGCGGCTCTGGGTCAAGCCGGATCAACTGGCCAAGCTCGGCATTACCGTGCCCGACATCATCACTGCAGTGCAGAAACAGAACACCGTAAACCCAGCCGGACAAATTGGCGGCGAACCGATTCCTAGTGGGCAAAAATTCACTTATACCGTGCGAGCTCAGGGCCGGCTGCAAACGCCCGAAGAATTCGGCGAGATTGTGGTTAGGGCAAACACCGATGGTTCGTTCGTACGGGTGAAAGACATCGCGCGGATCGAGCTTGGCGCCCAAACTTACAACGTCAAGGGTCGTTTGAACGGACAGCCCTCTGCCATTATTGCCTGCTATCAGCTGCCCGGAACCAACGCGGTCAAAGCGGCCCAGGGCGTTCGCAAATTGATGGCGGAAGCAAGGCAGCGGTTTCCAGGCGATATCGATTCCACCGTTGCGCTCGATCAGACGCTCGCCGTCACGGAAGGCATGCAGGAGATTGTGAAAACCTTGCTCGAGGCACTGGCGCTTGTGGTAGTGGTGGTGTTTATTTTTCTGCAAGGTTGGCGCGCTACGTTGATTCCGTTGTGCGCGGTACCTGTATCCTTGGTTGGCACATTTGTGCTTTTTCCGCTGTTCGGATTTTCGATCAACACGCTCTCGCTCTTCGGCCTCGTCCTCGCGATTGGTCTTGTCGTGGATGACGCGATCGTTGTGGTCGAGGCGGTCGAGCGTCACATCGAAGATGGAATGAACCCGCGCGAGGCGACGCTTCAGGCGATGCGCGAAGTGTCGGGACCGGTAATCGGTATAGCACTTGTGCTTTCGGCGGTTTTCATTCCGACCGCTTTCCTTCCCGGAATCACCGGCCGGTTGTATCAGCAATTTGCCCTAACGATTGCGATCTCAGTTATCTTTTCCGCATTCAACGCGCTGTCGCTCAGTCCTGCGCTTTCGTCGATTCTGCTCCGGCCGCGCAAGAAGGTGCGCGGCCCGCTCGGTTGGTTCTACGATCGATTCAATCGCTTGTTCGGCAGCGCGACCCATGGATATGTAAACTGGTCGCATCTGGCAATCCGGAAAGCTGCGCTTAGTTTCGCTTTGTTGGTCGTTCTGGCCGTTGGCGCCGGTTTTTTCGGATCAAAATTGCCGAGCAGTTTCTTGCCGGAGGAGGATCAGGGCTACATGTACGTGGCGCTTCAACTGCCCGATGCCGCGTCGCTCGAGCGGACCGATCAAGTTTGTCGAGAGATTGAGGATTTCTTGAAACAGACGCCCGGCGTGCAAAACACCACCAGCGTCATTGGGTTTAGCCTTCTCAGTCTAGTCTACGATACCTACCACGCATTTTTCTTTGTTCAGTTCAAGCCTTGGAGCGAACGAACCAAACCGGAAGAACAATACGGTGCAATCAAGGCCCGACTGAACAAATACCTCTCAACTCTCAGCGAAGGGATCGCCTTTGCTTTCCCGCCCCCGGCGATTCCGGGTGTCGGCACCTCAGGTGGGTTCACGTTTGTACTTGAAGATCGCGCAGGAAAAGACGTGCCGTTTCTCGCCAAAAACATGCAAACCTTTCTCGCCGCCGCGCGCAAGCGACCTGAGCTTGCCACTCTCATCCCAACCTTCCAGCCGAACGTGCCGCAGGTTTTCGTTAACGTCGATCGCGACAAAGTGATCAAGCAGGGAATTGATCTCACCTCGGTATATCAAACGCTGCAAACGTTCATGGGCGGATTTTTCGTCAACTATTTCAATCGTTTTGGCCGAACCTGGCAAACTTACATTGAGGCTGAAGGCGACTACCGGACCGATGCGAAAAATGTCGGTCAGTTCTTCGTTCGCAATGCCAACGGCGACCCTGTGCCGCTGGACGCGATCGCAAGCATTAAAGATGTTGCCGGCCCGGAATTTACTCTGCGTTACAACGAATATCGTTCCGCCCAGATCAATGGCGCTGCCGCGCCCGGCTACAGCTCTAATCAGGCAATGGCGGCGCTCGAAGAAGTTTTCCGGCAAACGAT
>DASPUI010000163.1:0-9066 GCA_035622995.1 Chthoniobacterales bacterium
CCTGGGAAGAAATCCGCAAAACGTTTCCGCCTGAATTCAACGCCGCGCTTTATCGATGGGAGCAGAGTTACTTTTTCGACAATTGCCTCGGCCGCTGTTTCAGCGTCGAGAGGGAAAAGCTCGCCTCGCTCGCTAACTTGCCGATGCTTCGTGAAATTGCCGTGCGTCTCGGCAAGTTGCCGCGCGTTCTGGTTCATCGCGATTTTCAATCGCAAAATATTATCCTCCGTAAAGGCCAGGCTTACCTGATCGACTTTCAGGGAATGCGTCCCGGTTTGGCTGAATATGACGTCGCCTCGCTGCTTTACGATCCGTATGTCGGCATTAGCGCGGTCGAGCGGGCACATTTGATCGAATACTATTGCGGCGGTGCGCCATCAGAAGAATTTTCACAAGCGCTGCGGCTTTGTGCAATGCAACGTCTCATGCAGGCGCTTGGTGCTTACGGGTTTCTGGGCCTGGTCAAAGGTCACAAGCAATTTCTCGATCACATTCCGACTGCGATGAAGTCGCTGCGTGAGATTACGAATAGCATTCCTGGCATCGATCCATTGAAAGCGACTCTGGATCGCCTGGCCTAACGAATTCCACCTGCCAGATCGGCTACGGCTAGGTCAGGAAGGGATTCGCTGCGCGTTCGGTGCCGATCTTGGTCGGTGGGCCGTGGCCGGGCAAGACCGTGACCTTATCGCCAAGCGGGAATAATTTTTGCCGAATTCCAGAGAACAAAAGATCGCTGTCGCCTCCGGGCAGGTCCCAGCGGCCAACTCCGCCGGCGAATAGAACGTCGCCCCCAATGAGCAGGTTTTCTTTCCCCAAGAAGAAGCAAAGGCTGCCGGGGCAATGTCCTGGAACTTCAAGAATTTGAAATTCGAGGCCGAGAAAGTCTCGTGCGGGCGTCCCTTCGACAAGAAAGTCTGGTTCCGACGGCTCGATCTCCAATTCGAAGCCGAAACTGCGAAAAAAATCGCGGTCGGAAATCATCGGGGCTGTCAGCGGGTGGCAACCGACTTGGCAAGCGAACCGCCTTTTGATTTTCGCAACGTCTTGAACATGATCGATGTGGCCGTGGGTCAGCAGCAATAATTTCGGATCGATATTTCGTGAAGCGACCCAATCGGCGGCGCCATCGGGCGCATCAAATAATATCCAGCCTTGCGGCGCTTCGATCAGATAACAATTGGTCTCAAAGAGGCCGCCACAAAAGGTTTCGTAAATCACGATACGGTCTCAGTTTGCGCTGCCAATGAATATTGCAACTACGCGCGGAGTTTCGAAGTCAGATGGAACGCAATCTGCAGCATTTAGCGAGAAGTTTTTCACTCGTTTTGAATGTTAACCCGTCCCGGTTGTCTGTATCTCCTACATGTTAATCCTACCCCGCGGTCGGTTTGATTTCGGACGAATCTCTGCGACCTTGGCAAACCTCTTTTCTAGATGAAATCGCGCTTCGGTCTACTCGCGACGGTTCCGGCCGTCACCGTTCTTCTTGCTATCGCGGCTCCGCTAGCCTGGGCCAAGTCCGATGCCGATCAAATCTGTGTCTCAGTTGGCCGGTTGCTCGAGGAGGGCCACTACACGCGCCAGCCGCTTAACGACCAGATGTCGAAGAAGGTCTTGCAGACCTATCTTGAGCTTTTGGATTTCAGTCACCTGTTTTTTACCCAAAGTGATGTCGATGCGCTCAACGCAAAATACGGGAGCGCGCTCGATGACGATATTTTACTCGGGAACCTGAAACCGGCTTACGAGATTTACGACCTCTATCAAAAGAGGGTTGATGAACGGGTCGCGAAAATCAAAGAGCTGCTGGCGCAGCCGATGGATTTCAAAACAAACGAAACCATCGATCTCAATCGACAAAACGCGCCGTGGCCGAAAAATGAAGCCGAAGCGGACGACCTCTGGCGCGGGCGCATTGAGAATGAGGTATTGCAGGAAAAGTTGAGCGAGCATCCAATCGAGCCCGGCCCGCAATTGGTCGCGCGGCGGTACGATCGTCTCGTACGCAATGTGCACGAGGAAGATCGTGACGAGCAGGTGAAACTTTTCCTCGATGCGGTCGCGCAGTCGTACGACCCGCACTCCGAATACCTCAGCAAGACGGACTTGAAAAACTTCAGCATTAACATGGGTTTGTCGCTGGTTGGAATCGGCGCGATGCTCCGCACTGAAGATGGCTACGCCAAAATCGAGAGTCTTGTCGTTGGTGGCCCGGCGCAGTCGGACGGCCGGTTGAAAGTCGGCGACCGGATCACGGCCGTCGCCCAAGGCCAAAATGACTTCGTCGATGTGCGAGACATGCGCCTTGACAAGGTGGTCGAGATGATTCGCGGCAAAAAGGGCACGCACGTGCGACTGCTCGTTATTCCGGTCAATTCGACGGACCCATCACAGCGCAAGAACGTCGAATTGGTGCGCGACGAGATTAAGTTGAAGGACCAGGAAGCGCGTGCGGACATTATTATCAAAAAGGACGAGAACGGAAATCCGGTAAAACTCGGCTGGATCACTCTTCCTTCATTCTATGCCGACATGGACCGGCACGCGAAGAGCACCACCCGTGACGTTGCGGCGCTGCTCAAACGGTTGAAGAAAGAAAACATTGCCGGTCTGATTGTCGATCTTCGGCGGAATGGTGGCGGTTCGCTCGAAGAGGCAATCGGGTTGACGCACCTGTTTTTGCGAGGCGGCCCGGTTGTGCAAACAAAAGGCTCGAATGGTTACGTTTCTGTTTCCACTGAGCCCAATCCCGGGTTGGCCTACGCGGGTCCGATGGTCGTCTTGACCAGCCGTCAAAGCGCGTCCGCGAGCGAGATTTTCGCCGCCGCCCTGCAAGATTATGGACGCGCAGTCATTGTTGGGGACAAGAACACTTTTGGCAAAGGCACGGTGCAAACGATTCTACCGATTGGCCGCTTTACTTCGCTGCTCGGCAGTCGTTCGGATGATGATGGCGCGCTGAAATTAACGATTCAGAAATTTTATCGCGTGGCGGGAGGCTCTACTCAGCTGCATGGCGTTGCCTCCGATATTGTACTTCCGAGTGTGACCGACGAGCCGGAGTTAAGCGAAGGCGCGCTGAAAAACTGTCTGCCTTATGATGAGGTCCAGAAAGCACATTATGTGAAATGGGCCGATTCACATTCGCTCTTCATTGATGAATTGCGACGTCGATCGGCCGAGCGGGTGCAGCAGAATCCCGAGTTTCACTACGTGATCGAAGACATGGCGCAGTTGCGGCAGAAACTCGATCAGAATCGTATTTCATTGAATGAAGACCTGCGACGCAAAGAGTTGCAGGAAGACAAGGCGCGGAAGGAAATGCGGACAAAGGAACGCCTGGCGCGCAACGAAGAGGAGCCGCGCGTCTATCGTCTGACCTTGGACACAGTGGATAAACCGAACCTGCAGTTGATCATGTATCCGGGGAAACTCGCGTCCGCCAGAAAAGCCGGCTCGATGAAAGTTGCGCCTGAGGCCGCGGATGATGAGGATTCCGACCTTATTGGCGGCGATGACGATACCAAGGAACCGGCGATCGATCCGGAACGCGACGAGACGCTAAACATCCTGAACGATCTTATTAATCTTTCTCACGGCCCCAAAACCGCGAGCGCCGTGAGCGCCAATCATTAGGCGTTGTCGTCCCGCACGATCCGACTCGGCGCTTTTCAATCTTGGTAGCGGTTGCTACTATTTTTGGCATGTCGCTTTGTGCCGGCCGATTTGTCAGCCCGGTCGGACGTGTTCTGGTTTTGCTTCTGAGCGCAAGCGGCGCGCTCGCGCAACAAAGTGCCTCCGCCCCGGCGGGGCAAGATTCCGAACTGCCGCAGATTTACGCACGAGGAATGGCGGAATTTCAGGCCGGTGATTATGCCAGGGCAGCCACTGATCTGGAGGCCCTGGTAGGCAGGGCCGAGTTTGCTCCCCAACTTGAGCCGGCATTTTTCACCCTTGGTTCGGCCCACTTTAACGCTGGCGATTACAACAAAGCGGCCACGGCGTTCAAAACTTACCAAACGAAATTTCCCAATGGCGCGCACGCAAGTGAGGTTGCCTTTGCCTTTGCACAATCAAGCCTGCTGGCAAGAAACTATGCGGAGGCTGCAGCTCAATTCGCTACGATCGAGAAAGATCCACGAGTTCGCGAACAGGCGCTGTTTTTTGGGGCGACCGCAAACAAGGAAGCCGGCAAGATTGACAGCGCGATTTCAACTCTCGAGAAACTCGCTGGGGGCGAACTGCGAACACCGATGTCGGTGCGGGGAGCGATGTTGCTGGCGCAGCTTTATTCGCAAAAAGGGCAAGCCGACAAGGCCATTCAGACGATCAGCAAGATTCACGGTCGTATCGGGCTGGCGGACAACGTGCTCGATCTTAACGCAACGGCGGTCGAATTGGGCGACCAGTTCTTCGCCAAGAAGTTGTACGCCGATGCCCTGGAATGTTACCGGGCCGCGTATCCGCGCGAGCAAATCTTGCGGATGCAGAATGAACGGATCGCAGCGATGCAGCGCCGGCTCGACGAAAATCTTGTTGCCGGACGCGCCGATCCATCGCAATTCGCTCAGCTCGCGGCTGAGAATAACCAGCTCAAGACCGATATTGCGCGGACCCAGAGTTTGCTCGACCAGTTTCAGAAGATTCCTTCGATCACGCCGGCGATTTACATCCGCATGGCGCGTTGCTTCTACGAAATCGATCGCAAATGGGAAGCGGCGGTTGTTTATCAGGAATTGGTCGATCGATTTCAAAATGTGCCCGAACGCGAGCCGGCGCTTTTCGGTCTGATCGTTTCGCTGGCCGACATCAATCAACCGGCGAAAGCGCAGGCACGATGTGAAGATTATCTGCGCGAATTTAAGAACGGCCCGAATGCCGAGACAGTCGGTTATATGCTGGGCGCGGTGGCGCTGGAAGCGAATGATCCTCCGGCAGCCGAGAAATATTTCAGTCGAATGCTCGAAACCCAGCCCAAGAGCACCTACCGCGAGCAGATGCGGTATTTGTTAGGCAACGCCAAGTTCATGGAGGGCAAACACGACGAGGCGATTGGCGAATACAAAAATTATCTCAACGAATTTCCGCATGGCCAGAATGTCGAGGACGTGAATTATCGCCTGGCTTTGAACGCGCTCTTCGCCGGGAAGTATGAGGATGCGCTCAATCAGCTTCGTGCCTATCTGCAAAAATATCCGCAGGGCGGTTACGTCAGCGATGCGAAATATCGGATCGCTGTTTGCAAATATGCCGCGTCGCTTTACGACGAAGTGATCGCGGACTGCCAGTCGTGGGAAAATGAGTTTCCAAAGAATAAACAGCTGGGCGAAGTCCTGGCGTTGCTGGCTGATTCATACGCTGCGACCAACAAGGAAGATCAGGCGGTCGAGGTTTACATTCGCTCGTACAAGATCGCCTCAACTGACGAAGTGATGAATTACTCGCTCTATGCTGCGAGCAAGCTGTTACAAAAGGAGCAAAAATGGGACAAGGTTGCCGATCTCTTCAACCAGTTCATTCAAGAGAAGCCGGACAGTGCGACCGTCATCTCGGCCATATACTGGATCGGAAAGGCGAAAGCGCACGAGGGGAAACTGGATGACGCCAAGAAAATCTCTGCGGACACAATTAAGAAATACATCGATGACCCGAAGCGCGAGGCGGTCGAGCTGTTGCTGACGCAACTGGCACAGCTCTGCATCAAGAAGAAAACGCCATTGGAGCAATCGGACCAAGTATCGACAAAATCTGAATCCGATCCGGGGGTCGAGCTGGACATGTTGCTTGGCTCAACCGAGCAGGATCAAACGGCTACCGCGCGAGCGCGAATTTTTTACGCCAAGGCCGAACTGGCCCGGCTTCGAAAACAGCCGGCGGAAGAGGAGAGAAACATTGCGCGAATTGCCACTGAGTTTAAGCCGGAAGATCTAAGCCCGCCATTGCTTGGCCGAGCCGGGGATTATTTGTTAGGGAAACAGCAACTGGACGACGCGGCGAAGTTTTATCAGCGGCTGAGCGATGATTTTCCGAAAAGCGAAAACGTCGATTTCGCCTATAACGGCTTGGGCGAGATGGCATTCCAAAAAAAGGATTTTAATCGCGCATTGCATTATTTTTCCGACGGCACGGAACGAATTGCGGCAGCGCAGAAGCTTAAAGATCTCACCGTTGGCAAGGCAAAAACGCTGCTGGCGTTGGAACGCCTGGATGAAGCGAAGAAAGTTTTCGAACAAGTCGCGTCGGTCCGCGAATGGCGCGGCGAATCGACCGCCTTCAGCGTATATTCGTTAGGCGAGATTGAAGCCAGGCGCGGCCGCTGGGCGGAAGCCAACGCATACTTCCAGCGGGTTTACGTGGGGTATCAGAAGTTTTTGCCCTGGGTGGCCAAGGCCTACATTCGGAGCGGCGAAACCTTTGAAAAGCTGGGGAAAACGCAGGAAGCAGCCAATACTTATCGCGAATTGTTGCGCAACGAAAAACTGGCGAATTTCGCTGAGGCCCAGGAAGCGCGCAAGCGTTTGGAGGCACTCGGCCAACAGGGATGAAACGACAGTTCCGGTTGCCAATTAAAAATTGCGAATTGTTTGTCGTGCTTTTGCTTCTGCTCGCGCCTGACAAATCGCCCGGACAGACAATCATTTTGACGACTGGACAAAGGATCGATGCCCTTGCGGTTCGTCGCGACGGCGACATGATTTTAGGAAAGGTCCAGATCGGGGCCGGCAGCGGAGAAGTTGGTTATCACATTCCGCAAATTGCGAAGATTGAATTCCCCGAACCTCGCGGACTGAAAGAAGCTTCCGATTTGCTTGACCAGGGGCATGCCGAGAAGGCGCTCGCGGAAATCAGTCAAGTAGTGTCGTTTTATGAGGCATTCAAAGATGTCCCGGGAGGATGGTGGGCGCAGTCTGCGCTAATTAAGGTGTCGGCTCTGGGCGCACTGCAACGCGATGCGGAAGCAGAATCGCTTGCCGCGCAGATTGAAAAATCGGTGAGCGATCCAGAGACGGCGCGAGCAGCGCGGTTACAACTCGCGGCCGGATTGATTCGGAAAGAGGATTTTGAAAAGGCGGCGAAAATCTGTGACAGCACCATCAAGGAAAGCACGCTTCCCGATATCCTGGCGGAAGCGTGGATTAAAAAAGGCGATTTACTTTTCGCGGAGAAAAAATGGGACGAAGCGCTGATGGCTTATCTGCATGTGCCGATTTTTTATCCGGACGAGAAATTGTCTTTGCCGCGGGCGTTGCTTGGCAGCGCGCTTTCCTACGCGCGGCTCGACGACAACGAACGGGCGAGAAAATCGCTAACCCAATTGATCGAGACATTTCCCAAATCGGCTGAAGCGGCAACCGCGCACATTGAGATTCAAAAAATCGGCAAGTGACGACGCCGGGAGCGTAAAAAAATTATGAAACGAAAACCTATCCATCTCGCAGGATTAGCCATTTTGCTTCTATTGATGTTTGCGACGATCAGCTTTGCTCAATCGCCGTCTACAGGCGGCGATGGTGTCCGCGCAAAAACTCTCTGGCAACAGATCCAGGAAGGCGGTTGGGTCATGTTGCCGATCGCGCTCTGCTCGATCGCGACGCTTTACCTGATCGGCGACGGTATTTTACGGACCGGCCGCGCCCGACTTGCGCCACTTGAGCACGAGCAAAATGTGAAGACGCTGTTTCGTCAGGGCGATTACGTCAGCGCTTACAATTATTGCAAGGAGCACCCGTCCGCGCTGACGAACGTTTTGCGAGCCGGCATCGGTTTGTTAGGCGATGGAAAAGAAGTGGCCGAGGAGGGAATGCTGGCCGAGTTGGCGAAGGAAAATTCGCGGATGCAAACGTACATCAGCTATTTGTCCGTGATCGGCGTTTGCACGCCAATGCTCGGTCTTCTGGGCACGGTGACGGGCATGATCAAGGCCTTCGCCAAACTGGGCGCGTCCGGAATCGGCGATCCGTCCGGATTGTCGGCAGCGATCGGCGAAGTGCTGGTTGCAACTGCCAGCGGACTTTTTATCGCCATTCCGGCCTTCGGCGCATTTTATTTTCTGCGCAATCGGGCGGCGGCCGCAATTCATCACGTCCAGGATGTCGTGAACAGTTTGTTCCGTAAAATGCCGTACGAATCGCTCGCCGGCGTTCATCTTGGCGACGAAGAATTGTATGCCGCCATTCCCAACTGGCTGGTGCAACCAAAAGGATCGGGCCAGACCGGTAAGCTGATGTCGCCGGCCGACCAACCGAAGTAGGAACGAGAAATGGCGGCGGGCGCAGGCGGAGCAGAATCGGGCGAACCTGAATTTCAGGTGGCGCCGATGATCGATGTTTTGCTGACGATCCTCGTTTTCTTCATGACGATCACTTCGGCGCAGGTATTGAAAGTCGACAAAACAATCAATCTACCGGTTGCCAAGGACGCGCAGAAGAAAGACAACTCGCGCGCGGAAACGGTCGTCAATGTTCGTTGGAAAGATAAGAAGGCGAGTTTTGTTTTTGACGATCGCGTGTTCGCGCAGGCAAGCGCGATGGTCGAGCCGCTGAAAACTGCCAAGGCGACCGGCGAGAAAAAAGTGACCGGCACACAGAACCCGACGTTTCGCGCCATCATTCGTGGCGATCGCGATGTTCCAGCGATCTACGTTTCCCAGGCGATGAATGCGTGCGCCGAAGCCGGCATTAGCGACATCTCCTTCTCAGCAGTGAACAAGGACTAACGGATGCGGCTCGAGCAAAATCAAAACGAAGGCGCCTTCGGTTTTCAAATCGCGCCGATGATCGACGTTGTTTTCGTGATCATGCTTTTTTTCATGGTCATGGCGGGCGCGGTAAAGGTCGAAAATGAACTCAACACTCAACTTCCCGGAACCGCGGCGACATCGACCTCGACCGATTTCGTCGATGAGCAAATCATCACCATCTCCGATACCGGCGAAGTGAGCTTGAATGACGAGCCTTTCGATTCCGCGGCGAGCAAAGATTTGCCCCAGCTCAAAGCAACGCTAATGCGCTTGAAGGAAAACGCGGACGCTGCCAAAACGCCGGCGGTTGTCACGATTATCAG
>DASPUI010000164.1:0-8080 GCA_035622995.1 Chthoniobacterales bacterium
CGAAAGCGCGCTGCGAATTGTCGGTATCGAGATTTCCGGTCGGCTCGTCAGCCAGAATGACGCGCGGGTCGTTTGCCAATGCACGCGCAATCGCCACACGCTGTTGTTCGCCGCCGGAGAGATGACGGCTCGGTCGATTCAGTTTATCGCCGAGATCGACCGCTTCTAATAAAAACGCGGCGCGATCGCGCATTTCCGCTTCGCTCAACCGGCCCAGCCGGCGCATCGGGATGGTGACATTTTCCTGCGCGCTGAAATCCTCCATCAGAAAATGGAATTGAAAGATAAATCCGATCAATTCGTTGCGCCGTCGCGCCAATTCATTATCGGGCAGCTGCGACATTCGTTCGGACTCGATTTCGATCCAGCCCGCGTCCGGTTGATCGAGCAAGCCGAGGACATAGAGCAGGGTACTTTTTCCGCAACCGGATGGGCCGACCACCGCGTGAACGCTGCCGGGCTGGAGATCGAGTGAGACGCCGCGGAGCACATGGATCCGCGATTCTTCTTCTCCGAGATAGCGCTCGATTTGATGACAGCGAAAGCTCATACGCTCGACCCCCGCAACGTCGCGACGGGTGGAAGCTGGGCCGCGCGTTGCGCCGGCACGTAGCTGGCGATGAAAACGGCAACGATGGCGAGCAGCGTCGCCCAAATGTAATGCCGCCAATCCCATACCACTAAAAAATGGTCGGCATAGAGAAGCCCGCGGATTCGAATCGGAATCTGCGAAACCCCCCAGGTCATCAATGCGCCGAAGATACAACCGATGACAGAGCCGGCGGCGGCGATCATCGCACCTTGCCAGAGGAAAATTGCCGAGATATCGAACCGGCGGTAACCCATCGAACGCAGAATCGCGATCTCCTTCACTTTCGCCAGGACCGACATGGTCAAAACATTAAAAATGCCGAATCCGGCAAGCAGAATGATGAGCGACACGGTGATTGCAGCCGAGATGCGGAGCGTGAAGAAAATCTGCAAGTTTGATTCTTCCCGTTCCTGCCAACTCTGCGCGACATGATGAAATAGCGCTTCGAAATGACTCGCCAACGCAGGCGCGCGATTCGGGTCTCGTAATTTATAAATGATCATCGAGGCGGAGTACGGGCGGTGCAGCAGACTCTGCGCAATTCGGCTGTGGCAGTAGACGCGAGTTGAATCAATCGCGCCGATTCCGCTGCGCGCGATGGCGGCCACGGTGAAGCGCCAGTATTCTCCGCGAGGCGACAGGAGCTGAATGGCATCTCCCGCGCTTACGTCCAGCAACTCCGCGAGCTTCGAGCCGATGATGACAGTGCTGGTGTTATTGCGAAAATCATCGAAGTCTCCTTTGACCAATTCCGTTCGAAGATCGGTTGTCTGCACATGGAGCACGGGATTAATACCGAAAAGGTCGACCGTAGCATTCTCAAAGCCGGCCCGCGCGCTAACCGTGCCGCGCAGCACCGGTGAACAGCAGGCCACGTTCGAAAACTGCCGGCTAACGCGCATGATTTCGTTGGCGTCGTGAATTCCCTCAAAATAAAGACGGTGTGCGGCGTTGGTGCTGGTTTTGGCCGTGGCCGAGAGATTTTCGTAGCGTTCACGAAATCTCGTGCGCACCACCAGCGCGCCGTTGCTTCCGATGGTTGAATCGATGAAATGCTGAGCAAATCCCTGGGTCTGGGCCTGCGTGCAAATGAAGATCGCGACGCCAAAAACGACGCCGCTTAAACTGAGAATTAACGAGCGCTTGCGATTCGTGAGAAAGCGCAACGCGATGTAGAGCGGCGGCGTCACTTCTTTTTCGAAATATCCACCTGCTGTTGCCGAACCGGCTGGCCGGGTTGCAACCGATCCTGGTCTGACACGACAACATGATCGCCCACCGAAACTCCGCTCAATGCTTCGGTAAAATCAAGGGTGCGGTACCCGGCTTTGATCGTCCGCCGGCGCACGACTCCGCGTTTGATCGTCAACACCTGGTCAACCAGCACGGCCCGACTCGGAACCAACACCGCATTTTCATGCGCACCGGTGATGATATTCATTTCTCCAGTCATGCCGGCCATGAGGTTGTCGGGCGGTTTATCCATTGCCAGGACAATGGTGTAATGCTGCGTTTCAGGATCGGCCGCCGGTTGCACTGAGGAGACGCGCGCGTTGAAACTCTGGGTTCGATAGGCGTAAAGCTCGAGAGTTGCTTTCATTCCAACTTTTACTTCGCCGACGTCTTCCTCGTTCACTTCGCCACGGACGTAATTTTTCCGCGATGAAACAGTGAAAAGCTGATTGCTCTCACCAACGAGTTCGCCGTCGATCGTTTGCACCGCGGTCAATAAACCGTCCATCGGCGCGCGAATCTCAGAATTCTTCATCTGTGCTTCGAGTTTTTTGCAGGTCTCCTGCAAACTTTGCAGGTTCCGGTCCTGTTCGATCCGCTCGTTTGCAACCGCTCCGCGCAGCCGGTTCACTTCACTTTTCGCGTTTTCGTAGTCAACCGCCGGGACACTGCTCAGCGCCTGCACCTTTTCGAGTCGCTGCAACTTGTCCTCGGCCGTTTTGAGCAGTTCACTGGATGGAAGTGGATTCGCGGCACGCTCCGTTGCCGCCTGCAAATCGGCCCGCGCCTGCTTCAATAATCGCGCGGTCGTTTCGTCCGCAATCGTGGCCAGTAGCTGTCCCTTGGTCACGGGTTTACCGATCGCGCCGTTGCCGGCCGAAAATTCATCCGCTAACCGAATGAATCCGGAGTTTTGCGCGCGCACATGGACGACGAACGCCGGTTCGATCCGCACCGTGCCGTAAACCGCAGCGATCGCGGTTCCGCGGCGCACGACTGCAATTTCTGCGACCGGCAAGGCTGAATAATAAATAAAGCTGAAAAGCAGGACTAGAATCGCGAGTCCGCCCCAAATGACTTTTTTTGACTGCGGTAATTTCAACGGCTGGAACTAACGCACGTTTGGTGTTGTGTCCTCGGAAAATTGAAAATAGCGGCCGGTGGCGCGGTCCCATTCCGCCAGTGCAACACTGTATTGAAACGACGCGGTGAGCAGACCGCTCTTCACATCGAGAGAGGCATTTTGCGCCTGGCGGTAATCCAATTGCGAGACAAGTCCCTGCGCCAGGTTCTGCTGAATGCTGGTGGCATTTTGTTCGGCCATTTCCAATCCTCCGCCCAGCGATTTCTGCCGCGCTTTGAGCGCGTTAAGATTGTTTCGGATTTGCACAAGTTCCGCACCCACGTTGGCTTCCAATCTGCGACAGGCCATTTCGTTGATCTGGCGGGTCTCGCGCTGCGTTATCACCGCACCTGTCACTTTTCCGTTGTCGATCACTCGCCAGGTGTAAACGGCCCCTTCGCGAGCTTCCGAACCCGTGAAGTCATCACTTCGTCGACTGGATCCCTGGCGATGGATTCCCGTGGTCGGAATAAAATCGCCCTGGAGTGTTCCGAGCGCGAGCGGATAATAGCCAGCTTCAATGATCCGCTGCTGATCGTTTGCCGCGCGTACCATTAAGCGCGCCAGCCGGATGTCGGCCCGGCGCTCGATTGCGTCAGTCGTTTCTTTTGCCAGATCGACATCGAGTGGCTGCGATTGCAATTCGCCTTCCGGTTCCGGCATCGTTCCATCAGCGGGAATTTGTTCGCCAGTCGCGGCCGCCAGTTGCACCTGCGCCTCTGCGTAGGCACGCCGCGCCGCCTCAATTTGCGAAGAAAGTTCGCCTGCCTGCACGGTC
The DNA here is from genome assembly GCA_035622995.1 of Chthoniobacterales bacterium. Lineage (GTDB taxonomy): Bacteria > Verrucomicrobiota > Verrucomicrobiia > Chthoniobacterales > UBA10450 > DASPUI01. Next base: position 3,727 of record DASPUI010000164.1, read on the forward strand.
GCGCTCGTAAACGCGCTGCGATCGGTCAAACCTGCTTCGTATCGATCTTTCTGGCTGGCCGCATTTTGTTCTGCTCGCTGTTGTTCTTCGCGATCAATCGTTTCCAGGCGACGGTTAAAGAGCGCGGAGTAAAAAGCGAGCCTGACCGCATGAAGCTGCTCGACGATTGCAACGTTGAGCTGTTGCTCGGCGATTAGAAATTCGACATCTCCCAGCCGACGTGACGGCGGGATCGCTGCGTTTACAAGGGGCGTGGTGAAGAAGCCGCGGGCAAAGATGAAGCCCTTGATCGAGTCGCTGCCGGCTTGATGTCCACCCTGGATGCCAGCGGGTACGGCTGCTCTTAAGTTTGGCCAGGTGATCGAGCGCAGCACGAGTCGATGGCCAGCTGCTTGTTCGAGGTTCGATTTCGCTTGCTGAATCGCCGGATTCTTTTCCAGCGTCTCGTTCAAAACCGCGTCGAGCGTTATCGCCGGCATTGCGCCCGTGATTGAAAATGTGATGGCAAAGATAAAGCGAATCGGATTCATCGCTGGCTTAACTTTGCCGGCGGGTTTGTTAGGCCGACGGCTTGGGCCTCACCTTGACGTTTGGTCGTCTTGTTCATGTTCGAGGTTCCAAAATCCAGCGCATCGGGTGAACTACCGCACGCGCGCGCGAGCCGGGCGAGGGCGACGTTATGCAGATAGATCGCGCTCAACCGCGTAGTGCGCGTTCGCGTCACGTCGCTCGCCGCCTGGAGAACATCGAGCTGTGTTCCCAGCCCGGCGTTGGCATTGGCCTTGGCGATTTCGAGCGTTTCGTCCGCCGTCTGCACATTCTTGGTTTCCGATTCAAGAACGTTTTCAGCTTGTTCCAGATCGAGAAAGGCGCTGCGAACTTCGGACGCAACCGACAACCGCGCGGCCTTCAGTGCCTGCTGGGCAGAGTCGTGACGCGCCCGGGTCGCTTGCATCTTCCCCTTGGTTGCGAATCCATCGAATAAATGCCAGGTCGCATCGACGCCGATCAGGTAACCGTGATTGAATTCCGGACCGACGTCAGGATCTCGCTCGTTGTAGATTTCGTAGGCGGAAAAGACCTCGACGTGAGGCAGCAATTCGCTTCGGTCCACCAGATATTGCCGCTCTTCGATCTCCACGTCCTTTTCACGGGCCTGGATTTCCGGGCGCGAGACATCCGCCCGCGCCAGACAAGCGTTCAGGTCAGGCCGGCTCGCGAGATATTGCAGTTGTCCGCTGACTTCAAAACGCGGTTTGTCCGGGTCGCTCTGGAAATCCATTCCGAACAGTTCGCCCAATCGCAAATAAGAATTCTGGAGCTGCGTTTGCGCATTGATCAGTTCCGGCCGTTCGCTTGCCAGCGCAACCTCGGCCCGGCGGACATTGATTGCGCCGACCAGCCCGGCATCGAAGCGCTGCTGTTGGCTCTTCAGTTCCTCTTCCAGAACACCAACCGAGTCCTGGCGCACTTTGACTTTCGAACGGTTCAACAGCAGCTCATAAAAGGCGATCCGTACATCCATCGTGACGCGGTTCGAGATTTCGCGAAACTCGCACTCCTGCTTGTCGATATTCAATCGTGAAATTGCAACCAGATTGGAAGTCGCACCGCCGGTGTATACATTCTCCTGCGCGCGCACCGTTGCGTTGTAGTCTTCATTCCGCAAACGCGTCCCACCCTGGTGCTGCCGTTGATCGTAAAAACCATTCGAAATAACCGACGGCAAATAGCCTGATCTCGCCGAAATAAAATCGCCGCGGGCGGCTTCAATTTTCTTTCGGGCGCTGACCACTTCCGGGTTTTGCGCATCGGCCAAGGCAACTCCCTCTTCAATCGTGTAGGTTGGAACCTCGCATCGCGCCTGAACGCAAAGACAAAGCAACCAAACGGTCGAAAGCGCAGGGGCCGACCGGACTAACCGGAAACTGCTGGGCAGAATGTCTTTTTTCAAAAAATTAGTGGGATATTGCTTGCATCCTAGCGAGGACTGCGTCAGTTTGCACACTCGTTAGCCAACCTCTGCTTTGAGGCCCTTAACCTAATGGATGTTTGCGATCAGTTATCTTTGGAGTAATCACCTTCTTTGTATCTTGCCCGCAGCGCAGTGCAACGGGTAGGATGGCATATTTCCAGAATGAGAAAAATCAGAATTGCTATTGTTGGTGTTGGTAATTGCGCCAGTTCGCTGGTGCAAGGAATCAATTTTTATCGCGGTTCAACCAACAATGGCGCAGGCGTCGGCCTGATGCATCGGCAAATCGGCTCATATAAACCAGGAGACATCGAAGTCGTGGCCGCGTTCGATATCGATCGCCGCAAAGTCGGCCTCGACGTCAGCAAAGCCATCTTTGCCCCCCCGAATTGCACCAAGGTTTTTTGCGACAAGGTCAGTCTGACCGGCGCGATCGTGAAAATGGGTTGCGTCTTCGACAGTTTCGCGCCCCATATGGCCGACCAGGACCCGCTCCGCACGTTTCTGCCACTCGAAAAAGAATCCACCCGCGAGCAGATTATCGCCGAGCTCAAGGATTCGGCCACCGAGATCATGGTCAATTATCTGCCGGTCGGTTCCGAAGAAGCGACCCGGTTTTACGCCAGTTGCGCGCTCGAGGCCGGAGTGGCCTTCGTCAACAACATGCCCGTCTTCATTGCCAGCGACCCGGTTTGGGCCAAGCGTTTCGCCGACAAAAATCTCCCGATCGTCGGGGACGATATCAAAGCGCAGCTCGGCGCCACCGTGTTGCACCGCACTATTGTCGATCTTTTCCGGAAACGCGGTGTCAAAGTCGAGCGTACCTATCAGTTGAACACCGGCGGGAACACCGATTTTCTTAACATGATGAATCGGGCGCGACTGGTTTCGAAGAAAACTTCCAAGACCGAAGCCGTCCAATCGGTCATGAGCGAACGGCTGGCCGACGAAAACATTCACATCGGCCCGAGCGATTACGTGCCGTGGCAGCTCGATAACAAAATTGCATTCATTCGGGTCGAAGGTCGCCTTTTTGGCGATGTCCCGATGGAAATCGACATCAAACTTTCGGTGGAAGATTCTCCGAATTCGGCCGGTATCGCGATCGATTCGATCCGCTGCGCCAAACTCGCGCTCGATCGCGGGATCGGTGGCGTTCTCCATTCGCCCTCCGCCTACTTCTCCAAACATCCGCCGGTTCAGATGACCGACGACGAAGCCTACCGCTGCGTCGAGCAATTCATCCGGGGCGAACGCGACCGCTAGTCAGGCGTCGGCCCTGGTCGATGTTTCCCCTCCACCGCCGAAATAGAGGAAAAGTTCCGTCTAATTTTCGTTAGGGCTATGGCGGGCTACGGCAGTGGAAAATATTACGACGTCACTTGGGACAACAAGCATGAAGTGGCTCTGCGGATCCTAAGGCGCTTGGCTGATCGGTGCGCTGGTAGGGGAACTGCCAAAACGGCGTACGACAAAGTTCTCGCCATCATCTTAAACGTGTTTCGCGATGATTTCTTCAACCAGCACCGCACCCCAGAGCTGTGGAGCCTTTGCCGTGCAAAGACCTGTTTACCGAGCTGCGGTTATCGAAACCTGAGTTGAAACAGTCGGAAACAGCGGACGTTGCTCAACAGTTGCAAGCTGAAGTTATTTCAGCCGCAGAAATGTGGACTCTTGGCGACCCTGAAAAGCCTCCAACCGTTGATTTGCTAAATGTGCTTGAAAACATCTTATTTAACCATCGCATCATCCGAAATCCGCCGAAAAATGCGACTCCGATCTCATTACGGCCACAGGCCTAACCAAGCGATGAAGCGAATCGCTACCCGGCATGAAAAGTAGAAATTCGAAATTAGAAAGCAGAAAACGAAGCGAGGCCTCGCTCTCAGCAGCGATTCGCTGGTCTCGTTAGGTCGCGGCGCTATTTAGCCTCGCTTTTGTGAAGAATAATTGATCTCCTGCTTCAATTATGAAGCTGAGGCGCGTATTGAAGTGGATAGTTGGCGTGATTATTATCGCGCTGGTGGCGTGGTTCTTATTCGCTTACTGGACATCGACCAACGATTGTGATCGCAAGACTGCTGCTCAGGGCGAGCTGATGAAAGCAATTGTCTATTGCGATTACGGCGTGGCCAATCTCCGGCTGGAAGAGATTGCAAAGCCGGTTCCGAATGACGAACAATTGCTGGTCAGAGTTCACGCTGCTTCGGTGAATCCGTACGACTGGCACTTCGTCGAAGGCACGCCCAAAGTCATGCGTCTCGGGGTCGGACTCCGCAAGCCGAAGGACACACGGTTGGGCGTTGACTTTGCCGGAACGGTCGAAGCGGTTGGCAAGAATGTGACGCAGTTCAAACCCGGCGATGAGGTGTTCGGCGG
>DASPUI010000165.1:0-4519 GCA_035622995.1 Chthoniobacterales bacterium
GCCCGAAGACCGGAAGCGAAGGAGCACCAGAGCAGCCCACCGGGTGCCCTGAGTGCTGGGTTTGCGTGGAGCAGGTAGGGAAATGCGCATCGTCCGGTCCGTCTAACGAGAACAAGATAAGCGAATCGCCGCTGAGAGCGAGGGTGATTCGGAGTGAACGTGCGTAATCACGGAAAGTGAATTTCTACTTGGTGGCGATTCGCTTCATCGCTTGGTTAGACCCATTAGCGAGGAGGATCACTAAAGCCGAAGCCGACAAGAGACGCGCTAAGGCCGTCATATTTCTTTGTGATGCGCCACGTTCCATTCTGCTTGTCGATGATGCAAGTGCCGAAATCGCTCGGAGAGCTGCCATTCGGTAAACCAACGGTTACACTCAATATGCCACGGTGATCTTCCTTAGGCACTCCTGAAATCGCCATTATACGTTTTGGCGTCTCATGTGCGATCAAACGAGCCACCTCATCGAGGTCTGAGCGCGAGAGTCGCTGGCGTGCCTGCGGCGTCAAATATACGTGCGTGACGTTCCATTGGTAACGCTCCTCCTCAGACGCGCATGCAACGAGCGCGAAGGCAATGACAAGCGGCGCACCTCGCAAAATGCACATGGGTCTAACGAGAATTGTGCCCGAAAATGGCGTCTTTAAAGGCGTTATTTTCGGGTCTAATACGCTTGAACAGAGGATGAAAACGTTCACGATGGGGAACCATGCCCCCCAGAGTACCCGGCCCGGTATCGCCCGGCAAACCCAAACTCTTGTCCGCGACGCGATTCGCCTTTGTCATTATTCCATCCGAACCGAGCAAGCGCACATCGATTGGATCGCGCCGCTGCGGACCAATCGAGCCGCAATTGACTACGGGCCAAGAGCCCGAGCGATGCTTCGGCGCGCGGAAATTAACTGAGCCAGGTAATAGCAAAGGGCGACGCAGAGAAGGGTGCCAGCAAAAAGCAGGAGCGCGTAAAGCCATTCGGAATGTTGGCCAATCCAGTCGCTCTCGCCGGACGCGACCTTCAATGCCAGGTCAACATCGCGTCCGGAATAACCCGTCCCGTAAATCCATTTCGCAACCCGCAGTTTTTGGTCGAGAAAAAACAAAGCGTTCGGGTGGGTGAATTCCGTTCCGGCCTTGCCGTACTGAAACCCGATCGACTCAAGCAGTGCGTCTATGTCCGGTTGCGAAGCAGTGCCAAGAAACCAGGAGAACGGAATATTTTCGCGCACGCGATATTTGGCCAGGGTGGCCGGGGTGTCGGTTGGATCGAACGAGAACAGCAGGACGCGAAACTGCGCTTGGTTGGCGGAAGAATCATCCAGCGCTTTTTTGAGTTGATCGACATTTGCAATGCACGCGCCGTGGCAGCGGGTGTAGATCGGCAGGATAATAACGGGATAACCGGCAAAGTTTGATAGCTCGCGTGCGCGACCGGTTTCATCGATCCACCTGATCGGTGCCGCTGGGCGTCCGTATTGCGGCGAAACATCAACGGTGCGCGCGGCTAAAGCAGTTGAAATTAAGATCGACAATGCAAGAGCCAGTCTCACAAACATTTTAATCGGCCGGAGCGATCTTGATCGGCGATGGATTATCCGGTGAATAGGCACGAGAGCCGGGAAAATGGCTTCGAAGGGTTTGCGTAATCGGCGGAGCATACGCGATGACCAGGAGCAAGGCGGCGCCGGCAAGCCACGGCGTGAAGCTCTGGACCGCGGGAACGCGTTCGTCGTGATATGGCTCGGAAACGATCAGCTCGAGCTCGCCTTTCCTGACCGCTTTGCTGAAAAGCGTTGCAAAAAAAACGATGAAGAAGATGAGCGCAGCAATCGCCATGATCGTTCCGCCAACGCTCCCGAGCACTCGCGCGACCTGCCAATCGGCGTGATAAAGATTCGATTGGGCATTGGCGTAACTGATTCCCATGTTGGTCCGGCGCGGCTCGCCATTGGCGCCGCCGATGAAAAGTCCGGTGGAGAAAGTCATGATCCCGACGGTCCAGATGTATGGCACCGAAACATTCCAGGCCGGGAACCGGATCTCTTTGCCAGTCAGTTTGGCAACGAGAAACAGGCTCATGCCGATGTAAGAAAGGAAAATTGGGCCGGCCACGGTTTGATGAAAATGCGCCGGCAGCCAGGAGGTGTTGTGAACGACAACGTCCAGATTGTAAGAGGCGTTGATGATGCCGGTGATTCCGCCAGAAATAAAAATGACGAGACCGCAAAAGAAATAAGCGAAAAGCCAGCGGTCCTTGTCGAGATACGGGAGCTTTTTCCACCAGCCAATCAGGCCGCGACCGCCGCGTTCACGCGCGCCATATTCCATCGACGCCGCGAGAGTGAACGCGGTGGCGAAACTTGGAACGGCCACCAGCATGGTGAAAAAGGCGTGGACGAATTTCCAGGTAGTGCTGATTCCCGGTTCGGTAAATTGGTGATGGATTCCCACGGGAGCTGAAAAGAGCACAAGCCAGAGAAAGGTGAGCCGGCCGGCGAAATCGGAGAACAATTTTCCGCCCGAGAGCTTCGGCAGCATCGTGTAGTACATGACGTAAGTCGGAAGCAGCCAGAAATAGACGAGGGGATGACCAAAGAACCAGAACAGCATTCGCGCCAGCGGCACATTCACGGTTGCGACCCAACCCATCGACCAGGGCAGAAGCAGGAAAATGATTTCGATCGCCACCGGAATCGTGGCAATGAGCCAGACGATGAAAGTTGCGAAAATCCCGACAACCGCGAGCGGCGTCTTTTCTCCGAGATGTTCGCGCTTCCAGGCAAAATACGGCGGCAGCCAATTGAAGAAGGCGATCCATGAGCCGACGACAACGAGCGTGAGTCCGATGTAGAAAGTCGGATGCGCGCGCAGCGGCGGATAAAACGTGTAGAGAACCGTCGCTTTTCCGGAAAGAATCGCTCCGGCGGCGAGCAACGTTCCGCAGATCATCAGGGCAAACGAAAGCCACGCGACTTTCGGGTTAAGTGGCCGGCCGAGGTAGTAACGGACGATGGCGTAGCCGAAGGCGACGGCAAAAAACGTGGTGAATACAATTGCGTTAACGACGCCATGTAGCGTCAAACCCTGGAAGTAACCAAGTCCAAGCACCTGTTCGCGATGAATCACTCCGGCGCGATAAAGCGTCTGCATCAATCCGTGATAAATTCCGAGGATCAGAAGCACCACCGGAAAAATGATCTCGATCAGGATCATTCGTTTCAATCCGGGCTCGATAGTCCGAGCCGGACTGGCGGTTGTCGATTCGTTAGGCAATTGCATTGGTTCCTATTTCAGGTTCTCGAGGTATTTGAGAATGAGGTCGACTTCCTCGTCGGTCAGCTCCGGCTTCGGCATGACATCGTCAAAACCGTCAACAATCTTTGTGCCTGGATTGACGATTGAATCGCGCAAATAAACGTCATCCGCTGCAATGGTAGATCCGTCTTTCAATTTCGTTTTGCGGCCGTAGATGCCTTTGAACGTCGGACCAATTCCTTCGCTGCCGTCAATCGTATGGCAGGTGAGACAATCTTTCGCCTCGAGCAACCGATAAGCCGGATCGGTCGGTTGGGTCGGCTTTGGCGCAGACTGCTTCGCGTTGAATGTCGCCAAATCCACCACCCGCAAATCGGCCGCCATCCGGTCATGGCCCGTTCCGCAAAATTCGTGACAGAGCAGTTGATAAACGCGCGGCCGATCAAACTTTACCCGGGCATAGTTCACCACTCCCGGCACAGCCATGAGATTTAAATCTGTGCCGGCTAAAATCAGGCCATGGGTGACGTCGGGAGTGCTCAAATAAATGTCCACGGTTGATCCAACTGGTATCACCACATCCTCCGGCTCGAATTTCCACATGCGCGCGACGTAATGCAGTTCGTAATGATCGGGAGAATGGGTGATCAGTTCGCCTTTCTGAAACGGCTTGATGTCGGTGAGGCAAGTGGGCAAGCCCACGTGAAAGAGATTGATCGCCAGCGCGGCGAGGCCCAGGAGCGTCAACGCGAACAGGGTCGAGAGCCAAACAATTCGCTTTTCCAGTTGGACAATGGTCATCGGTTTCAGCTTCTGGCGATCATGATCCAATAAACGACGAGCCAAAGCGCGGCGTAGAACAGCAGGAGAAGAGCGAAGAAGAAGATCGCGCCGCTTGGAAAAAATTTCTTTTCCGGTTCGTCTGGGCTCATCGGAGTCATTCCTACTTTTCCAATTGGCGGAGTTTGAGGTAAGTGGCCAGCATGAGCAATCCAATCACTGCGATGCTGGCAGCCAGGCCAATCTGCCGGTATTTGTATTCCTCCTGCGCCTTTTGGATCAGCGAGTCCGTGCTCTGAACAGCCTGTTCTCCAGGCATGGCCACTTGTTGAAAAGTATTTCGGCTGAACGAATGCACATACGTCCGCGATTTCTTGAGCGCATCGGTCAGGTCGGTTAGCTGGTTGTTGATCGGCTCGATATCCAATCCTTTCGCCGCCAATCTCTCGGAAACGGCACTGAAATTATTCCGGGCCGCATCCATTTT
>DASPUI010000166.1:0-7051 GCA_035622995.1 Chthoniobacterales bacterium
CGCGCACTGTTTCGACAGCGGAAAGTTCGCGACCATCAACGGTTGTCGTGATCGATGCCGGTCACGGCGGGTTTGATCGCGGCGGCATTCCCGGCCAGCGCGTCGCTGAGAAAACAATGACGCTGGACGTGGCGTTGCGACTGCGGCAGTTGTTGCAGGCCAGCGGTTATCGGGTGGTTATGACGCGTGACAGCGATGTTTTTGTCCCCCTCCCCACCCGCGTTGCCATTGCCAATTCGTATCGCAATGGGATTTTCGTTTGCATTCATTTCAACGCGACGCCGCGCAGTGGCGCCAATGGGATCGAAACTTATTTTTACAGCTCGCAAAGTTTGCCGCTCGCATCCGCAATCCATTATTACGTTGCGGGCGGCGCGCCATCTGAAAATCGGGGAGTGCGCCGCCGCGGCTATTATGTTCTGCGCCGGACCACGATTCCATCAGTATTGGTCGAATGCGGATTTCTGACCAATCCAACCGAGGCGCAGTACGCGCAAAATGCGGGCTATCGACAAAAACTGGCTGATGAGATCGCTCGCGGAATTCGTAATCGTTACTCGGTCGCGAGCAGTTCTACGGGGGAGCGCGTCGCCTCAAACGAAACGGTGCCGCTGCAACCATTCATCGATCAAACCCGAATGCACGACCCTGATTTGTCGCGCGGAAAACATTCGCACAAGTCTTCGCACACCCAATCTTCCAGCACGAAAAAACATAAGAAGAAGAAAACCACGACAACCGATTCGGAGAGTTAATTGGATTCACCAATTCTGAGCACAGCACAAATGCGCACGGCCGAAGAGGCCGCTTTTGCCCGCGGCGTCGCGGTCGAAGCATTGATGGACCAGGCTGGAGCGGGATTAGCGCGGGTGGTTCGACAATTTTTTCCGCAGCCGCAGACGTGCGTCGTGTTTGCCGGCAAGGGTCACAACGGCGGCGACGCTCTGGTGGCAGCCAAACATTTGCAGCGGGGCGGCTGGAAGATCGACCTTCGTCTGCCGTTTGCCGAAAACGATTGCAGTGAATTGACCCACAAAAAGCTTCAGCAGTTGCGCGAGGCCGGGTCGGACGATTCGGAAGCCGGCCCGCGCACGATCATTCTCGACGGTTTACTTGGGTTGGGCGCGAAGTCTTTTTTGCGCGAACCGATTCGGTCCGCAGCAAGAGAAATTAATCGAATGCGGCGCGAGCGAAACGCCTTCGTCTTTGCCGTCGATCTTCCCACCGGTCTTGACGGAAGCACGGGCGAAATGGACCCGGAAGACTCTGTCATCGCCGATTTCACCGTTACGATCGGATTTGCCAAACACGGATTGATTCTCGATTCCGCGCTCGATCTCGTTGGTCGCATTGAAGTCGTTCCGCTGGTCGACCTGGTGACCGACGCCGCGCCTAACGACCTGGTTGCTACTGCTAATTCTCTGCGGTCGCTTCTGCCGCGCCGGAAGTTTAGCGCCTACAAAAATCAATTCGGTCGGATTGGTGTCGTCGCTGGGTCGCAAGGTTTTGTCGGAGCGGCACTGATGACCACGCGCGGCGCGTTGCTTGCAGGGGCTGGTTTGGTCGACGTTTTCGTGCCGGAAGATATTTACGAAATCGTGGCGGCGGCTGCGCCGGTCGAGGCAATGGTGAAGCCAGTCCGGTCATACAAGAATTTGCTGGAAGAAAAAATCGACGTCTGGTCCGTCGGTCCGGGGCTGGGAACCGCCCGCGCCGGCGAGATTTTGAATCTGATCGAGCGGGCCGAGCAGCCAATGATCGTCGATGCGGATGGTCTCAACGTGCTCGCTGGAAAGGTCGACGTCTTGCAACGCTGTCGCGGCCCGCGTTTAATCACGCCGCATCCGGGCGAAATGAGCAGGCTGGTCGACATCGGGAAAATGTCCCGCACTGGCGTCGCGCGAAATTTTTGCGACCATTTTCCGGCGACGCTGCTGTTTAAAGGCAGCCGCACAATCGTGTGCGAACGCGGCCAACCGCTCAGTTACAACACAACCGGCAATCCGGGGATGGCCAGCGGTGGAATGGGCGACGTCCTGACCGGCGTTTGCGCCGGACTCGCCGGGCAAAAATTGTCGCTGTTCGACTCGGCCCGAGTTGGCGCCTGGGCTTGCGGTCGCGCGGCCGAAATCTCGATTTTCAATTTTGGCGCAAGCGAAGAATCGCTGCTCGCGACCAACGTGCTCGATCACCTCGGCGCTGCATTCAACGAAATCCGCGACCCATTAGTTTGATGGATACTCAACCTCAAGTCACCGAGGTTGCCGGTCCACACCGCGAGAACTTTTGGACTCGAACTAAGAAGGCGCTGGGACCACTGGCTGCCGCAGGAGTGATAATCGCGAAGTTTTTCGCCAAGCTGAAGTTTTTCATCTTGCCCGCGCTCAAATTCCTGCCGGTCATTCTCAAGTCGGGAGGAACGATGCTGCTTTCGATTGGAATCTACGCCAGCATCTGGGGTTGGAAGTTCGCGCTCGGTTTTGTTCTGCTCCTGTTCGTTCACGAGTGCGGCCATCTTATAGTAGCCAAAAAATTTGGGCTCAAGGTCAGTGCGCCGGTTTTTATTCCGTTCATGGGCGCATTCATTCTGTTGAAAGACCAGCCGCGCAATGCATGGATGGAAGCTTGCGTTGGTATTGGCGGTCCGATGCTCGGCTCGCTCGGCGCCCTGTTGTGCCATTCGCTGGGTGAGACAGCGCATGCCCCGATTCTTATCGCCCTGGCCTACTCCGGCTATTTCCTAAATGTTTTTAATCTCACGCCGGTCGGCTTTCTCGATGGCGGACGAATTGTGACCGCATTGTCGCGCTGGCTATGGTTGCCTGGGCTGGCAGTGCTTCTCTGGTTCGGATGGAAATACATGAATTTGATCATCTGGCTCATGGTGTTCTTGTCGCTGCCACGGGTGATTTCGCTATTTCGCAGGCGCACCGAAGCCGAGAGACAATATTACGAAGTTACGTCCGGGCAGCGCTGGACGATGTCGATTTTGTATTTCGGTTTGATCGCGGCGCTGGTCGTCGGAATGCAACTCGCTGAACGGGATTTACAGAACCGCGGCATCCGTCCGCAACAAAAGCCCAGATATGCAGTCGCCGTAATCAAGCTGAACACGCTAAATCAGCGGACTATTCCTACCCCGAAGACCTTTTCCGGCTCGAGTCCGATCCTTTTCAAAATCGAAAGGAACCGTTTGTCCGAACGAAGTGGTGCGAATTCAGGAGCGATGCCAACAAAATGCAGCGAGGAAGATCGTTCGTCGCAAGCGCGCTCCAGCTCCCGAATTGCTTCGTCGTCCGCCTGGAGCGCGACATGCACATGCGCGATTGCATCGCCCGGCGTGTAGTTGCGATTTGCCACAGCCGCATCGAGCGCTCGCCTGGCTTGATCAGGTTGATTCAAGCGCGCATAAGTGATCGCAAGACCGAAACCCGGTCTGCCACCGAGTTCCTGGGCCTTTTTGTAAAGAGCAATCGCCTGATCGAACCGGCCCATCTCGCGATATAATGCTGCCAGCAGTGGCTCGCCATAGACAAACGTGGCGTCCAACTGCAACGCACGCTCGCCCGCCGCGACCGCTTCATCGTATAAACCGAAATAACGGTAAAGCTCGCAGGCAAAATTGTTCACCCAAAGCGACGCCGGATCAATGTTCGCAGTCCGGCGAAGATAAAGCAAAGCCTGGTCACGATCGCCCCGGGCCGCGTAATTGGCCGCGATGAAATAATTCGATGGCGTCGAATTTGGTTCGAGCGCAACCGCGCGCAGGAATTCTTCTTCCGCGCCATCGAAATCCCAATCGATAACCCGTTTGCTTTCGCCGAGATAAACGTGCGCCTCGGCTTCGCCTTTGTCGATTTTGAGAGCTTTGACAGCGGCATCGCGCACCTTTGGATATGCTTCGAGCGGCGGCACGTAAGCATCGGCTAACCAAAGCCACGCCTTCGCGATGCCAGTCCAGGCGCGGCTGAACTGCGGATCTTTCTCCAGTGCGCTCTGAAAACAAACGAGACTTTGTCGCAACGCGTCTTCTGTCGCCCGATCCGAATTAAAAAGCCCCTGCAAATACGAATCGTAAGCATCGGTATCGCGCGACAGGCGTGGCCGCGAAATCGCCAGTTTCAGTTTCAGTGTATCCACGATCGCGCGTGTGATCTCATCCTGCAGCGCAAAGATGCTTTGCATTTCGCGCTCGAATGTGTCCGACCAAATGGTGAAACCCTGCCGCGCGTCGATGAGTTCGGCAGTTACCCGAACGCGGTTTCCATCGCGCCGGACGGTTCCTTCGAGGATATGACCGACGTTAAGCTTGCCAGCGATCTCACGCAGATCGGCCTGGCGGTCTTTAAACCAAAATGCCGATCGCCGCGCCGCAACACGCAGATTATCGATCTTCGACAATGCCGTTAGAATTTCCTCCGCGATCCCGTCGCTGAAATAATCATGATCGTGATTCGGGCTGAGATCGCTAAACGGGAGCACAGCAATCGATTTGCTGTTCGGGTCCGGCTCAATCGACCCGGACACGCCCGCTCTCATGTTCATTTTGCCGGCATCCACATCCGGTGTCCGAACAACTCCGTAGCGGGTGAGATCAAAAAACCACGACAAAGCGAGCGCGACTGGAAAACCGAGCACGATCAGCATGACGATCAGCCGCACGACCCAGTTCGGAACGTCAAAGACCGGAAAAACCTGCGCAACACCTTGCGACAGCGCCCAACCGCCGACGATGTACCCGATCGCGACGCTGTAAACTTTCCGTCGCTTGAGCTCGGCGAAAAATCTCCCAGGGGTCACGGTTTTGTCTCAGCGATGAGTTTCTGAAATCGCGGGTCGTCGCGAATCGGGTCCCACTCCCAGCGGTGCTTGAGATCGTTTACCGTAACACTGTAGTTGGCCGTATCGACCGGTCCGGGAACGGCAAGAAGATGCTCGAGCAAAGTCAGGGCCCGCTCTTTTTCGCCGACGCGGGCGTAAATTAGCGCCAGGATTGCGTTCATGACCGTCCCATCAAGCGCGTCCTGGTTTTCCGGGCGCAACTGGACTGCCTTCTCTCCCTCGGCGATTGCCTCGTCTTTTTTGCCGAGCAATGCACAACTCCAGCCAAGAAACGCGTGCGGCTCGGGGACATTCGGCGACTCTTTTACCCCGGCGGCAAAAACATTCCTGGCCTTTTCCAGCTCGGAGAGCGCCCTTGTTTCGTCACCGCGAACCAAGGCGATGACTCCTGCAAAATAACTGCGGGGAGTATCGACGTTATTAAAATAAGAAAAGATTTCTCTCGGCGATGCGGCCAATATGCTTTCGGCAGCGTTCAGATCACGATCAATAAGCGACGCATCAAGCCGGGAGCTGGTAACCTCGCCATCCGGATCCTTGCCTGGTGGAATCGTGGCCATTTCCTGTTTCAATCGCGTCGTGGTGCCGTTCACCCAAAAGTCAACGTAACCAGCCTGAGCTTTGGCATTTATTGAATTAGGCGAAAGCGCGAGCAGCCGCTCCGAAGATCTTCTGGCGTTTGGCCAATCCCGCATCGCGCAATAGGCGTAAAGCAGATCCCGAACAACATTCGAGTCTCGCGGGTCGACTTTCAGGATTTGCTCGTAGCTATCAACCGCTTCCTGCCAGCGTCCCTGCCGGCGCTTGATCGCCGCAATATTCCACGGAATCGCGCTGTCGTTAGGCAGTAACTTTTTTGCGATCTCAAATTCCCGTAAAGCGTTTTCGTAATCGCGACCGAACCAATAGTAGCAAAGACCCATGGCAAAGTGCCCTTCGCCCAGATTCGGCTGCAGTTGCAAAGCCAGATTCGCTTCCGACAATGCGCTTTGCTTCCAAAGCTCGGTTGGCTCGAAAAAGTGGTAAATGCGGGCGCGGGTTGCAGCCAGTCGGGCATGCGCCAGGGCGAATTTCGGATCGAGCGTTATCGCTTGAACGTACAACTGCTCGGCCGTGCGATAATCCTGCAGGAAGGTATCCGGTTTGAATTCGTATTCTTTCGCCTGCAAAAAAAGATCGTAGGCCTGGGCGTTCTCTGTCGGCTTGCCTTGCATCCGCGCCGCTTCATCCGAGGTAATGTTGGCTTTTAAGGCTGTGGCAATCTCGCGGGCAATTTGCCCATCAATTCCGACAGAGTCCTGGACCGTAAGTTCGTATTTATTGGCCCAAAGATGGCGGTCTTTGATCGCGTCGACCAATTGCACATTCATGATGACTCGATCTCCAACCTTCCGAACGCTGCCCTCGAGGATGTTGGCGACATCCAGAGTCTTGGCGATCGCCCGAAGATTGTGCATCAAGGTCGCACCTCGATAATTCTCAACCGATGTGCGGCTGATGACACGTAAATCCCTGATCTTGGCAAGGGCGGTGAGAATATCGTCCTGCATGCCGTCGGCAAAATAACCGCTCGCCTTATCATCGCTGAAGTTTTCGAACGGAAGAACAGCGATCGATTTGTCCGAGGCCAAACGAGAGTGTGCGTTTCGCTCGGACCAGATCCATCCCACGATGACAAAGATCAAGACGGTCGCTCCAATCGCCCACCATCCGAACCGCGACCGGCGCGATTTCTTCACCGCTGCGCGATCCTGAACAATTTTCGCCGGCAACGCCGGGTTTCCAAAGTCCTCGCCTTGAAGATTGAACAGATGGATCCGAACCTCATGTTTGACCGAGCACTCGCCGAGATCGTTCAGGTGAGGCTGCCACTCCCGAAATTCACCGATGTCTTCCGCAACTCGCTGCGACAGAAGAATGTGGCCGGCATCTCCGCAATCCATTACCCGTTGCGCGAGATTTATTCCGGCCCCGGCAACGTTTTTCCGGTCGTGAATGTCTTCAACCGTTGTCACCGGGCCACTGTGAATACCCATTCGCAGCTTGAGTTCTGGAGCCTGCGCGCGAACAGCGCGTGAAATTTCCACCGCGCAACGAACGGGAGCTTCGGGTGTGCTGAAGAAGATCAGCGCCATTCCGTCGCCGGTGGGCAAATGGACAAGTTTTCCGGCCGCCTCGGCGATCTGCGCTTCGTTGCTGGCGCGGACCA
>DASPUI010000167.1:0-5308 GCA_035622995.1 Chthoniobacterales bacterium
AACTGGATAATAAGCACGACCAGCGCGATCACGAGCAGAATATGAATGAAACCGCCCAGTACATGGAAGCCGACAAAACCGAGCAACCAAAGAACAAGTAAAATGACAAAGATGGTCCAAAGCATAAGTTTTCTCCGTTTATTCTAGTTCGCTGCTGAACTGACGTTCGCGTTTGTAATTCGCTCTATTGGTCAATCTTGGCGATCACTGCCCGCAAATTCCAGCCGTTTTCTTCGAGTTGGAGGCGGGCCGAATTGTAATCACATCGTACTAACTCAGAGACAATCTTCGTTGCGCGGTCGCGTAGCTTTGCACTGGAAGGGTGCAAATCGATCATCAAATTTCCATGCACTTTGCCTAACGAAACCATGGCTCCGGTGCTGATGATGTTGAGCGCCACCTTGGTCGCAGTGCCTGCTTTCAACCTGGTCGATCCTGTCAAGATCTCCGGACCGACCGCGAGATCGATCCTAAAATCCGCCTCCGGAGCAAGCGCGGTCGTTGACTGCGCCCGAGCAGCATCACCGCCCGCGGCTGTAACCGGCGGGTTGCACGTTAAAAAAATTGTTTTTGCGCCCAAGGATCTGGCCCGCGCTAACGCCCCAAGAACAAACGGCGTTCGGCCGCTGGCGCTGATTCCAATCACCACGTCGACATCCTTGACGCCCCGCTCATCGATCGCCAAGGCGCCGCCGACCTCTTCGTCCTCCGCGCCTTCCACGCTGCGAGAAAGCGCACGCGCTCCACCAGCGATAATCCCTTGCACTAATTCGGGCGGCGCGCCAAACGTTGGCGGGATTTCGCTCGCGTCCAGAACCCCAAGTCGACCGCTCGTTCCAGCACCGACGTAATACAACCGGCCGCCTTTGCCCAGAGATTGGGCAACGATCTCAACGGCGTGGCTAAGCTGGTCGATCGACTTACGCAACGCTTCCTGAACATATTTTTCCTCGGCGATAAATAATTCGATCAATTCTCGAACACTCATCTTTTCCAAGTCCTTCGAACGCGGATTGCGCTGTTCGGTCAGGGCCGCGGCGAGACTTTCTATTTTCTCGTCGTCTGAAACCCCGCGGATAACTGGCTGGCCTTCCAACTCTGCCGCCAACCAGGCGGCACCGATCTCGGGAGCTCGCTCGGCATGAGTCAAGCGTGCATCCGGCAAATTCTTTTTCAGCCGCCGCCGAAACGCATGCGCGTAAATCGAATCACGATAAAAAAGCCCGCCGATCAAAACGATCTTTGGAGCAAGCAAATGAAGCCTGGCGGCTACAGCCTCGGTATACTCGCACAAAACTTGCGCGCCTTCTTCCAAGATCTCATTCACCCGTGCGTCGCCTTCGGCAGCGGCTTGAAACACGAGCGGTGCCAGCATTGCGACCTCCATTTTGTCGGCCGTCTGCGCCCAGCGAACCAGCTCATCGAGATTGTTCAGAGTCAAAGCGCGCAAAACCTTGGCCGTGAATTGCACTTCGCCACGATGCAAGTCGTACTCGCGCAGAATCAAACGCAGTGCCTCGATGCTCAGAAAATAGCCGCCACCGGCATCGCCGAGAACGTGCCCCCACCCGCCAGCATTCTCGACACGGTCGCCACGCCGACCGGTCACGGACGAACCGCTCCCGGCGTTGACCGCAATCCCATCGCCATGTCCAAGAGCCGCCGCAAAGCCAGATTCTCGATCGCTCCCGACAGCAATTTTAGCTTTTGGCCAGATTTCCGCGCACAGGCCTGACAGCGATTCCCGATCTTCCGGGCCACAACCGGCGAGAAAAACTCCCGCACGATCGATTTCTTTCGGCAATTTGTCGAAAATCGCGCGCAATTTCTCCGGCCTGGTCAGGCGAAAATTCGACGGTGGCAATTTCCCCTGGTCGAGGATTTTGAAATCGCTCCCCTGCCGGTTTACCAAGACCCAAGCCGTCTTGGTTCCGCCGCCCTCGATTCCCAGGATTTTTTCCTGGCCGTTCATTGTCGATCCTTCTGCTGTTTGTATCATGGTTTATGGCGAAAGACGAGAAACAAGCAGCTAGGCGAGTCGGACAACTTCGTCGCGAGATCAGGGAGCACGACCAGCGCTACTACGAACGGGCCGCCCCGACAATCTCTGATCGCGAGTACGACAGGCTTTACGCCGAGCTGGTCGATCTTGAAGAGCGATTCCCCGCGTTGCTCGCGCATGATTCGCCAACCCAGAGAGTCGGCGGCAAGCCACTGCACGGGTTTTCGCAAATTGAGCACCGTCTGCCGATGCTCAGTCTGGACAACACCTATTCGGAAGAAGAGATCACGGCCTTTTACGCGCGGGTCACACGACTCCTGCCGGCTGAGAAGATTCCGGTCGTGATCGAGCCCAAGGTGGATGGCGTGGCGGTTTCACTGATGTACGAAGGCGGAGAATTGAAATATGCGGCCACACGCGGTGATGGACTGGTCGGCGATGACATTACCCAAAACGTCCGCACCATTCGCTCGGTGCCGGAGCGATTGCCATCAGCTGCGCCAAAAATTCTCGAAGTTCGCGGCGAAGTCTACATGGATAAGCGCGGTTTCGAAAAATTGAACGATGCGCGCCAGGCCGCGGACCTGCCGCTGTTTGCCAATCCACGCAACGCTGCCGCCGGGTCACTCAAGCAGCTGGATCCCGCGCTGGTCGCGAATCGGCCGCTCGACATCGTGTTGTACGGCACCGGCGCGACAGAAGGCCTCGATCTTCATTTTCACTCGGAGATCTTTTCATTGTTTGAGAAATTGAGGCTGCCGCATAACGACCGTTGGTGGGTGGCGGACTCGGTTGAGAAGGTTTTGCAGGCCATTCACGAACTCGATCGCGTCCGCGGAGATTTTCCGTACCAGACCGATGGCGCGGTGATCAAGGTAAACTCATTTGCTCAACGCGAGCAGCTCGGGTTCACCGCTAAAGCACCGCGCTGGGCGATTGCTTACAAATACGCAGCCGAACGCGTCCAAACGCGCTTGATCGACATCGTGATTCAGGTGGGGCGCACTGGAATCCTGACGCCGGTTGCTGTCCTCGAGCCGGTGTTCGTCAGCGGAAGCACAGTCAGCCGCGCCACCTTGCACAACGAAGACGAAATTAAGCGCAAAGACATTCGCATCGGCGATAGCGTCATCGTTGAGAAGGCCGGCGAGGTTATTCCGGCGGTAGTCGAGGTTGTGAAATCGAAGCGGCCGCAAAAGGCCAAGCGGTTTGATTTCTCCGATCACCTCGGCGGTCAATGCCCCGTTTGTGGCCGGCCGATCCGCCGCGATCCTGAATTTGTTGCCTGGCGCTGCGAGAACCTTCACTGTCCGGCGCAAACAACGCGCCGATTGGAATTTCTTGCCGCCCGCGGAGCGCTCGACATCGAAAGCGTCGGTGGAATTGTGGCGGACAAATTGGTTGAACGCGGGTTTGTTCGCGAGCCGCTCGACTTGTTCGAGTTAGACACTGAGTCCCTTGCGAAATTGAATCTCGGAACGGATGAAGCGCCCCGCGTCTTCGGTGAAAAGAACGCGACCAAAGCCGTTCATGCGATTCAACGCGCGAGAACTGCGCCCGTTTCGCGCTGGCTATTTGCGCTCGCGATTCCCGAGGTTGGCAAGACGACTGCCACCCAGCTGGCGCGATTTCACGACGCGATTGAAGATGTCGCCAGTTCCCATTTGCTCCGTGACGTAATCGGTTATCACGCAGCCGACAAAAACCAGCGTAATGAAATCGCGAAACGGCTAATCAAAGCCGGATTTGCTGAACCATCGAAAAGTAAGAGTGAGAAAACAGGGGCCATTGTGACCGAAGTCGGGCCGGTGGTTGCGAAGAGTGTTCTCGAGTTTTTTGCTTCTGATGCCGGGCAAAAGATCCTGCGGCGGTTGAAACAACTTGGAATCAAACCGAAGGGCGAGAGAGTTTCGGTAAAAAAGCTGGCAGCCCTGCCGTTTGCGGGAAAAACGTTTGTTCTGACCGGAACATTGCCATCGATGACGCGCGAAGAAGCGAGTGCCGAAATCGAAACGCGTGGCGGACACGTCAGCGGCAGTGTGAGCAAAAACACCGATTATGTTTTGGCCGGTTCAGAACCGGGCAGCAAAATCGACAAAGCAAGACAGCTGGGCGTAAAGATTCTCGACGAAAGGGAATTCAAACGAATGTTGTAGCGGCGTACCTCGCAAGACGCCGAGCCAGAAACGCGCTCGCCGCGGCGAGCGCCTCTACAGTTACGGTGTTCTCTGCGGCGCAGATCGCAGATTTAGCGGAATCGCCCGATTGCTCATCGCTGGAAGAGAGCCGTCAGTCAGAATCGGAATATCTTTGCTGGAAGGATGGAGATCTGCCTGAATGTTGAAGGTGAGTTTCTGATCTCCACGCATTACGGTGATCGGAACCGTGTCGCCAGCAGTGATGAAAAACGAAGCATCGATGACATCTTCTGGTTGCCGAATCGGCTTCTGGCCGATCTGAATGAGGATATCGCCTTCCTTCACCCCAGAATCGGCCGCCGGCGTATCGGGTAAAATATTCGTCATTTCGGCACGCGAGCCGGCGACGGGTTCTGCAGCTTCAGCTACATCGATCCCAATCCAGCCGTGCCGAACCTCGCCAAAACGAACAAAATCGTTGCGAACTTTTTCGGCCGCCTCAATCGGAATGGCGTAACACGACGAATTGTTTTCGAGACTGCTAACCACAATGCCCACCACTTCACCCTTGAAATTCAACAGCGGCGCGCCCGCCTCGCCCCGCTGGGTCGGCAGGTTGGCCCGCAGATGAATCGTGGAAAAATAATGGCCCAGATATTTGCGGTCGAATCCGGCGATCATCCCAAAATTTGCCGTTTCGCCCAGGTCGAGCGGAAATCCAATTGAAACAACGGGAGTCGCGACTTCCATTTGGTCGGATTTGCCAATCGGCAGCTCCGGCGTCATCGAATCAATTTTCAAAATCGCGAGTCCGCTTCGAATATCCGCGACCAGCTGCCGGGCAGGGATTTTCTTGCCTTTGAATTCTACCGTGAAATTCTCGGCTTCACCGCCGACGGAGTAGGCAGTGTAAAGCGTGCCGGTCGGATCGACAAAAAAACCGGTGCCGCACAGTTCGCCGTGTGGGTCGACCGCATGAATTTTGACGACCGCGGCGCGCGATTTATCGAAAATGTCTTTTACTTCACGGCTAATCGAGTTGGCCGATTGCTCGTCCGCGCCGAACGCGATGCCAGCGAGGATAAGGGCGACCGAGAAGACCGACTGCCAGCGCAATGAAATGCGCGAGGCGCCTCTAAAACTTGAAAGTCGTCTCATAACTCACGGG
>DASPUI010000168.1:0-18944 GCA_035622995.1 Chthoniobacterales bacterium
CCCGCCAAGGCGGGGAGCGACCTAGGATCTACGCGATCCGGTCATTTGATAGAAGCCATTGCCTCCTTTTTGGCGCTTGAGGTGAAGCTCAAGGTGACGTGCATGATTCAACTCAAGCGGATTACTTTGCCAAACCAGCCTCCACGGTCCTCGTCCTCGCGTCGAAGGAGTCATCCCTGCGTTATGTTGCTTAACGCGAAGGGCGACGTCTTCAGTGAACCCGATGTAACCCCGCCTCTTCGGGTTTTCCAAAATATAGACTCGGTAGGACGCCGGCATGGGGGATTGGTTGCGGGGGCTGGATTTGAACCAGCGACCTTCAGGTTATGAGCCTGACGAGCTACCAGGCTGCTCCACCCCGCGATCAGGCGAGAAATATGGCGAATTGAACCGGCAAAAGCAAACGACAATAAAGAATTCAAACGGTGCTGCGCGACTTCGCATTGGTTTGCATTGGAAAACAATGGATAATCCTTTAGTGCGTGAACTGTGGCTTTTGATTGCGACGCGGTAGTGGTTGGTTCCGGACCGAATGGTCTCGCAGCTGCCATCACGCTGGCGCGGGCCGGCCTGTCCGTCCTTGTTCTCGAAGGAAACTCGACGATCGGCGGCGGCGCACGATCAGCCGAGCTGACGATACCCGGTTTTGTTCACGACGTTTGTTCCGCTGTTCACCCCCTGGCCGCCGGGTCGCCATTCTTTAAAACACTGCCGCTGGAAAAATTCGGACTGGAGTGGATCCAGCCGGAAATCCCGCTGGCACATCCGCTCGATGACGGAACGGCGGCAGCTTTGCATAGAAATGTCGATCGCACGGCCGACTCGTTAGGCAAAGATGGTCGCGTCTATCGATGGCTAATGAAATCGCTCTCCAACGATTGGGACGCTTTGAGTGTTGAAATCTTGCGACCGCTCCTTCATTTTTCGCGGCATCCTTTCGCGCTTGCGCGGTTTGGAATCCCGGCGCTGTGCCCGGCACACTCTCTGGCGAAGACAATATTCAAAGAGGAAACGACGCGCGCTTTGTTTGCCGGTATTGCGGCGCATTCTTTTCTACCATTGGAAATGGTCGGCTCGTCCGCATTCGCGCTGGTGTTGGGTGCGGCCGGTCACGCAGTTGGCTGGCCGATTCCGCGCGGCGGTTCGCAGACAATCACAAACGCGCTCGCCGGTCATTTTCGCGAGCTCGGGGGCGAGATCGAAGTCAACCGTCGAATCGACAACATTGAGAGATTGCCGAAATCGCGGGCCATCTTGTTCGACGTTTCGGCCTGGCAATTCGCGCGCATCGCCGGAAATGGCCTGCCGGACCGATATCGAAGACGACTCAAAAGGTTTCGGCACGCTCCGGGAGTATTCAAGGTTGATTACGCGTTGAGTTCGGCAATTCCGTGGAAATCTGAAAGTTGCAGGCGAGCGGGGACAGTTCACGTTGCCGGGACATTAGATGAAATCGGGAGCGCAGAGCGCGACATCGCGGACGGGAAAATCCCGGAACGTCCGTTTGTTTTAGTCGCGCAACAAAGTCTCTTCGACTCAACGCGGGCGCCGCGCGGTCAGCAAACGCTCTGGGCGTATGCTCATGTTCCGTTTAATTGCGAAACGGATATCTCAGGAAAAATTGAGTCGCAAATTGAACGATTTGCCCCGGGGTTTCGCGATTGCATCCTGGCGCGGCATAAAACGAGTGCGGTCGATCTCGAAAATTCCAACTCGAATCTAAGTGGCGGCGATATTAGCGGCGGATCCGCAGACCTCTGGCAATTACTCTCCAGACCAGTTTTTAGCCCGACGCCATATCGCACGCCGATTCGAGGGACTTATTTATGCTCAGCGTCAACGCCGCCCGGCGGTGGCGTCCACGGAATGTGCGGTTACCATGCGGCGCGCGCCGCGTTGCGCGACGTTTTCGGAACACAAATCCCAACTCGTCCTTGTTAAGAACGGCCAATCGAATGTTGATCGCTCAACACCAACGCGGAATTGACCAGAGAGACGTGCGAGAATGCCTGCGGAAAGTTTCCCAACTGACGCTTCGCGACCGGATCGTACTCTTCCGAGAGCAATCCGAGATCGTTTCTTAATCCTATCAAGCGCTCGAATAGCTCGCGAGCCTCCTTTTTGCGGCCAAGCAGATGCAGACAATTCGCCAGCCAAAAAGAACAGGGCAAAAACACTCCTTCTGAACCCGGCAATCCATCGACATTTTCTTCTTGCGGTCGATAACGAAGAACAAAGCCATCCTGCATCAGCTCCCGCTCAATTGCGTTGACTGTTCCAATGACCCGCGGATCGCTGATCGGAAGAAATTCGGCCAGAGGAATCAGGAGCAAACTCGCATCGAGCGCGTCGCTGCCATAATATTGAGTAAACGCTTTTTTGTCCGAATTGTAGCCACGCTCGCACACTTCACGATAAATTTGATCGCGAATCTTGCGCCAGCGATCGAGATTCTCGCTGATCGCGCAGTTGCATACTTCGGCCAGTTTGATTGCTCGATCGAACGCGACCCAGGCCATGATCTTCGAATGAGTGAAATGTCTTGCACCGCCGCGCACCTCCCAAATTCCTTCGTCTGGTCGCTGCCAGTTCGATTCGAGAAATTTCATCAAACCTTCCTGAAGTGCCCAATCGTCTTCGTCGGTTTCAAGACCGGCAATTTGGGCGCGATACATTGCGAATAAAACTTCTCCGTAGACATCAAGCTGAAATTGACGAGAAGCTGCGTTGCCGATCCGGACCGGTTTCGAATTCTCGTAGCCATTGAGGGCCGCCACTTCGAATTCTTCCAGTCGCCGTTCCCCGCGCACGCCGTACATGATTTGCATTTGCGACGCGCTGCCGGCGATCGCTCGCAACAGCCATTCGCGCCACGATTTCGCCTCGTCGGTGTATCCAGCGTTCATGAAGGCAAGCAGGGTGAAAGTCGCGTCGCGCAGCCAGCAGTAACGGTAATCCCAGTTACGAACCCCACCGATTTGCTCCGGCAGAGAAGTTGTCGCGGCCGCGACCAACCCGCCCGTCGGGGCGTAGGTCAATCCTTTGAGCGTGATCAGGGATCGAACAAACGCTTCCTTCCAATGCGTTTTACGATGACACTTTTGCGACCATTGCCCCCAAAATTTTTCGGTATCTCTTAGCGCGTTTTCCGCGTGCACTGGTTTCGGCGGTTCTTCATGGGAGGCAAACCAGCTCAGGACAAATGGGACGCGATCGCCCTTCTTTACCGTAAATTCAGCGACGGTCGTAAGATTTTTGCCATGGGTCTCAACCGGTGTTCGCAAAATCAATGCGTCCGGGCCGGCGATCGCTTCGAGCCCACCATGGCATTGCCGCACCCACGGGACGACTTGGCCATAATCGAAGCGGATGATCAGCTCCATTTTCATCGGAACTTCGCCGCGAATTCCTTCGACGATCCGGATGATGTCGGGATTTTCGCCACGCGGCGGCATGAAATCGATCAATCGAATGGCGCCGCTTTTGGTTTCGATACCGGTCTCGAGAATGAGCGTCTCGCCACGATAACGCCGGCTGCATCTCTCGATCTTTTCGTTAGGCCAAAACCGCCAGTGACCGTTTTTGGATTCGCCTAACAACGAAGCGAAACAGGCGCCTGAATCGAAACGCGGAAGACAAAGCCAGTCGACACATCCATCGCGACTAACGAGCGCAGCGGTTTGGGTGTCGCTCAGAAAACCGTAGTCCTCGATCCTCGTTCCCTCATTCTGCATTGCCGATCAATAGACAGAGATCACCGCGACGGCGCAAACATTGTGCTGGATTTCATTGGCGCAGGGGAAAACCACAGACCACACTGTTCGATATGAAAAAACTCCTGACTCTAACACTTACTCTCGCAACATCCGTTGCCTTTAGCAGCCTTGCCCGCGCTCAAAGCGACGCGCCCTACACCGAAGGCCCGGTTTGGACCATCACAATGGTGAAAACCAAGCCTGGCATGTCCGATGATTACCTCAAAATGCTGGCGAAAATATACAAAGCCACCAGCGATGAGGCGAAAAAACAAGGGATCATTATGGATTACAAAATCCTTCTCGGCGATGCCTCGAGTCCCCATGATTTCGACATCCTGTTGATGCAGGAGTTCAAAAACATGGCCGCGTTTGACGGACTGCGTGACAAGATCGATCCGATCGATAGCAAAATCATCGGTACTGCCGATATGCAACGCCAGGGCTCGGTGAAACGGATGGAAGTTCGCGAGATCCTGGGCGACAAAACGATGCGCGAGATCACGCTGAAATAAGTAATTCGTAAAGCTGAACGCGCCGTGATGAACTTGCGGCGCGTTTTTTTCAATCGTTTGATGCGCGCCAACAAACGATGTTGCCCTGTTGCAGATCGACCTTCACGTTCCCAATCTTCCGCTCAAGCAACGGAAGATCGTCGGCCGTACAGACACCAATTGACGGAACGGCCAGCTTCGCTTGCGGAAGCTCAGAGGTCCAAAACCGGCTGACTGGAAAACGCAGATTGCCGTAGAACAAATAAAAAGGCTGATAACCGATCTCGCCCGTGGTCGACCGGATCACGTAAATCGGAATGTCCGGTTGTTGCAGTTCCCCAATTCGACACGCGATCGCCAGTTGGTCAGCTGCGTCCCGTCGACGAACATGAATCATGATTGCGGCCTCAATCACGCTGGCGACGAAAAATCCGATGGTGACGAGAACAATCAACCGCGCGAATTTCCTTTTCTGTTCCAGTAGCCACAGAAGGGCAATCGCCAGGAGCAAAGACAAAAGCGGAGTGATCGGGAGCATGTATCGAATCGATCGAAAATTCGAAATCAAAGCGAGGATGAGAACGCCAAGCGAGAGAATCGATAACTCGCGCACGATTGCTCGCGACCGCCATTGTTTGGAAGCGAGCAACGCAACCGGCGCAATCATGGCGAAAATGCCGAATGGCCATTGCGCAATCATTTGAATCGGGACTTCCAGAAATCGCCGTCTCAAGAGCCGCTCCGGACCGGTTAAAACCGGAAGTTCGCGCACACCGATTGCGTCCGCGATTGAACAGTGAAATTTCACCAACTGCACTGCCGGCCAGATCGCGAACAGGACTATTCCAAGGGCAATTGCCGCGGCAAGCCAGCCGTTACGCAACCGCCGACGCTCCTGTGACGAAGTAAGACGCGCAACCAAAATCAAAATCCAAAAAAGATATCCGAGCGGAATCTTCTGGAGTGCGCCGAGCCAGCAGGCAACGGCCACCGCCGTCCACCATGCAGGATTTTTGCGCGCGAGCTGGGAAAAAATAATTGCCGCGGTCGTGAAGAGCATCAGTCCACTGTCAAGAAGACAACGGCTCGCTTCCGTCAGGAAAAGCGGACATGAAACGAAGAGTGCGATACTGACAAAGACCAGCCACGTCTTCGCCGGATCGACCAGATGAGCCAGCCAACCGAGTCCCAGAATCGTCAGCGTGCCGAAGAGCAACGGCCAAATTCGGAGTGCGACTTGAGGATTGGTAATTTTTCCGAGCGTGAGAGTCGAGAGCCAGTACTGCAAAGGTGGTTTCTCGAAAGACGGCTCGAAATTTATATGGACTGGAGCCCGACCGAGCAGGAGCATTTCGCGCGTTCGTTCGGCCGTTAGCAGTTCGTCGGTATTGGTAAACAATCCATGCGGCATTTCCAGGGAAAGCCAGCTGATTACACAAACGATCAGCAACATCGCTGCGATCATGGATTTTCTATGGCTGGCTTCACTCATGTTGGGCGGAAAGCATATCTGGCCGTTACTTTGTCGTAAACGGTCGCCTTCTATCTTGTCGATCTTGAGACCTCGCTTAGGATTTTCCTCAGTCGATGAAGCTTTCTCGAAAAATTCGGAAAATTGTCTCGCGCGAAGGAAGAGAAAGTCTTGCCGAGCACGTGACCCGCTGGACCCATCCGGTCAGCGCTCGCCGCATTCTGGCGACAATCGACTCCGCCGCTGTCGCAAAATTACGCGAGCGCTACCCCGAAGGATTGAATTCTCCTGCCATCAATCGATTCGCAAATGTTCCATACTGGATTCGGATCAACATCGAACGCGCGCAGGATATCTGGCTCGATCGTTCGCCGCCGCTCTCCATTCTCGACCTCGGCTGCGGCGCGGGTTATTTCCTCTATGTCTGCAAATTTCTCGGCCACCAAGTGCTTGGCCTTGATCTGGACGATCATCAACTTTTTCGCGACACGCTCGAGTTGTTTCAAGTCCGTCGAGTCGTTTCGCGGATCGATCCCAATGTTCCCCTGCCCGATCTGAACCAGAGATTCGATCTGGTTACCGCGCATCGAATTTGTTTTCAGCGGATTGGCGGCGCTCGCAGCGGACGAGAATGGTCGCCAGAGCACTGGAAGTTTTTTATCGAAGATGTACGCAACCGATTCTTAAACCCGCAGGCCCGACTGCTTTTGGATTTCAATCCGCGGAAGGACGGTTCGTCCTTTTTCACTCCCGCGCTCCGGACGTTTTTTCATTCACAAGGCGCGCGCATTCGCCGGTCCAAGGCTTTGCTGGCGGCTAATCCGAAAAAGCAACCGCGTTTCCGGTAGGATCGGTCTTCTGGGTTGTGGTTCGTCAGACGCATTCTATGGTCTGGCTCATGCGCAATATTTCGTTCTTCATTTGTGCAGGTTTAATGGCCAGCCTGAGCGATCGGGCGTTCGGCGATGAGGGAATGTGGCTCTACAACGCGCCGCCGCTAAAGCAGCTCGAGGAGAAATATAATTTTGAGCCGACGAAACAATGGCTTGATCATCTCCAGAAAGCGAGTGTGCGCCTCAACTCGGGCGGAAGCGGTTCGTTTATTTCAGCAACCGGGCTGGTGATCACCAATCATCATGTTGGCGCAGACGCGCTCCAGAAGTTTTCAGACGAGCAGCACAACTATCTTCACGACGGTTTTTACGCACGAACTCAGGCCGAAGAGAAAAAATGCGTCGATCTCGAGCTCAACGTTCTCATGTCGATCGAAGATGTAACCGCACGCGTCAACGCAACGGTGAAACCGGGAGTCACCGGCGAGCAAGCCGCGAATGCGCGGAATGCTGCGATCGCGGCGATCGAAAAGGAGAGCAAGGACAAGACCGGTCTGCGTTCGGACGTGGTGACACTTTATCAAGGCGGCGTTTACAATCTCTACCGTTACAAACGCTATGACGACGTCCGGCTGGTATTCGCCCCGGAACAGCAGGCCGCATTTTACGGCGGCGATCCGGATAACTTCGAGTATCCACGATTCGATCTCGATATCTGCATCTTTCGTGTTTATGAAAACGGACAGCCGGCCAAGATCGAGAATTACTTGAAAATGAATTCGCGCGGGCCAGCCGATGGTGAACTGACGTTCGTCAGCGGCCATCCGGGCAAAACCGACCGTCTATTGACCACCGACGAACTGGCTGACATGCGCGACCGCTTCCTGCCTTATGTCCTCGGCATGTTCAAACGGCGCGAAGTTCTGTTGCACAGTTTTGGCGACCGAACATTCGAAAACGCACGGCGCGTGCGCGACGATTATTTTGGCATTACCAACAATCGCAAGCGCTACGACGGTTATCTCGCCGGACTGCTCGACCCGCAAATTTGGCAATCCCTCCAGGCGCGCGAAGAGAAACTGCGCGACGCAATTTCGCGCGACCCCAAATTTGCGTCGACCTCTTCGGCCTTCGATCAAATCCGAAAGGCGCAGGCTGAGATCGCGAAGAACGCAGCGGTTTACGATTACCTCGAAATGGAACGGCCAAAGTTTGGCGTTTATCGGCAGCCCCGTGCGTTTTACAGCATGCTTTTCAAATATGCTCGACTGCTTGTTCGCGCGGCCGATGAACGAGCCAAGCCAAATGGCGCGCGGATTGAAGAATTTCGCGATAGCGGTCGTGAATCGTTGGAGTTGGAGCTTTTCTCGACTGAGCAGGTCTACGACGACGTCGAGGTCTTGACCCTGACAGATTCATTGACCGATTTCGCCAACGCCTTCGGCGCGACGAATCAACTGGTGAAAATGGTTTTGAACGGGAAATCGCCGGTCGAGCGCGCAAACGAACTCGTCAAAGGGACGCAACTGAAAGATGTCGCGTTCCGCAAGAAGATTTACGCCGGCGGCAAACCTGCGCTCGACGCCGCGCATGATCCGATGATCGACATTGCTCGTGCGATCGATCCAACCGCACGTCAGTCGAAGAAAGCTCGCGACGCGCAGGACGAAATTAAACAGCAAGCTTACGGCCAAATCGCCAAAGCGCGCTTTGCTGTTGAAGGAACGAATACTTATCCCGACGCAACGTTCACCTTGCGGCTTTCCTACGGGACGGTTCGCGGTTACGAGGAAAACGGAAAACAGATTCCGGCGTTCACCGATTTCGCCGGTCTCTATCAGCGTTCGGCCGACCACGAAAACAGACCGCCATTCGATTTGCCGCAACGCTGGATTGAAAAGAAAGATAAGCTGGCGATGACCACGCAGTTTAATTTTATTTCGGACGCCGACATCATCGGCGGTAACAGTGGCAGTCCAGTGGTAAATAAGGCCGGCGAATTCGTCGGAATTATTTTTGACGGCAACATTCAATCGCTCGTGCTCGATTGCATTTTCACCGACAAACAAGCACGCGCCGTGTCAGTCGATTCCGCCGCCATCATCGAAGCTCTGCGAAATATCTACGACGCCCAGCCGTTAGTGGATGAACTAATGAGTGCGAAATAAGCAAGTGACGTCCGAATGCCGCGGACCGGCGGCCCCACGACTCAAAGCTGTTTAAGCAGCGTTTTCCAGCGCGCCCAGGCTTCGTCGCGCGCTTTTTTGTCGCCTTCGCGGACATTGGGATTAGCCGGTTCGCCCGAGCGCATAAAGCCGTGGCCTGCACCTTGGTAAGTCACCGGCTCGTATTTTTTGCCGGCGGCCTTCATCAACTCTTCCGCTTTCGGAATGGTCGCGTTCACGCGTTCGTCATTCTCACCGTAAAACCCGTAAACCGGACAGACAATTTTGGCAGCGTCCTCGGGATTATCGACCCCCACTCCGTAAAAAGAATACGCCGCCTTCAATTTCGGATTCATGTGCGCGTAGTTGAACGTCCATCCCCCGCCCCAGCAAAACCCGCAGACGGCAAGCGTACCGTTGGCGGCTGGAATTTTCGTGAGCGCATAATCGGCCGCAGCATTCAGATCACTGACCACCTGTTCCTTCGGCAGCGCGTGAGTCGCCTTGCTCGCCGAGTCTCCGTCTTCGTATTTTTGGCCACTCAACAAATCGGGCGCAATCGCGATCACGCCGTTCTCGGCCAGCTCGTCGCACAGACTACGCAACCAGTCGGTCAGGCCGAAAATTTCCTGAATAACAAGGACCACTGGCGCTTTGTCTTTGCGTTCCGGATAAACGACGAACGCTTTGATCGTGCGATCGCCCGATTTGAGATCGATCCAATCAGCATGCCGCGGAGAATTGTTGAGGCGATCTTTGCCGAAATCTTTGAATTCCTGCGCAAAAGTCAGCTGCGCTAGGCCAGCAATTGCGAACGCGAAGATAGCAGACTTCATCGAGTTTTAGCCGCGTTGCACCTTAGGCCGAGACGCTCGCGCCAGCTTTTCCCCTGCCGATCAGAGCGTCAATGCTCCAGCGGCCTCCGCCGTAAAAAATGGCAAAGAAAAAGAACCAGCAATAAAATACCGCCGACTCGCCGTGATTTTGGATCGGAAAAAATCCGCCGGCGGCGTGCACCATGAAATACGCGACGGCCATTTCGCCGCTCGCAATGAATGCTGCCAGTCGCGTTAGCAATCCGAGCGCAATCAGGAGTCCACCTGCCAATTCAATCCAGGCACCGATTACTCCCAAAGTTTCGCTCGGCATGCCGTGACCGCCCGGGGGAAATCCAAGAATCTTTTGTCCGCCATGGCTGGCAAACATTAAACCGACAATCAATCGACTGATGCAATAAACCGGGTCCGCAAATCGATTAAGCGCATTCATGGCTGGGCAGGCTGCCCGATCTCGATCTTCCGGTCAAGCGATCTGTCTCTGCTTGGCTAAGCGTCGGCTAAACCCAGGCCGCCTTTTCGCGCCGAGGGTAATGTTGACTGTTTGCTTCCTCTTCGCGCCTTGCGTCCCTTTCAACCTTTGCCGCAACCGTTTCGCACAGTTGCAAGAACAAGATTTGAACAACAACGAATAAACTCATATCCAAAGATCCATCCGTCAGGCGCTCGGCGCAGCCTGAGAAAAGTAACGCGATTGTTACCCGTTAGGCAGGCGACAATTACGCGGCCAGCTCGAGCTGTTTTCTCGGAATTCCGCGCAACTCGAAAAGACGGATCAACGTTTCTTCGATCAAGTTGTTGGGGCAGGAAGCGCCGGCTGTGATGCCGACAACAGCGGGACCGGGCGGCAACCAGAAGTGGGAAATAACTTCACGCTTCTCATGCAGATCGTAATGTTTGATTTCTTCGCGTGACACGAGCCGCGAAGCGTTGAGCACGAAGTACGTTGGTAATTTTTCTTCGCCCATCTCTGCAAGATGCGAAGTATTTGAGCTGTTATAACCGCCGACCACCAGGAGAAGATCCATTTTTTCGTTGAGCAACTCGCGCAAGGCGTCCTGCCGTTCCTGCGTTGCACCGCAAATCGTATCGAAAAAGCGGAAGTTTCGCTCGACTAATTCTGCGCCATCTCGATCCATGATTGCCTGGCGAACGCGGCGCTGCACTTCCTCGGTTTCGCCGCGCAGCATGGTGGTCTGATTCGCAACGCCAACCGTTCGCAAGTGAACATCTGGATCGAAACCGGGCGAATAGGCTCCGCGAAATTTATCGAGAAATTCCTGTTTGTTGCCGCCATGGCGAATGTAATTACAAACGTAGTCGGTATCGGCCAGGGTCAGAACAACGAGGTAATGTCCTTTGCCATCACCGAGCGCGCGCGAACTGGTCGCTTTGGTTTCCTCGTGCTCGGCTTTGCCGTGAATGATGGAAGTGACCGATTCGCTTGCATACTTGCGGACCCGTTTCCATACGCTCATCACGTCGCCGCAGGTGGTATCGACAATCTGGCAGCCGCGCTCCTTGATTTGCTGCAACATCGATAATTCGGTGCCAAACGCCGGCACGATGACAATGTCGTCCGGCTGTAAATCTGAAATCTCAGCCTGTTTATTTTTCCCGGTGAGATTTTTGATGCCTAACGAAGCGATCTGATGATTCACCTCGGGATTGTGAATGATTTCCCCGACAATGAAGAGCCGGCAGTCCTTGAAAACCTTGCGTGCGGCATAGGCGAGATCGATCGCTCGTTCGACGCCATAACAAAAACCAAACTGCTTGGCCAGTCGCACGGTCGTATCGCCGACTGCAATCACACCGCCTTCGCGCCGCACTTTATCGACGATGTCGCTGCGATAATGCGATTCGACCTGCTCCTGAACCGCCGCCATCACATCCGGCGTCCGCAGATTAACTTTCTCGCGTGCGGTCGTCCCGCTGGAAATCAGGTTTGCGCTCACAAATCCAAGCGGCAATCTGCCGCAGATCGGCTATTCGAGCAATTGCCCGGTTGGGCTCGGGAAAGCCGCATCCGAAATCATGATGTGCGGATCGGGATCGGGCGTTCGTGAATCATCCACTCGCTGCACCTTCGGGCCGATCGTTGCATCTTCCGGTTGAGTGGTCGCGATGTTTACCGGCGTGCCGATTCGCATCAGAGCGTAGAACTTCGGCGCGGCCTCGCCCTTCAATCGAATGCAGCCGTGAGTTCGGGGCACCGGATGAACAAAGCCCTGATGAAACCCGTAACCGGGCGCGAATTCGCACCAGTAACCCATCGGATAACCTACGTATTGTCCGGAGGCGTTCCCTGCAGTGGCGGGAGTCACGTTGTTCCCATTAACGCTAAATCCGTATTCACCGGAGCGTTTGTGTTCCTGTTTTGAATAAATCGTAAAACTGCCGCGTGGCGTAGGCTTTTCCGGCAAGCCGACCGAAATTGCCGCCGCCATCAAACAACGATCCCCTTCCATGACATAAACATTTTGCTTTGAGAGAGAAACCTTGACCCGCACAGCCGATGGGTCGTTAGGCTTGTAAGCAGTCACGTGATAGGCGCCGCCGCCACCGCCAGTGAGCAGCCGCCCGGTTTCACAACCGGTGAGAGATAAGATTGTTCCGGCGATTAAAAGGAAATTTCGAGACACTGTTCGCATACAGCGGTAACTTGAAGAGCAGGCGGCGCTTTTGTCAAACCTCGGGCCGAGCATGATTGGTGGTGGGCTCGATCAACTCATCGAACCGACGCCATTCTTGGGCGTAAAACGGGTATGGCCGCGCGGCATGGGTCGGTTTGTAGCGCCAGTGTTTGTACATCCAAAGCCATGGCGCCGGATTTCTCCGAACATACGGCTCAAATGAATCCCAACATGCCTGCGCGATCTGTCGATGGTTCATATCTTCGTTTTTGTTCGTCGCGCCAAGTCGGCCCTTTGGCGCATCAATCACGCGATGAAAGACCAATCGATAACGGCCGCTCGGAAGCGGTTCGCAGTGCGCCGGAACAATCGGCACACCGGTCTGCTGGTGTAGCCACGCATGCGCGGAAGTCGCACTTGTTTTCAAACCAAAGCAATCGATTGCAACGGCGCCTTCAGTCGGCGGAACCGTCAGATCGACCAGCAACGCGGTTCGTCCTTTTCGCCGAAGCACTTTGTAAAGCCGCATGATTCCGCGTCCGCGCGCAATCAGTTCGTGGCCGGACTGCTCGCGCAGTTTTTTGAAAATCGGATCGAGCAATGGATTCTTAAATTCCTGCGAGATGATCGTTCCTGCAAAATCGAGATAACCGCAGGCAAGGCTGAGCCATTCAAAATTGCTGTAGTGATAACAAGCGACCATCACACTGCGGTCAGGCCCGGCGGCCCGCACCAGTTCCTCGAAATTCTCCAGCTCGATGTAGCGCGAAAAATTCTCGCGGGTCAGACGCGGGCTCCACAGAAGATCGAGCATGCTGCGGGCGAAATGTTGAAACGACGCACGGACAATTCTGCGCCGCTCCGAATTCGACAGGTCGTCTCCAAAGGCCGCTTCAAGATTAGCAGACGCAACGTTTCGCCCCTGCCGATCCAGAACCGACATCAACGCGCCGGCGAACATCGCTAATCGATAACAGGCATCGCGCGAAAGCAGCGGAATCATTTTCGCGGCCGATAAAAGGCCCAGCCACTCCAGCCGATAACGAAAACGCTTCCAAAGCGATCGCATGATGAATTAATTTGCTTTCGAATCAGTGAACGAAGTTTTTGAAAGTCATTTTTCCTTCGCGATCGATCATCCCGTCGAGTTCGGTATTGATCTTGGCACTCTCAGGGAAGCCTTCGATTCCTTTCGGATCCGACTCCAGTTCGGCATGCAAGGCTAACGGCAGTGAAAGAGGGCCGTTCTCTGCCTCGGCCGTGCTCACGTTGATCGTGAAGCCATCGGGGAAATGCTCGCCGCTGCCGGCATTCCTTTTCTTGGCCGCCGCATACTTCTTGGGATCGGCCTGGCGCGTCCTGGCCAGGATCTCTTGTTGCATTAACTTGAGTAAATCGCGCTGCCATATCACCTCGCCGTTTTCGATTTTGATAAGAACCAGCGCGCGCGGGCACCACTTGCCATCCACCTGCCAGAGTACGAATGATCCGTCTGACGACCAGCTTGCCGGCAAAATCCCGCCGTGATTCATGTGCACCAAACCAGTCTCGGCTTCGATGGTTGCCAGGACGCGGCCGGTACCGATCTCAACTACTTTGTTCTGCGGTTTTCCATTTTCGTCGTAATGGTCCGAATCCGCCGGTGCTAAAACTCCGTAGCGCTTATCCGGCGAAACGCTCGATTCTGCAACCCCGAAGCCGACAGGGAATTGCCTGCCGGTGATCAACTTGCTTTCCTCTTCGACCTGCGCAGAACCAGTCGAGATGGCGAAGATGGCGACAGGAAACAAGGCTCGAAATATTGCTTTCATTGCAGGATTAAAGCGCGTTCGAACCAAACACGCGAGTTCAACCCAGACCAGCGCCGCACCGGACACTCCAGCGCTTCGATTGACCTTGATCTCCTTCGATCTTACCTTGCTTGCGCGCGCGCGCGCCCGGCGCCAATCGTGAAAAGCGTTCTCTTTGTTTGTACTGGTAATATTTGCCGCAGCCCAATTGCGGAGGGCCTTTTCCGCCGGCTCGTGGGAAATCGTAAAGACATCGAAGTGGCTTCAGCCGGCGTGCATGCCGTTCGCGGTCAACCCCCGAGCCTTTATGCAGTGCAGGTTTGCGAGAAGGACGGCGTCGATATTAGTCAGCAGCGCAGCCAGCCGCTGACCGCGGAACTGGTCGATCACGCAACCCACATTTTCGCGATGACCGGCGCGCACCTCGAGACAATCCATCTGCTTTTTCCGGGTGGAATTGAGAAAACTTTTCTGCTGCGCGAATTTGAAGAGGCCGGTTCGACGGTTTGGCGCGATGTCCCCGACCCAATTGGTCTCGGCCGGGACGTTTACGAAGAGTGTGCGCGGACAATCAAAAACGCTTTACCGAGTGTCCTCTCCTTCGTAGAACAGAGCGAACTTGCACGGACTTCGCGCCCAGGCCGCGCTTCCTATTTCATGAGTGGTCCACAATTTCAGGGCGATCAAACCGGCGGCGGATCGATACCTTTCGCGGCACCGCCTGATTTGCGCAAGGTCGATCCTGAAGTCTTTGACGCAATTCAGGCCGAGGAGAAAAGGCAGCGCGAAAACATTGAATTGATTGCCTCCGAAAATTTTACCAGCCGCGCTGTGATGGAAGCGCAGGGCAGCTGCCTAACGAACAAGTATGCCGAAGGATATCCAAAAAAGCGCTGGTATGGCGGTTGCGAAAACGTCGACACGGTCGAGCAACTGGCGATTGATCGAGCAAAGCGATTGTTTGGCTCCGATCACGTAAATGTTCAACCACACAGCGGCGCCCAGGCAAACATGGCGGTTTATTTTTCGGTTTTGAAACCGGGCGACAAGATTCTGGCCATGAACCTCGCCCATGGCGGCCATCTTACCCACGGGCATCCAGCAAATTTCTCGGGCAAGTTCTACAACGTCGCGCAATACGGCGTGAGCGATAAGACGGAACAGATCGATTACGACGCGTTGCAAAAGCAGGCTGAAGAAGTCCGACCGGCAATGATCACCGCCGGCGCGTCAGCCTATCCACGAATCATCGATTTTCCCAGGCTGCGCCAAATTGCCGATTCGGTCGGTGCGCTGCTCTTCATCGACATGGCGCATATTTCCGGACTGGTCGCCGGTGGCCAGCATCCGAGTCCGATTCCGCACGCGCAATTTGTCACAACCACCACCCACAAAAGTTTGCGTGGACCGCGCGGCGGCATCGTTTTGTGCACAAAAGATTTTGCCAAACAGATCGACGCGACCGTTTTTCCCGGCGTCCAAGGCGGACCGCTGATGCACGTGATTGCAGCGAAAGCGGTCTGTTTTTATGAAGCACTGCAGCCGGGATTCCGTGAGTATCAGCGACAAGTCGTGATCAACGCCAAGGCGCTGGCAGCGGGAGTGGCGGCGCACGGTTTTCGCATCGTTTCCGGCGGAACGGACAATCATCTCATGCTGGTCGATCTTCGCCCGAAAGAAATTAACGGCAAAGAAGCTCAGGAGACGCTGGATCGGGCCGGGATTACGGTAAATAAGAATGGAATTCCGTTCGATACCTACCCGATCTTCAAACCGGGCGGTATTCGCATTGGCACGCCGGCTGTAACCACACGGGGAATGAAGGAAGAAGATATGCTCGAGATTGCCGACTTACTGGCTGAAGCGCTAGAGCATCGGGCAGACGACGCGGCGCTGGCTCGCATCCGCGAAAAAGTGCGCGAGCTCACGCGAAAATTTCCATTGCCCTTCTAATTTGAAGAGGCCAGCCGCGATTTTCTTGATTCTGGTCTTCGCCGGCGTAACCGTGGTGTCTGCTTACGGCCCAGCTGGCCACGAGATTGTCGGCGCGATCGCAGATCAACTGCTTGCGACAAAACCGGCTGGAGCACGAATCAGCGCAATCATCGACGGGATCACGCTCGAACGGGCGTCGGTCATCGCGGATGAAATAAAGGCTTGGGATAAAAATGGTCCCGACGATCCAAATGCATTTCCGAATTATCCGGATCACCCGAACATCGACAAACAGCTGCGTGATTTTTGGCGGGCAAATCCGCCAACCGAAGATCTGAATTCCCCGATTCCCTCGCATCATTGGTTTCACTACACAGACGTTCCAGTCCTAACGGTTGAAAAATACTCCGATGGCAAAGCCGGTCGCAGCAAATGGGACATCGTGCACATGATTCCGTATTGCGTTAGCGTGTTGCGCGGCCAGACGCCGGAGGATAACGAGCGCAAAATCACCAAACCGGTTGCGGTGATCTTGCTCGCACATTACGTCGGCGACATTCACCAGCCGCTTCATGTCGGCGCGGAATATTTTGACCAATCAGGTCAGAAAACCGACCCCGACAAGAACAAATCGAGCCTGGGCGACGAAGGTGGAAACACTTTCCGACTTCATTTGTCGGACGATCCCGCGCCCCAACGCGGAATTCATTACAAGAAACTTCACGGCTTTTGGGACCTGGACGCGGTCAGCACGCTTTTGCCGCAATTCCCGCCGACGACGCCGAAAGATCAGCAGAAGAAAGAAATGTACGATGCCATTGAAAAGATGGCGCGCCAGATGGCTGCGGACGAACCGAAGAACTGGCGCCTGCCAGCGAATCTCGATTTGAAAAAATATGCCGAAGCGTGGGCGGACGAAATCCTGCCGATCGCGCGCGAAGCACACGAGCGACTGCAGTTAAATGACGTCCACTCGGAGGTCGATCAGGGAAACACGATTGCCGCCGGCGACGCGACCGAAAAACCGGAACCGGATCATATTGTTTACCGCCAGTGGGCATCTAGCGTTGTGCGGGAAGAGCTTCACAAGGCTGGCTGGCGTCTTGCAGATTTACTTGAGAAAAGCATAAAAAGTAATGCAACCAATCTCCCGGCAGCAGTTTCAACGGACGGAGCCGTGCCAGTAAGTTCGGCACACTCCACACTCAACGAATTAAACACCACCACCCGCGCGACTTCAGGTCAATCGTAGTACGGCGAATATCCAAGCATCTATAAAGAAATCGTTACGGCCTGGATGAGGCAAAACGGTCGTGACGCGATGACGATCGATTGGCAGACGGAACCGAAGCCGGCGGACTTACCCGATAGCGTGGGCAACATCGTTACGGATATCTCGTGATTTTCAACCCGGCGTCATCAAATGGCGCTCCGAAGAGCCACGGTCTGCTAATCCACGATGACGAAGTAATCAGCGCGTCGGGATTTTAAATCCGCCCGTCCGTCTCGGAAAAAAAACGCGGCCGCCGTAGCGACCGCGCTTCACTGAATTATTTTCGATCTCAGGCTTCTGTCTTTTTCGACTTCTCGCATTGCTCTTTGAGCTTTGCGTACTGATCAGCCGAAAGAATCCCTTTCGCCTGCTTCATGAATTTTGCCCGGCTTTCCTTGGTGCAACCAGCTTTCATGCACTCGGTCTGCCACGCTTCCAGCTTCGACTTCTGATCGGCGGTCACGTTCAAGCTCGCAAAATCGGTGCACATCGCCTTGGTGTTATTCGATGCGTTCTTCGCGCAACACGCCTGATCTCCCGCAAACATCGGCGAAGCCAAAAGCGTCGCCGCCAACACTGCTGATCCGATAATTTTTACCATGGTGAATCGTGAGACAGGCCAGTCGCTCCACATGTTCAAACGAAATGCCGGTTATCTGCCCGCTTTAAACTCGAACGCACCGTTCTTTGCATCGACGTGGACGGTTTGGCCTTCGCGTACTTTGCCTTCGAGAATATCGATCGAAAGCGGATCGAGAATTTCTTTTTGAATCGTGCGACGGAGTGGCCGCGCGCCGTAAACCGGATCGTACCCTTCACGCGCCAGCATTTGTTTGGCCGAATCAGAGAGCTTAAGCGCAATCTTTTGTTGCTCGAGTCGTTTCGACAAACGCTTGAGCTGGATTTCGACAATCTTTTTCAAATCATCCTCGCTCAGCCGATCGAAAATAATGATCTCGTCGACGCGATTGAGGAACTCGGGACGAAAATGCGCGAGCAACGCATCCATCACCAAACGCGACCGCGCCTCTTTCGATTCCTCCTCGGTAATGAATTGCGAACCGATGTTTGAGGTCATGATGATGACCGTGTTTTTGAAATCGACCGTTCTCCCCTGCCCGTCGGTAATTCGACCGTCGTCGAGCACTTGCAGAAGCACGTTGAACACGTCCTGGTGCGCTTTTTCGATCTCGTCGAACAGGACGACCGAATATGGTTTACGCCGAACAGCTTCGCTCAGTTGCCCGCCTTCCTCGTACCCGACGTAACCTGGAGGCGCGCCGATCAATCGCGCGACCGTGTGCTTCTCCATGTACTCGCTCATGTCGATCCGGATCATCGCGTTCTCGTCGTCGAACAAAAATTCCGCGAGCGCGCGCGAAAGTTCTGTTTTGCCGACACCGGTCGGTCCGAGAAAAATGAACGATCCGAGCGGACGATTTGGGTCCTGCAAACCGGCGCGAGCGCGACGCACGGCGTTCGAAACAGCTTTGATCGCCTCCTCCTGTCCGACCACCCGTTGATGCAAATGGTCTTCCAGCTTAACCAGTTTTTCGCGCTCACCTTCCTGCAACCGGGATACCGGAATGTGCGTCCAGCTGGAAACCACTTCGGCAATGTCTTCCTCGGTCACTTCTTCACGAAGGAGCGTCGATTTGCGCCCTTTCTCTTTTGCGGCCGCGTCCGTCAGTTTCCTTTCCAGCTCCGGAATGCGTCCATATTGAATTTCGCTCGCCTTGGCCAGTTCGCCGCGACG